>DAIDCO010000073.1 GCA_027309555.1 bacterium
CCCGCCCGACCGACGGGCCCTCCGCCGCAAAAACCCCATAACCTCCCGCCCGCTGCGCGCCCGCGCGGACGGCGGTCATGGCAGAGCCGGTAGGAGTGCAACGGGGACTTGAGGACGTGGTCGCGCTCGAGTCGCGGATCTGTTTCATCGACGGCAAGCAGGGTCGGCTCATTTACCAGGGCTACGACATCCGAGACCTCGCCGCCCGTTCGACGTTCGAGGAGGTCGCCTACCTGCTCTGGTATGGTCGGCTTCCCACCGCGGCGCAGCTCGCGGACCTCAAGGAGCGTTTCGGCACCCTCCGCGCGCTCCCGGATCGCCTGCAGGAGCAGGTCGATCGGATGCCGGCCGACGCGCACCCGATGGACATCTTACGGACCGCGGTGAGCGGGCTCGCATTCTTTGAGCCGGAAGAGACGCGACCCGGCGCGAGCTCGATCGGGGGGGCGCAACGACTCACCGCGGTCCTCCCGACGATCCTCGGCCAGTTCCACCGGCGCCGCAAGGGACTTCCTCCGCTAGCCGTCCGGCCGGAGCTCTCGCAGGCCGCCTACCTCCTCTACGCGCTCCTCGACCGCGAACCGACCGAGCTCGAGGCGAGGGCGATCGATGTCGCTCTCATCCTCCACGCCGACCACGAGCTCAACGCCTCCACGTTCGCGGCCCGTGTGACCGCGTCGACCTTGAGCGACCTCTACAGCGCCGTAACGAGCGCCATCGGCACGCTGAAGGGCCCGCTCCACGGCGGCGCGAACGAGCGGGTGATGGAGCTGCTCGACGAGATCGGCGTTCCGACCCGGGTCGACGAGGTCGTCCACGCCAAGCTGGTCCGCCACGAGCGCGTCATGGGCTTCGGGCACCGCGTCTATAAGGTCGAGGACCCCCGCGCCACGATCCTCCGCGATTGGTCGCGACGGATCGGAGAAGCGGCCGGGGACCTCCACTACTACGAGCTCTTGCGCAAGCTCGAGGAGGTCGTGCATCGCGAGAAAGGCCTCTACCCCAACGTCGATCTCTACTCCGGGTCGATCTACTCGCTGCTCGGGATCACCCACGACCTGTTCACGCCCATCTTCGCGTCGAGCCGGGTCGCGGGCTGGACCGCGCACGTCCTCGAGGAGTACCAGGACCTGCGCCTGATCCGTCCCACGGCGAAGTACGTCGGCGCGGTCGACCTGCCGTACATCCCCGTCGCACAGCGAAGCTAAGCCGGGTCAGCGGGCCCGGCGGCCCCGGCCGGGCGTTCCGGCGCGACGGGCCCCGGCCCGAGTGACGCTCATGAGCGGGTAACGGAGCTCGGGTCGGTGCTCGAGCCGGGCCTCCACTTCCACCGGGCCGTCGGCGAGCCGGACGGTGACCTCGAGCATCTCGGCCACGAGGTAGCGGTACCCGAACCGACCCCGCCCGACCGGTCCCCCCCGGGCAGGGCGGATGTCGACGCGGACCCCGACGACGAACGGCTGGAGCCCGACCGCCTCCTCGATCGCGCGGGCGAGCGGCCCCGCGGTACGGGGAGAGACCGGGGTGCCGAGGTACTGGTGGAAAATGCCCCCGAGTTTGATACCGGCCTCGAAGAGGAGCGCTTCCCGAGGCGAGAGCCGGGCGCGATGGGTCGGTCGGGTCGAGGTCATGGGGGGCCCGCGCCGTCCGCTGCGGGGCGACGTCGGGGAACCGTGAACGGTCCCACCACATAGTAGCTCGCCACCCCGAGGAGGAAGGCGTACGCGGCCGCCTCGGCAACGAGGTAGAGCCCCGAGCCCGGGGCCGGTTGGAACTGCAGCGGCACGAGTACGAACGCGCTGGCCGCCGCGGTCAGCGCCATCGGCAGACGGAGTGCGCTCCCACGGCGGACCTTCGGGTAGGGGACCGGCAGGACCATCATCACGGCAAGGATGGCGACGCCGACGAGCAGTCCCAGGGGCGCGACCCCTTGGAACGCCGGCGTATCGTGAAAGAGGAGGATGACCACGAGCGCGAGCGCGCTCTGGGGGGTCGGGATGCCGAGAAAGTACGGGTGTTGGAACGCCCGAGCCGTGAAGTACGCGAGCCGGGCGAGCGCCGCGACGAGATACGCCAGGGCGAGCGCGAGCGACGCTCCGGCCCACGGCTGCCAGAGCGAGACGTCACCGGTGTGCACCGCGATTAAGAACGCGGGGGCCACGCCGAAGGTGAGGGCGTCCGCGACGGAGTCGGCGATGCGCCCGAACCGGCTCGGGCCGGCGGGGCTGCGGCGGGAGAACAGGCCATCGAGGCCATCGAAGCCGATCGCGCTCGCGATCAGGAGCATCGCCCAGAGCTTGTTGCCCGCGAGGGTGTAGAGGATCGCGCCGACCCCCAGAAGCGCGTTCGCGAGGGTGGCCAAGTTCGCGTAGACCCGCCAGCGGTCCGTCACGGCCGTTCCCGCGCGATGGGAGTGACGCCCGCTCGCACCCGCGTCCCCACCTCCACGACCGCTTCGACCCGCGCCTGCGGCAGGAGCACGTCGACGCGCGAACCGAGGACGATCATCCCCAGACGAGCGCCTTTCGCAGCGCGGTCGCCGGGTCGGACGAACGCGACGAGACGCCGCGCGAGCACGCCGGTCATCTGTACGACCTCGACCGGGCCGAGGCCCGTCCTCAGCCGATAGGCGCGCTGGACGTTGTGCCGGGCCTCGACCCGATAGGCAGGCCGGTGGCCCGCACCCGCCGTCGTCACGGCCTCGACCGTCGCGGCGATCGGAAAGCGGTTCACGTGCACGTTCGTGACGTTCATGAAGACCGAGATCCGCAGACGGTCGCCCTCGACCGTGACTTCCCGCACGCGTCCGTCGGCGGCGGAGACGATCCCGGCGCCCGGGACCCTTCGCGGGTCGCGAAAGAATACCGCAAAGAAGGCAAAGAGACCGGCGAGGGCCGCCGCGAGGCCGAGCGGTTCGAGCCGGGGGACCCAGGGCCCCCAAGTCCCCACGACGGCGGCCGCCCCGGCCCCCACGGCGACCGGCCCGAGGAATCGGCCGGCCCCGGGAGCGAACACACGCCTATCCGGTGAGGACGATCTCGATGTTGACGCCGTCCGGGACCTGGATGCGCATCACCTGACGCAGGGCGCGCTCGTCGGCGTCGATGTCGATCAGGCGCTTGTGAATCCGCATCTCCCAATGGTCGATCGTGCTCGTGCCCCCACCGTCCGGGCCCTTGCGGACGGGCACCTTGAGCTTCTTCGTGGGGAGCGGGATCGGGCCGGCGATCGCCACGCCGGTCTTCGAGGAGATCTCGCGGATCTGCTTGCAGATCGAGTCGACCTTTCGGGAATCGGTGCCGGAGAGAGAGATCCGGGCCTTCTGAACCATCGATAGTCCCTCCCCTCGATCGAAGCGACTTCCGAAACGGCCTACTCGCGCTTCTTGACCTCGACGACCACGCCGGCCGCCACGGTCTGTCCCATGTCCCGGACCGCGAAGCGTCCGAGCTGGGGGAACTCTTTGTACTTCTCGATGACGAGCGGGCGCTTCGGCGTGATCTTCACCACGGCGGCATCCCCCGTCTTGAGGGTCTGCGGGTTCTCCTCGGCGACCTGACCCGTCTTCGGATCGAGGCGCTTCAGGAGCTCGGTGAACTCGCAGGCGACCTGGGCCGTGTGGCAGTGGAAGACCGGCGTATAGCCGACCGTGATCACGCTCGGGTGGTTCAGGACCTGGATGTTCGCCGTGAAGCTCTCGACGACCGTGGGGGGGTTCGAGACCGGGCCGGCGACATCGCCGCGTCGGATATCGTTCTTGTCGATCCCGCGAACGTTGAAGCCGATGTTGTCGCCCGGGATCGCTTCCTGGACGGCCTCGTGGTGCATCTCGATCGACTTGACCTCGCCCGACTTGCCGCTCGGCAGGAAGACGATCTTGTCGCCGATCTTGAGACGACCGGTTTCTACGCGGCCGACCGGGACCGTGCCGATCCCCGTAATCGTGTAGACATCCTGCACCGGAAGGCGCAGCGGCTTCTCCGTGGGCTTCTCGGGCACTTTCAGGTTGTCGAGCGCCTGGAGAAGCGTCGGGCCCTTGTACCAGGTCATGTTCGGGCTCGCCTTGTTGATGTTGTCGTCCTTGAACGCCGAGATCGGGGCGAACGTCACCTGATCGGCGACCTTGAACCCGACGTTCTTGAGCAACTTCGTCAGCTCCTCCTTGACCTCGTTGTACTTGGCCTCGGAATAGTTGACCTCCTGGCGGTCCATCTTGTTGATCGCGCAGATGAGCTGCGCGACGCCGAGCGTCCGGGCCAAGAAGATGTGCTCCCGGGTCTGCTCCTGGACCCCTTCGGCCGCGGAACAGACCAACACCGCCGCGTCGGCCTGGCTCGTGCCCGTGATCATGTTCTTCACGAAGTCGCGGTGACCCGGGGCGTCGATGATGGTGAAGTAGTACTTCTGCGTGTCAAAGCGCCGGTGCGCGATGTCGATCGTGACCCCGCGCTCGCGCTCCTCCTTGAGGTCGTCCATGACCCAGGCGAACTCGAACGTCGCCTTCCCCTTCGCCTCCGCCTCCGCGCGGAACTTGTCGATCTCTTCTTGGCGGATGTAGCCCGTATCGAGCAGCAGCCGGCCGACCGTGGTCGACTTGCCGTGGTCTACGTGGCCAATGAAGACGATATTGAGGTGGGGCTTCTGTGCCATGTGCCTTGGACTCCGCGCGCGGCCAAAAGGTACCCCTATATAGGTGTTGTCTCGGTGAAACGGCGAGGGCTCTCTCCGCGCCGCTTCCGGTGGCCGGCGAGCGCCCCGGGCGGGGAACCGGAATGCGGTCGAACTCGGTACCGCCTTCACCTCGGGGTCCCGCGCGGGCACGGCCTCCCGTTCCCACGGTCGTCTGGCCGCCCCCGCTGCCGGGTCGGGTCGCGTGGTCGTGGATGCTCCGGCTGCCGTGGCGCCGCCGTCGGATCCGGCGGATCCTTTCCCTGCTCGATGATCGCGTCCCGCTCCGGAGCGTTCTTGCCGATGTAGGCGGCGGGTCGGGAGTCGGGGCAGAAGAGGCGGAGCGTCGCGCGCCGCGCGGGACGTACCGCCGGTGCCTCGTCCTCGACCCACAAGTGGGCATGCTCGCGAAAGTACGGGTCCGGCCCGAAGAAGGGGAGCCTCTCGATCCGGTCGTAGCGGATGCCGTGCGGCTCCCGTTGCCCGATCGGTCGGTGGACGTCGTCTTGCTGTTGGGGGTGCTCTGCTGCATGACGGACGACGCGGTGCCCCCCGCCGTCGATGAGACCTGGCGTGTCCTGCGGCCGGGCGGGTTCGCGCTGGTGACCGTACCGCTCGCGCGTGGCGATGCCGACGACCCGACGTTCCGCGCGCGGGGGTTCCGGGCCATCGCGCGACTGCGGCCGGGCCGCACGCTGTATCTACGGCCCGCTTCGGCCGCGGACCTGGCCGCTCCTTAGGGGGCCGGCATCACGCAATGCTCGTTCCCATCCGGGTCGCGGATCATCGCGTAGGTGCCCCAGGATTCCACCGTCGGGTCGACCGAGAACTCCACGCCCCTCGCTTTAAGGCGCGCGCACGCGGCGGCGAAGTCCCGACCGGGAAGGGCGATGAGGACGCCCGAGTTGCCCGGCTCGAGCTGTTGCTTCGGCTCGCTTTCCATTGGCTGGCAGAGGTGGATCTTCCCCTCCTTGCCTTTCCGGCCGACCGTCACCCAGTGGTCCATCTGGTCGATCACCTCGAGCCCGAGGGTCTCGGTGTACCAGCGCAGGGCCCGCTGGGTGTCGGAGACCACCACCGCGATGCTGGCGAAGTACGGTCGCTCGGGAGTGCGCTTCTTCGATGTTCGTGCAGGCATTGGAGTCGCCTCGGCTCGAGGAGCGTTCCGACCCGTATCCTCCTACCCGCGAGAGGCGATGAAACGCTCTCGCCGCCGGCCGGTTTAGTCGCCGACCTCGCGGTGGGCGTTGACCTCGGCGACCCGGGCGGGGGAGTCCCCGGCGAAATGCATTTAGGGGGTGGGCAGGTCAGCGGAGTCGTTCCTCCTCCTACCGATGACGACGTTCGAACTTTCGCCCGCCTCCGTGGCCTCCAGCCGAGCCTCGGTCGTGCGATTGATGGTCCCCACGGACGCGAACTTCACGGGCAACGTCTTCGGCGGCCAGATCCTGAGCGAGGTCGACCGCGTCGCGTACATCACTGCAACCCGCCATGCCCGGTCCAACTGCGTCACGGCGTCGTTCGACCGGGTCGACTTCATCCAGCCGGTCCACGTGGGCGAGGTGGTCGACTTCGACGCCGAGCTGACCTACGTGGGACACTCGTCGATGGAAGTGTGGGTGACGGTCCGTGCCGAGGCGCTCGCCGGAGGTGCGCCCCGCCTGGTGGGCGAGGCGTATGTGACGATGGTCGCGGTGGATTCGGTCGGTCGGCCCGTTCCGGTCCCCCCGCTCGCCCTCGCGAGCGAGCAGGAGAAGGAACGGTTCGCCGAAGGACAACGCCGAATGGAGGCGCGACGACGGACGCGCCGAACGTGGAACCGATAGGAGGATCCGATGCTGTGTGAAATGTGCGGGAAGGACAGCGAGCTGACGAGCCGAGTCCGTGTGGAGGGGTCGGTACTCCACCTGTGCGCGGAGTGTTCCCGATTCGGGGAGGCGCTTGACCCCCCGCCGGTCCTGGCCGCGGCTAAGGCGGCCCCGGGCCGCTCGCGGGCTCCGGCACCGCCGCCTCGCCCTGCCGGGGGCCCCCGGCGGATGGAGGAGCGCGACCTCTACCGGGAGATCGGCGAGATGGAGCTCGCGCCCGACTGGGCCAAGCGCGTGCGGACCGCCCGTGAGGCGCGGGCGTGGACCCCCGAGGAGCTCGGCAAGAAGCTGAACGAGAAGAAGTCGGTCGTGTTGAAGATCGAATCGGGGGGCTTCCATCCCCCGGATGCCCTCGTGCGCAAGCTCGAGCGCCTCCTCCAGGTCCGACTGCGTGCGGACCCCGAGACCGTCCCTCCGGCGTGATTATCGGTCGTTCCGTTCGCGCTCGGAGGAGCCGCTCGCCGCCGACCGGCTGGCCCGCGCCGCGGCACGGCTGTGGGGCGATTGCCCGGTCGGGTGTCCGACCGGTCGGTCGAGGCCGAAGCGACTGCCGAGCTCGGCGCGCGCGAATCCGTCCATGGGGAACCCTTCCCGGTAGCGGCGCGTGTCGGCGGCGTACTGAGCGACCAGAGTGTGCCCCCAGAAGAGGCTCGCGAAGCCGGCCGCCCCGAGCAACGCCAGTGCGAGGAGCCCGAGCCAGGGGTCCGGAGCGAGGAGCGTAGCGACCGTCAGGCCGACGACGCCGGCCGTCGTGGCGATCAGGCCTCGGGCCACCGATCGTTGGACCCGACGGTCACGGTGGGAGAACGCCATCGGGCCGTAGCCGCCCCGGCCGACCGCTCACCGACGGCGACGCGGGGATGCGCGGGGCCGGAGGAGGAGCTCGAGGATCGCTTTTTGCGCGTGCAAGCGGTTCTCGGCTTGGTCCCACGCGGCGGAGCGGGGACCGTCGAGGACGTCGTCCGTGATCTCCTGCCCCCGGTGGGCCGGGAGGTCGTGCAGCACGAACGCGGTCGGCGCGGCGAGATCAAGGAGGGCGGCGTTCACTTGGAAACCGGCAAAGGCGGTCTCGCGCGCGGCCTTCTCGGCTTCGTCGCCCATCGAGACCCACACGTCGGTGTAGATCGCGTCCGCCCCTCGGACCGCCGCCTGGGGGTCATGGGTGAGTTCGATCCGGGCCCGGGTACCGTGAGCGAGCTTCCGCGCGGCGTCCATCAGGTCCGGCCGAGGGTCGTACCCCGAGGGTACCGCTGCGGTCAGGTCGAGCCCGACGGCGGCGGCCCCGAGGAGGAGCGAATGGAGGACGTTGTTGCCGTCCCCGACCCATGCCAGGCGGTGGCCACGGAAGCGGCCGCGCCAGCGTTCGTGCATCGTCTGGAGGTCCGCGACGATCTGACAGGGATGCTCGAGGTCGTCGAGCGCGTTCACGACCGGTACCGTCGCCCACCGGGCGAGCTCAACCATATCGGCGTGCCGGTACGCCCGGTAGCAGATGGCGTCGACGAACCGCGAGAGCACCCGCGCCGTGTCGGCGATCGTCTCGCCCCGACCGAGCTGGAGGTCCTTTGAGGAGAGGTAGAGAGCGTGGCCTCCGAGGTCGTTCATCGCCACCTCGAACGACGTACGAGTGCGCGTCGACGGCTTCTCGAAGATCATCGCAAGGTGGCGTCCGCGCAAGATCGGGCGGAGGGCCCCCCGCTTCCGCTCGGCCTTGAGCCGGGACGCCCGGCGGAGCAGTTCGGGGAGATCGCCGGCGATATCGGAGATCGAGAGGACGTCCCGCTTGCGGGGCGACACGGTCATGGCCGAAGAAGGCGACCGACGCGCAAAACGGTTCCGCCGGGGGTCGGCCCTTTCCCGGCGTGCGAAGGTTATGAACCGGACCCGGTTGCGGAGCCCGAGGGATCTGCGTGCCCCCACGAGCGACCCGTCCGAAGCGCGGCAGAGCTGTTCGTC
>DAIDCO010000074.1:0-7926 GCA_027309555.1 bacterium
GCTTGCGCTGGAACTGGATGTATTCGATGTGCCAGAGGAGGTCGCTGGCACGGGCGTCGGTGCAGGGGTCGGGGATGGCGACGAGCCGGACGCGCTGTTCCCCCTGTCCATCTTCGTGCGCTGCCGGCCGCTGCGGCCCTCCGAGTTCGACGAGATCCGCGAGAAGCGCTTCGGGGTCCGGTTCACGGACGGGAGCCGGCGCAGCTACGACAAGGGATTCAGCGCGCTGGGCTGGTTCGACATGCACGACACGATCCCGCGATCCCTCGGATGCGCCTTCGACCCGGACGGCTACGTGGTGACCGACGAGGACTGTCGGGCCCTCTCCGCGGAGAACGGCTCCCCGATCCCCGGACTCTATTGCGTCGGCGACCTGCGCAACGGCTGGAACCAGATCCCCGAAGCATGGGCGACCGCTGAGCGCGCGGTCATCCACGCCTACGCCGAGTACCTCTGACGGGACGTCGGTTCACGCGGGCGGGGGCGAGGCGACGTCGAGATGCCGGGCGAGTTCGGGCAAGTCCCGGGCGACCGCCGACGCGCCCGCGGCAAGGAAGCGATCCTTCGTCATCGTCGCTGCCGTCCCTTCGGACGGGTCGGGAAGCACGGCGTAGAACCGGGCCCGCGCCCGCGTGGCGCACTCGGCATCGATGAGGTGATCTCCGACCAGGAGCGCGCGGTCGAGCGGCACCCCCATCTCCTTGAGCAAGAGCAAGAGCGCCTCGGGTGCGGGCTTCGCCGGGCCGGGGGAACTGCGGCTCCGCAGGTAGGTGAAGTACGGGTCGAGGCCGGTCCGTCCGAGCGCCTGGCGCGCGAACGTCTCGGAGCTGCGGGTGAGAAGCCCGAGGCGGAATCCCCGGTATCGCAGGGCCCCGAGGAGCTCGACCGCGCCGGGGCGCGGTACGGTGCGCGGAAGCGCTTCGAGCTCGATCGCGTCGACGCGCCGTTGGTACTCGGCCTCGAAGCGGTAGAGCATCCCGTCCGGCGCGCCCCCCGTCCGGAGCTCCTCGCGTGCGGCCTCGACGATGCGATGGATCGGCTCCTGGACGGAGAGGTGACCCGGGACCACACCGTGCGCCTCGGCGATCCGGATCACTTCGGCGCGCATCCGTCGGAAATCGTGCTGGGAAAGAACGAGCGTGCCGTCGAGGTCGAAGACGATCCCGAGGAGCGGCTCCAAGAAGTGTGGCTCGCTATCCCGCACGGGCATCGCTCCCCGTTCCCGATCCCCGACGCGTCTCCGCCCCCGTTAAGGGTTTCCTTCCAAGCGCAGGCGGCGTCCGTCGGGAGGCTCCGCTCCGACCGGGTCAGCCGGTCGGGGCCTGATGGTACGCGAGGCCGTACCACGTGCCGCGCTCCCGGTCGAACGTGGTGCCGCACTGGTAACAGAAGAAGATCCGATGGGGCGGTTCCTTCGGCTCTCGCTCCATCGCACCGCCGCAGACCGGACAGCAGAGCTTTCCCTCGACCTCGGGGAGCCCGTGCCAGGCGTCGCGACGACGGTCGTAGACGACCCCGTCGTGCGGGCAGATGAACATGGGGTACGCTACCTTGGGCAAGCTCGGGCCGTTCATCGCACGGCCGCAGACCGGGCAGAACATCCGGGTCGAGGAGAGCCGCCGGCCCCGATGAACGTGCCGCTCAGCCGGCGGACTTCGGGCGCGCCAGGGTGACGACCGACTCACGCAGTTCGAAGCTGCGGCGCTGACCGCTCCGACGAGAGCGGGCGACCTCGACCGAGACGATGGAGAAGCCGAGCGCGGCGCCGATTCGGGCGAGCAGGAGGTCTCCCGGCACGTACGTCCCGGCGAGCAGGGAGTCGCCCACGACCACCACGAACCGTCCGCCCGGGACCAGCGTCCGCCGAACGTCCGCGAGGACCGGCACAATGTCGGAGAAGTACCGGTGGACGACCGCGTGCATGTCGTCCCGGCGGTACGTCCCTTTGCGCCGGATGTTCTCGCGGATGCGGGGAAGGATCTCCGCGAGCCACGGGTCCGGGAGGTGGTCGATCGCGACGTACGCCGCCGTCTCGCTCCGGGGAAGATTGTCGCAGGCGACCTCGACGCGTCGGAGCGCCCGAAGGTCGCCGTAGGAGCGGGCGTAACCCAGCCAGGCGAGGTCAACCTTGTAGTTCATCACGTAGTCCATCCCATTGACGTACGGAGGGCTCGTGACCGCGAGGTCGACCGAGCGCTGTGGCCAGCCTCCGTCCCGCGCATCCCGTTGCCGAACGGTGGCGGGGGGTCCGAGACGGACCCGCTCGGCCCGGACCACGCCGAGGTCTTCCGTCATCTCGCGTACCGCGGCGCGAAACCGCTCGAAAGGGCCGGGCCCATCCTCTCTCGCCCGCCGGTCGTAGCCGAGGCATGGCGACCGGTGGAGCCGGCTCGCCGGGATCAGGATCTGGCCGAACGCGAGCCGCAGGGCGTCGGCCACCGGGGACCCCTCCGGGGGTAAGGCGTCCCGCAGCCGGGTGAGCTCGCCGAGGGCGGCGAGGGAGAACTGTCGGCGGGTCTCGCGCAGGAAGGGCAGCGGGCCGGGGCGTCGGCGACGCGCAGCGACGAGGAACTGTCGGGCCCCCGCCGCGAGGTGGGACGGAACGAGCTCCAGGTGGGTCTTCACGCGCGAGGCGAGGACCGCGGGGGCCAGGAGTTCGGTCCCCCATGCACGGGCGCCCGCGCGCCGCGCCTCCACCAGGCTCGTGCCACTGCCGGCGAACGGGTCGAGGACGGTGCTTCCGCGGCCGACGCCCTGCTCGGCGAGCACGCCGGCGACGAACTCGGCGGAGTAGCCCTGCACGTACGGCCACCACCGGTGTACGGGGAGCGATTCGTTCGACCGGAAGGTAATGGGGCCCGAGTACCGTCCGAGGGAGACCCCACTCTCCTGCTCGAACCGTTCCACGAACGCGCGGGGATCGACGAAGTCCGATCGGCCGTCGAGGCGTTCGTACGCGCTCAGCATCCACAGGCCGCGACCGATCCGAAGGACGTCGCCGCGCCGGGAGAGCGTGTCCAGCACCGCCTCGATACGGCCCGGGGTATCTTCGACCCGTCGGGCGAGCTGGCGAACGGTGGCCCCGAGCGCGCCCGTTTCCCCGAGCGCCGATCGCACCGCGAACGAGAGCGTCCCCGGTGCCGCGGCCACGAACTCCCGGAGACGTTCGCGTTAATGAGACCGCGGATGCGAGACTAGGTCGGTCGGTCGGTCCGGGCAAGAGCCCGGCGTGGCGGCCGAGCTGTCTCGAGCCGCTCCGCGAGAGAGCGCCGCAGCGCACGACGTTCGGCGCGCAGTGCTCTTCCCCAGCGGCTCTGACGGAGCCCCGGGTCGAACCCCAGCAAAAGGACGTCGAGATCGTGGAGGTGACCGAGCTCCTGCTGGAGCCGCCGCAGCGGCCCGAGCGGGGGCCGTACCCCGGCCGGGTCGATCGTCCCTGCGAGATCGGAGAGCTGACGGTAGCGACGAACCCGGATCCGGAGCCGGTGAAGCCGGTCCATCGACGGTCGTCGCCGAGCTTTCCGATGCGCCACGATGAGCCTCCTGTGCAGCCGGCTATGCTGCTCGCGAAGGAGGCGAGGGACGTGGGCGGATGGGAAGCGGCGCAGGTGACCGCCGAGTGCGGCCCCCAGGGCCTCGAAGAGGCCGGCTTCCGTTTCGGAGCGCAGCCGGGCCCGCAGGAGCTCTCGGCCGGTATGGGCATCGTCGCGGAGGCGGCTCCGGTAGCGGTCGAACTGCTCGCGCTCGCGCCCGGCGCGCACCGTGTGCTCGACACCGGCGAGCAGCTCGACCATTACGTCGCGGTCCCGTACTTGGCCGACGAGCTTTGCGAGTCGCCGGACGCGGCGGTCGAGGGGGGCGACGCGGGCGAGCTCGGAGGGGGTCAGCAGCTCCTCCCAGAGGGAGGCGCCGAGGTGGACTCGGCGCAGGTCACGGTGGAGCCGATGCAGGCCGGCCGCGGTGGGGTGGGGATGCCCCACGACCTCCGCGACCTCGTGTCCGACCTCACGGAGCAGCCGCTCGAGCTCGGCGCGGAGACGCTCGGGGCCCTCCCGCCGGGAGATCCGAGCCCGAGCCTCGGCCATGGTCCTTCCCGACCCCACGTGCCGGCAGTACTAAGCCCAGCCCGAAGAGGCGCGCCGGCCGCCGGTTCGACCCGAGGATAATTAGAGGCGACTTGGATGCCTGCTCGTGGATCGCGGCCGTGCCTCTGTCGAGCGACCGCGGAACGGTGCCCGCTCGCCGACCTTGCTCGCGGTCGTCGACATCGGCTCGAACACCGCCCGACTGGTCGTTTTCGAGACCACAGCGGAGACCGCTCGGGCGATCTACGAGTCGAAGGACGTGCCACGGCTCGGCTCGCGGCCGGGGACCGACGGGAAGCTCGCGGCGGAGGCGATCGAACGGGGCCTCGCAACGGCCCGACGTTTCTCCCAGACCCTGGAGTTCCTCGCGATCCCCCGGACGCTCGCGGTCGCGACCAGCGCAGTGCGCGACGCGCCGAACGGCGCCGAGTTCGTTCGGGAGGTCGAGAGAACGACCGGGCTGAGCCTCCGGGTGCTCTCGGGAACGGAGGAGGCCCGGTATGACTACCTCGGCGTGGCGAGCGCTTGGGAGCTCTCGAACGACCTTGTGGTCGACCTGGGCGGCGGCTCGCTCCAGCTCGCCGAGGTCCGTGACGGAGCGCTCCGCAATTCGGTGAGCCTGCCGCTCGGGGTCCTCCGGCTTTCGCAGCGGTTCCTCGAGCACGACCCCCCGAAGCGGCGGGAGTGGGACGAGCTGCGGGAGCACGTGCGGGTCGCCCTTACGTCGGCCGTGGAGGCGTTCGGAGGAAAGGGGTACCGTCTCTTCGGGATCGGTGGGACCGTGCGCTCGCTCGCCCGCGCCGCGATCGAGCTCCGTGAGTACCCGGTGCGCCGAGTGCACGGCTATCCCCTCTACGACCACGACATCGAGGCGCTCGGCGAGCTGCTCGGCGAGATGCCGACGGCCAAGCGCCGGGCGGTCCCGGGGATCGGAGGAGATCGGGCCGACGTCATCCTGGGCGGCATCGCCGTCCTCGGGGAACTCCTCCGCGCGGCAGCGTCCGACCGGTTGACCGTGTCGGGCACGGGGGTCCGCGAAGGGATCGTCCTCGAGGCGATCGGGGCGTCGCTGCCCGCGCCGGCCGAGGTCCTCGCCGAACGCAGCGCGACGGCCGCGGCGGGATCGTTCGCGTTCCGCCTCGACCACGGCCGCGAGGTCGCGGAGACCGCGAACGCGCTCTTCGAAGCACTCCGGCCGCGCCTCCACGCGGGGCGGAGCGAGTCGCTCGCGCTCAAGGTGGCGGCGTGGATGCACGATTCGGGCCTCTCGATCGACCTCTGGAACCATGCCCAGCACTCAGCCTACCTCGTCCAAAACTACCCGATCTGGGGGCTCGACCAGCGCGAGGTCCTCCTGGCGGCGATGGCGACGTACCTGCACGAGGGGGCGTCCCCGCCTTCCGAGTGGAAGAAAGGCTACCTTCCGATCATCCGCCCGCCGGACCTCGAGCTCGCCGTTCAGCTCGGCGCGATCCTCGAGGTCGCCGAGGTCCTCGCCCCGGCGCATCCGCGGTTTGCGCTCGGAGGAGGACGGTCCGTCGCGCTGAGCTTTTCTGCCTCTGCCGGTACGGCCCTCCCTCTACGGTGGGCGGAGAAGGTCCGTAAACCGATGGAGCGGGTCTTCGGTCTCGAGGTCCGACTGCGCGATGCGTGATGCCCCCGCGCGCCCTCACGGATTCCCGGGCCGTCTCCTCGTCTTCGAGGGGCTCGACGGGAGCGGGAAGTCGACCCAGGCGGCGCTCCTCGGGAAGTGGCTCCAGTCTCGGGGCCACCGGGTCTTCTTCACGGAGTGGAACTCCTCCCAGCTCGTCTCGAGCACGATCCGCCGGGGCAAGAAGAAAGGTCTCCTCACGCCGACGACATTCTCGCTGTTGCACGCGGTCGACTTCGCGGACCGCTTCGACCGCCAGATCCTTCCCCCCTTGCGGGCGGGCTACCTCGTCGTCTGCGATCGGTACGCGTTCACGGCGTTCGCGCGGGACGCGGCCCGGGGCTGCGACCCGGCGTGGGTCCGGACGATCTACTCGTTCGCTCCACGGCCGGACCGGGTCTTCTACTTCCGCGTCCCGGTCGCGATGACCCTGAAGCGCAAGCTGGCCTCCCGGCTCAAGATCAGCTACTACGAGGCTGGAATGGACCTCGGGCTCTCGGACGATCTCCCCGAGAGCTACGCGCGCTTCCAGTCCCGGCTCCAGCGCGAGTACGACCGCCTCGCCGTCGCCGACCGGTTCACGGTCGTCGACGCGACGCGGACGGTGGAGGCGATCCAGGCCGAGCTGCGCGAGAACCTGCGACCGATGCTCGAGAACTTCCCCACGGTCGCGAGGCTGATGCATGATGGGTAGAACGTACGGTACCCGGCTGCCCGGCATGCCGACCGAGCCGCTGCCGGGCAAGCTAGTCGTGATCGAGGGGGCGGACGGCTCGGGCCGGACCACGGAGGTCGCGCTCCTCAAGACCCATCTCGAGGTCGAAGGGCACGCGGTCGTCGACACCGGCCTCCGGCGATCGGACCTCGTGAGCGCCGAGATCGACCGGGCGAAGCAGGGTCATACGCTCGGGGCGACCACGCTCGCGCTCCTCTACGCGGTGGATTTCGCCGACCAGCTCGAGAACAAGATCATCCCTGCGCTCTCGGCGGGGTCGACGGTCCTCGCCGACCGGTACATCTACACGCTCATGGCGCGCGCGATCGCGCGGGGGGCGTCGCGGGAGTGGGCCCGCGAGCTCTACGGTTTCGCGCTGCGGCCGGACCTCGTGGTCTTCCTCGAGGCCCGCCCCGAGATCCTCTTGCACCGCTCGATATCGAAGTACGGCTCGCTCGACTACTGGGAGAGCGGTATGGACCTGAGCCTCTCCCGCGACCTCTTCGAGAGCTTCTTCCTCTATCAGGACCGGCTCTCCCGCGAGTTCGACTGGATGGCGGGAGAGTACGGTTTCCGCCGGGTCGACGCGAACCGGACCATCGAGCAGGTACACGCGGACGTGCAACGGCTCGTCGCGCCGCTCTACGGACACGAGAGACCGGGCGCGAGGTCCGCCTCCCGGCCGCGGCGGCGTCGCCTCACTCCGCCATCGCCTCGAGCTGCTTCCGAGTAAGCAGCCAGAGGAGGCGAGCGGCCCCGGGCCGCAGCGCCGCCGGAAACTCGAGGCAGGCCGCCCCGCCCTTCCCGAGGCGGGCGACGGGGAGGCCGTCCCCGGTGAGCGCGAGACCGACAAACTCGGCGAGGGTCGGCTCGTGGCCGACAAGGACGAACTCCCAGCCCGGACGGAACGCGGCGCGCAGCCGGTGGAAGATCGGCTCGGCGAGCTGCCCGGTCCCGAGCTCCGGCCAGGTCTCGACGCGACGTCGCGTGCCCCCCAGCGCGTCGCGCACGGCCTCGGCGGTCCTGAGCGCTCGGTCGGCCGCGCTGGTCGCAATGTGAGCCCCGGGGGCGAGGAGGTGCGCGATCCCGCGGGCCGCGCGCCGAGTCTCGCGCAGCCCCTTCGGGGTCAGCGGCCGTCGGTCGTCGTCGGGCCACCGGACGGGGTCGCGCAGCTCCGCGGGCCCGTGACGCACGACCACGACTCGGGCGTCTCGGGGCTTCGGCCGGTGGGGGAGCATCGTACCTCGGGGCACCGGCACGGAACGGTGGCAGCGGAAAACGGCTCGCCGCCCGTCCGCCCCCGCTCGGTCTAGGCCGGGGGCGGCATCGCGACGTCGCGGAACGGCACCGCGGGGACCGCCCGTTCCACGGGCAGGGACCGGTCGAGCACGACCTGCGCGATGTCCTCCGCGTAGGCAATCGTTCGCCCGATCGATTCCAGGATACGGGCGACCGCCGCGGCGGTCGCGGGGGGG
>DAIDCO010000074.1:7936-8385 GCA_027309555.1 bacterium
CGCCCCCCCGGCGGCATCGTGCCGCCGTTCACCGCGGGAAGCAGCCGGTCGGAGAGCGTCCGACCTGAGGCGAGCAGCGCCTCTCCCGTGTCGAGAAGGTCGTTCGCGGTCGCGCCGTCGCCGGCCGCAAGGACCCCTTCGAGATGGTCCATCGCCTGGCGGTGGAACTGGCGCAGGGAGGTGAGGGGCCCAGCACCCTGGGGGAGGTCGACCAGCCGCCGACCCTCGTCGCCGAGGATCGCCGCGTGGTCGGCGATACGCTCGAGACTGCGGGCGACGGTCCACGCTCCGAGGACCCGCGCACCGCCCGTCCCGTCCCCGAGACGGATCGCCGCGAGCCGCTGGATGTACCACGCCTCCCGGTCGATCTCGTCGTCGCGCCGCTCCCAGGCCCCATCGGCTCCGAGCGGCAGAAGCGACCAGCTCGCGACCGCAGCGCGGTGGAACTC
>DAIDCO010000075.1 GCA_027309555.1 bacterium
CGACGGCGCACCGCCAAGGCCAAGGGGACCTCCGACGCGATGACGTCGGAACTCTAGACGCACCCCGCGCCTCCGTCCGTGGTCTAGCGGACGGCGACGACGCTCCACGCCACCGGTAGCGTTCCGGTCGACCGGATCCGCAGGAGCGAAGCGTGGACCGCCTGCTCCCGCCGCTCGTGGGCTGCGACCTCCTCGGCGCCGACCGGGACGCTCCGCGGGCCTTCTTCGGGTCGAGGGGGCCCCGAGAACCGCAGGATCACCAGCGGCGAGAAGAGCATCGGCACCAGCCAGAGCGCGTTGAACACCGTGGCGAGCGGGTTGACGAGCACGAGGCCCACGAGAAGCGCCCCCTCGAGTACGAGCGAGTATCGGGCGATGCGCACGACCTCGCGCAAGTGGAGCGGCGCCTCGCTCTTGGGGGTCACCGGGACGGGCCGAAGTTGGTGCGAGAGGTAGGCGGCGATGCTCAGCGCCTCATACGGGAGCGATACCGCGCTCACGGCCGCGCTCAACCACCGGTGGCGCCAGTAGGTTCCCCAGCCCACCCCGCATGCGCGATACACGAGCACGGTCGGGATCGTCGCGAGTACTCCCACGACGAACAAGTAGCGAAACAGGGAGATCCCCCAAAGCGTTCCGACCGGGTTCGTCCGGAGGTGCCCCAGGAACGCGAGAGCCGAGGCTGGCGTGGAGGCGAACCCGTAGACGGTGAGGAGCATCCCGACCGGTAGGAGCAGGTTGGTGAAGTGGCTCCAAGGGGTCTGGAGCAGATGGAATTTCCGCGCCGGGCCCACGTGAGACCGGCGGGAGAACTCCAGGAACTCCATCGCCCCTCGGGTCCATTTGTTCTGTCGTTTGATGAACCCGCGAACGTTCTCGGGCATCGCCTCGTACGTGTGGAGCGGCACGAAGCGGGAGTGCCAGCCGCGGTCCGCGAGCGCGACCGCCGTAGCGAAGTCTTCCGACACGTATCCCTCGACGAACCCTCCGACCTCGGCGACCGCCCCGGATCGGACCAGCACGTTGTGTCCGTAGCAGAATACCACGTCAAGCGCGTTGGCGAGCCGTGACTCCCAGACGAACTGGCCGACCCGGGCCATCGGCGCGAGGGTCTGGACGAACCGAGTGTCGAAGTTCCAGATATTGATCAGGCCTTGGAAGACGGCGACCCGGGCGTTCCCGGGATGCTCGGCGAACCCGAGTGCCTCACGGACCCAGTCGGCGGGCAGGAACGAGTCGGCATCAAGGAGGACGAAGTAGTCGTAGCGGGAGCCGTACTGCGCGAACCAATCGTTGATCGCCCCGGCCTTGAACCCACGGCGCTCCGGCCGACGGACGACCGTGAACCCGCGCTCGTGGGCGATCTCGTCGACGGTCGCCCGGGCGGCCGACTCGCGGGAGTCGTCGAGCACGTAGACGTCCACCGGGTAGTCCTGGTGGATCGCACGCAGACACTCCGGCACGACGTCGTTCATCGTCGCGTAGAGGACCGCCACCGTGGGGGCTCGTTCGAGGCGGGCAAGGGCCGGTAGCTCGCCATTCCGGCTCAGGAGGGCGACCGTCTGTCGCGCCAGGCCGTAGGCGCTCCCGACGAACAACGCAGAGAGGACCGCGAAGAGGGCGACCGAGGTGGGGTGGCTCCATTGGATGACGAAGAAGCCCATTCCGCCGACCAGTGCCGCGAGGTACGCGCCGAAGAGGCCGTAGAATAGCCCCCGCACCCGGGGAAGGTTGGGCGGGGCGGAGCGGTAGCTGAGCGGCCCCGAAAGGGGCGACCCGGCCTCCGGGGAAAATCCGGCCTCCGCACGCCGTCCGGGACCGGGTAGGCTCGCCATCAGACCTGGCCACGTCCGACCCTGCCACCTGCCTTTTGGCGCAAGCTCCGAAGCCCTTGGCGCAATCCCAGAATCCGGCCCGGACTCCGCGGGAAGGGGTTGCTCTTCGGAGAGGGCGCCCGCGACCGCACGGGCCGCGGAACCGGCTACGTTCGGAGAGCGATCGAGGGAGTGCGGCGGACCCTGCGGGCGATACTCCACTTTCGCTCGAGTCCGGTCGCGGCGGGGTGCTCCGTGGTCGCGTTTCGGGCGTTGGCGTCCGCCAGAGTAGAATCTAGCGGGGCATGGATTTGAACCATGGATCTACGGGTTATGAGCCCGTCGGGATTTCAGGACGGCCGACAGGGCCGGCCGTTTTCCTGACTACCCTACCCCGCTGCGGCGCGGCACAGGAGGATGCCCTATTTAGGTCGTTCTCCCGAACGCGTCGGGAACGCGGAGCCGACCTCAGTGCACCCGACCGAGGTCCTCGCGTTCCCGACTCTGGAGATGCTCCCAGTCGGTCCGTACCTGCGCCTGGATCTGGGCCATGTCGTCCGCGGAGAGGTGTTTGAATCGACCCTGGGCCGAGAGGTACTCTGTGACCGGCTTCAGCCCGCCGGTCTTGCGGGTGATGCGAAGCCGGCCGTCGACGACCTCGTACAGCGGGAAGACCCCGGTATCGGTCGCGAGGCGCCCGAGGGCGATCGTCTGCGAGGAGTCGAATTTCCATCCCGGAGGGCAGGGGGCAAAGAGGTGAAGGAATCGCGGCCCCACGAGGGCGCGCGCCCGCTCGACCTTTTGGTCGAAGTCTTCGGGGAACGCCGGGTTGAGGGTCGCCGCGTACGCCGGTCGGTGAGCGAGCACGATGCCCATGATGTCCTTCTTGGGCTCGGGCTTGCCGTGGACCGCGGCGGAGACCGGCGTCGTCGTCGTCCAGGCTCCCCACGGGGTCGCCCCGCTGCGCTGGATGCCCGTGTTCATGTACGCCTCGTTGTCGTACATCACGTAGATCGCGTTCGTGCGGCGCTCGAGCATGCCGCTCAACGCCTGCAGGCCGATGTCGGCGGTCCCCCCGTCGCCCGCGAATCCGACGATGTTCACGTTCTCGAGGCCGAGGGCATCGGCGGCCGCGCGCAATCCCGAGATCGATGCGCCGGTCGCTTCGATCGCGTTGTCGAGCACCCCGACGCGGAGCGCGGTGGTAGGGTACGGTGTCGCGATCACGGTCCAGCAGCTCGCGGGGATCGAGACCAGGGTGCGCGGGCCGAGCCCCTTCAGGAGCAAGCGCATCGCGAGCGCCGGGCCGCATCCGGGGCATGCCGAGTGGCCGCCCCACATCAGTTCCTGGGCCGGGATCGTGAGCTTAGCCATGGACTCTCATCTCCTCGGCTTCCTCGAGGTCCTCCCAGTGCGTCCTCGGCGGCGCGGCCGAGAGCAGCGTCTCGAACATCCGTCGCACCTCCTCCGGGGTCACGTCTCGTCCCCCGATGCCGGCGAGAAAGCTCGTGAGCTCGGGCCGATGCGGCGCGGTGTACAGCGCTGCGCTGACCTCGGTCGCGGCCGGCCCCATCCGGCCGAACGTATAGGAACGATCGACGACCCCAATACGGTCGACCTGCCGGGCGAGCGCACGGACCTCCTCGTCGGGGAACGGGCGGAAGAGCCGCAGCTTGGCGAGCCCGACGTGGTGGCCTTCGCTGCGCAACTCGTCCACGACCGAACGGGCGGTCGTCGTCGACGTGCCCATCGTGACAAGGATCGCTTCGGCGTCGTCCGTCCGGTAGGTAGGGAGCGCCCCACCGTGCGACCGCCCGAACACCTCCCGGAACTCCTCCTCGACCCCGGCGAGGGTCTTCGAAACGCGCTCCATCGCCTCCCCGACCTGGTGGCGGAAACCGACGTAATGGTCCGGTCCCGTGAACGAGCCAAGGCGGGTCGCTTCCCCCGGAACCAGGACCGCGTGAGGTTCGCGCGGAGGGAGGAACCGGTCGACGTCGGCCCGGGAGGGCACGTCGACCGGCTCGACCGTGTGCGAGAGGTAGAACGCGTCCTCCGTGACCATCACGGGGAGGCGCACTTCGGGATGCTCCGCGAGACGGTAGGCTTCGAGGACGGTGTCGAGCACTTCCTGATTGCTCTCGGCGTAGAGCTGGATCCAGCCGGTGTCCCGCTGGCTCATCGTGTCGGTGTGGTCGGCGCCGATATTCCACGGGGGCGCGACGGCCCGGTTGATCACTCCCATCACGATCGGAGCCCGCATCCCCGAGGCCCAGTGGAGGAGCTCGTGCATCAGGAGAAGGCCCTGGCTCGAGGTGGCGGTATACGTCCGTGCGCCGAGGGCCGCCGCGCTGATGACGACCTGCATCGCCGAGTGCTCGCTCTCGACCTTCACGAACTCGGCGTCCATCTCGCCGGACGAGACGAATTCCGCGATCTTCTCGACGATCGAGGTCTGGGGAGTGATCGGATACGCGGAGACGACCTGGGCCCGGGCGAGGAGCGCGGCGTACGACTGGGCGTAGTTCCCCGATAGGACCTTCCACGTCATGGACGACCTCCGCTAGGCCCCCGCGACCATCTCGATCGTCTTCGGCGGACACTCCGCGGCGCAGATCCCACAACCCTTGCAGTAGGCGAGCCGCAGCACCGGGTAGCCGTTCGCATCGAACTCGATGGCGGCGTCCGGGCAAAACTTCCAGCAGAAGTTGCACTTCGTGCACCGGTCGAGGTGGATCACGGGAGTGAACGTCCGCCAGGCCGACGTGTGGATCGTCTCGCTCGACACGGAGGCGATCGGTCCCTCGGGCAGGCGGGGGGCAGGGGGCCGGGCCTTCGGCCCGGAAACGGTGGCCGACCCGGTCCCTTCCACCGCCCTCACCTCGGAGTAACCATCGCTCGCGGCCCGGCGGTTCTCCTCGGGCCGCGCCGGCACGAACTGCTCGACCGCCCGTCGGAGCGACTCCAGCGAGACGACCCCGGTGGCCCGGGCGAGCGCGCCGAGGACCGCGGTGTTGACGATCGGCAACATGGGAGTGCCCAGGTGGTGGGAGAGGGCGATGCGGGTAGCGTCCACCGCGGCGCGTCGAACTCCGGGCGGCGCTGCGAGGCTCTCGGGGGGGCGGGGCGTGTTGACGAGGAGGAGCCCGTTCGACCGCAGTCCGTCCGTCACCGACTCCGACGCGAGGAGCCCCGGGTCGAAGACCACCACGGCATCCGGCGCAGTGATCGAGGTCCGAAGGCCGACCGGTCGCTCGTCGACTCGCGTGTAGGCGGTGACGGGAGCGCCGCGTCGCTCGACCCCGAAGAACGGGAAGCTCTGAGGCTGCTTCCCATCAAGGAAGGCGGCCTGGGCGAGGAGCTCGGACGCGACGACCGCCCCCTGGCCACCCCGGCCGTGGAAGCGGATCTCGATCATACGCCACTCCAGTGGCAACGAGCCCGAGGAGAGTTGATGAAGCGGGGGTCAGCCGCACTTGACAATCGCTTAAATCACGCGGTGAACGTGCTGGCGCCGGGGTCAGGACCTCATGGTGGGCATACGCGCGCTCAAGAAGATCTGGATGGACGGCAAGCTCGTCGACTGGGCAAGCGCGAACGTTCACGTCCTCACCCACGGGCTCCATTACGGCTACTCGATCTTCGAAGGGATCCGCTGTCACGACACCCCGCGCGGTCCGGCGATCTTCCGTCTCCCGGAACACCTGGCCCGCTTCGTGAGCAGCGCGAAGATCTACCGAATGCGGCTCCCGTACTCGGGCGCCGATATGGCCAAGGCCTGCGTGGACGTGGTTCGGTCGAACGCGGTCACGGCGGCGTACCTGCGGCCGATCGCATTCTCCGGGTACGGGGAGATGGGACTCGACCCGACGAAGAGTCCGGTGCAGGTCGCCGTCGGGGAGTGGGAGTGGGGCGCCTATCTTGGCGCGGCCGGGGTCGAACACGGGGTGCGAGCGACGGTCTCGAGCTGGGTACGGATGGACTCTCGGTCGCTACCGCCGCAGGCAAAGTGCGCGGCGAACTACGCGAACAGCGCGCTAGCCAAGATGGAGGCGGTCGTGGGGGGGTACGACGAAGCGATCTTGCTCAACTCCGCCGGGATGGTGGCCGAAGGCCCGGGCGAGAACGTCTTCCGCGTGAAGAACGGCATCGTGAGCACCCCGCCGGCAAGCTCGGGGATCCTGCGCGGCATCACCCGAGATACCGTCATCCAGTTCCTGGCGCACGAGGGCCTTCCCTTCCAGCGTACCGATTTCACGCGAGAGGAGCTGTTCACCGCGGACGAGCTCTTCTACACCGGCACCGCCGCGGGTATCACACCGATCCGCGAAGTCGACGGCCGTCCCATCGGCACGGGAGATTATCCGATCGTCCGGCGGCTCCAGCAGCGGTACGACGACGCGACGCACGGTCGCAACCCGGCCTACAACTCGTGGCTCACGTACGTCGAGTAGGGCCCGCCGCTATCGCCCCGATCCCCGCCCACGACGGGGGTCGGCTATCGATGCGAGTAACCGTCGGGCGCACGAGGGAGACCCGCCTCGGGTGGGAGCGGCGGTCCCCGTCCTCCGGGACCGGTCCGCGACGGGCCCACGTCCCGCTCCCAAGGGGGGAGGAACGCCGTGCCGCAACCCCGCGCGTAGGGCCTATCCTTCGGTAGCGTAGGCGTGGTTCGGACCGCGTGTTCGAAACGCCGCGCTACAAGCCGGGACCGCGGTTTCGTGCGACGGGAGCGTTCCCCCGTGACTACTTCGCCGGCCTCAGCGGTCCATCGCTCAGGGGTCGTCCCGGCGAGTCCGTGGCGGTGCGCGGTGACGTCGAGAGCGGAACGAGGCCGGCGTTCGTGCCCCTGGACAATCGTTGCGGCGACGCCGGCTGGGTCCCCCGAGACTGCCGGACCCCGCAGGAGGGGCGCGCCCGGGTTCGGATCGGATACGACACGACCACGCTCACCTCCGCGCGGAACGAAGGGCTCGGATGCATCGAGCCCGACCTCCCGGGCGCCGGGCTCTGGTGTCGTGAGCCGGGGGGGTCGCATGGGTTGGTTCCCGATCCACCGGCTCACTCGGGTTCCTTAGGGTCGGGGTCGCGCAGAGGGCAGGGATCCGGATTCCGCTCGGCGGCCCGACCGACGACCTCGGCGCTCTCTACGGACCCGGGGGCGGCACCGCTACGGACCGGTATGCTCGAGGGTCCCGCCGCGTTCCACCCTCCACTTGCAGTACTCGTAGAGCGCGTCGTACAGGGGGAACTGCAACCGCTGGTTTTCGAGATCATCCTTGGCGATGAGGCGGAACCCGGTCGCGGCCGCTTCGAGGCCGGCGGCTTCGGGCGCCGTGCCGTGCCCTCCGTCCGCGACCCGAACGATCCGCGCGAGCTCCGCGAGCGGCGGATCGGTCAAACGGTACTTGCGGATGATCGCGTCGAAGCTGACGAACTCTTTGCCGTCTTCCTCGTAGTGATGCAGCTCGACGCCCGGGAAATCGAACGGGATAGCGCCAACCTTCCGGGCGGTTTCGATGACCTGGTCACCGGGGACGTAGAGGAACTCGGCCGCCGGGTCGACAAACCTGCGGATCAGCCACGGGCAGGCGATGCGGTCCACGCGCGCTCTCTCGCGGGTCACCCACTTCATCGGAAACCTCGGTAGCATAGTACCCCGAAGTACTTGCGCGTACCGACCGGTGACGATACGGGGGGGCTCGCGTTCAGGACGGTGGGACGCCTCGGAGAGGTCCACCCCCGGCGCCACGGAACGGTTCGTTGCGGCGAGCGATAGGGCACGCCACCGACCCGCCACTCGAGGGCGGAGGTGGCGCGGCCGAGGAGCTTCCGGGAGAACGGCTCCCGGCGTCGCATACAAGGGTGCGAGAGGGTTCCAGTGGATTCGGCCTCCGGGCGCATCGGCCATCGGCCCCGGAGCCCCGAAGTTGGTTTGAGCCCGTGTCGGGTCACCGAGAGGCGAGCCCCGGGACCATGGGATTCTACGTCGTGATCCGGGGCCCCCTCGGATCCGGCAAGTCCACGCTCTCTCGCCGTCTCACGCGGCTCTTCGGCGGGGAACACATCGCCATCGACCAGATCCTAGTGGAGTACGGCCTCGAGGAATGGGAGGAGGGCTACATCTCCGAGAAGAGCTTCCTCCGGGCGAATCGTATCGCAATCAAGCGAGCGAACCCGCCCCTCCGGCGGGGGATACCGGTCATCTTCGACGGGAACTTCTACTGGGAATCCGCCCTGTCCGATCTCCTCGCTCGCCTTCCGTTCCCTCACGTGGTCATCACACTCAAGGTATCGCTCGAGACGTGTGTGTCCCGCGACGCGGGGAGGAACCCTCCCCACGGACCCGACGCCGCGAAAGAGGTCTACGAGAAGGCGACGGCATTCGAATACGGGATCTCGGTGGACGCCGATGGATCCGATGTGGGTTCCCGAAACTCCTCACCCATCTTTCTCGAAATTACTGACCCACCCTTCTCTTGCAGGTGACGGGTCCGGT
>DAIDCO010000076.1 GCA_027309555.1 bacterium
GGGTTTCCGCGGGACCGCCGGCCGCCGGGGAGATGGCCCGGGCGGTGGGGCGGGTCCGCACGCTCGCTCAGGAGCATTCCGCCCGCTTCGAGCGGTCGATCCCCCTCATCGCCAGCGAGAACCTCCTCTCCCCGTACGCAAAGGAGCTCCTGATCAGCGACCTCCACTCCCGATACGCCGAGGGGCTGCCGGGCGAACGCTACTACGAAGGGAACGAGCAGGTCGACGAGATCGAAACGCTCTGCCTCGAGCTGGCCCGCCGGCTCTTCCGTTGCTCCTTCGCGGACGTCCGGCCGACGTCGGGCACCGTGGCGAACCTCGCGGTGCTGAAGGCGCTCACCGAGCCCGGCGACCTCGTCGGCACGAGCCGGCTCGCGGACGGGGCCCACATCTCGAGCGCGTCGTTCGGCGCGTTCGGACTGCGCGGCGTAAAGCCCGTCTACTACGCGTGGGACCCCGAGCGGATGACGATCGACGTCGCCCGGACGCGGGAGATCCTCCGCGCCGTCCGGCCCAAGCTCTGCCTCTTCGGGCTTTCCCTGTTCCTCTTCCCGATGCCGCTCGACGAGCTGCGCCCGACGCTCGAGGAGATCGGCGCCCGGGGCTGGTACGACGGCGCGCACGTCCTCGGGCTGATCGCGGGCGGTCAGTTCCAGGACCCGCTCCACGAGGGGTGCGCGGTCCTGAGCGCGTCCACGCACAAGACGCTCCCCGGGCCCCAGCACGGGATCCTCCTCGGCCAGTCGGACGACCCCGAGGTCGTCAAGCGGCTGCAGTCCGGCGCCTTTCCCGGCGTCACGAGCAACCATCACCTCCACGCGATGGCCGCGCTCGCGGTCAGTCTCGCCGAGCATCTTGAGTTCGGGCGGGAGTACGCACGACGGACGGTCGAGAACGCCCGCGCGCTCGCCCAGGCGCTGCACGACCGCGGCTTCGACGTGCTCGCCGCGGACCTCGGTTTCACGCGCTCCCACACGCTCGCGGTCCGGGTCGAGCGCGAGGGCGGAGGCGAGGACGTCGCCCGCCGGCTCGCTGCGGCGGGGATCGTCGCGAACAAGAACCTCCTTCCCGGCGACAAGAGCCCGAAGCACCCGGGGGGCGTCCGCCTCGGCACGCCCGAGGTCACGCGGGTCGGCATGGGGCCGAAGGAGATGGAGCGCATCGCCGAGCTGTTCGACAACCTCTTGCACAAGGGACGGCCCGCCGACCGGGTCGCGGCGTCCGCGGCCGAGCTCAAGTCGGGATTCACGCGGATCCAGTACTGCTTCGCCGCCGGCGAGGCGGCGTACCGCTACTACGACCTCGTGGGGCATCCGCCCCCGTAGGGGACCTTAGGGCCCTTCGCCCGGCGCGTCGTCCCGAACGGCCGCCTCGCGGGCCCGCACGGCGCGGGCGAGCGTCTCTTCGTCGACCGTAACGCGGGGGCCTTCCGGGGCCGATGGAGCGAGGGCGTAGGTCGACCGGCCCTCCGGGTCCGGCACCGTGCGAAGCGTCCCGTCGGCCACGAGCGACGCGAGCCAGTCGTCGAGGTCGGTGGGCGGACCCGGCCGTGCCCACGTCGCGGCGATCGCATCCCGGTCGGCGGTGCCCGACCGACGGACCGCCTCGACCACCTCGGCCCGGCCCTCGACGAGCCGACGGGCCGCTTCCTCCTCGCTCGGCGGGAGGTCGAGCGTGGGGCGGCGACGTGGCCGCACGGCGAGCGCGCCGCCCAGCCCGACGACGGCGGCGAGCGCGAGGAGGACGGCGAAGAGCGCGACGCCGCCCCCGAAGCTCCCGTCGCCGGGCGTCGCGAGCGCGACCGGACCGAGCAGTACGTCCCCGGCCGCGTCGAGCAGGCGGAGACTGCCGCCCGACCCACTCGGGAAGGAATAGTTCACCCAGGCGCCGGTCGCGTTCGGCCCCGACCACTCCACGGGCACGAAGGAGTCGCGGACCACCCCACCGTCGAGGTATTGGAGCGTGAGGTACGCTCCGGGCACCGGGTCACCGTAGCGGTCGGCGACGTACCAGAACGTATGGTTGGTCCCGGGGCCCGGGAGCGCGACGAGCGGGGAGTAAAGGCGCAATTGCGTGAGGTCCGGGGTGACGAGAAAGCTCGCGCTCGAGTTCGCACCGTTGCCCGGTAGCGGGGGACCCTCGAGAAGCACCGTGAGAGCGCCCGCGACCGCGGGAGTGACGTTGACGTAGAGGGACCCGTCGCTCCAGTCGGTGCTCGGGACGGCGAACGAACCCTCGGGCGAGGGGGAGAGCGCCCCGAAGCCGGAGAGATTCACCCAGGCCGGGGCGCTCGTCCCACCGGCACGCTCGATCACAAGGTCGACGGACGCCGCGAACGTCGGGACGAGTTCGCCGACGGAGTCGAACGCCTTCCAGCCCAGCGCCACCGGGTGGCCCACCTCGGTCGGGGCGCTCGGCGGAGAGGGGATCGGGAGGAGCGCCGCCACCGGTCCCGGGAGGATCGTGAGCGTGAGGTTCAGGGCGGCCTCGCTGCCGAGCGCGTCGCGTATCGTCACTTCGACCCGGGCCGTTCCCGAGAGCGGCGGGACGAACGGAACGATGAGGCGTCCGTCCGCGCCGACCCACTCGACCGCGATCGGGCGGGCGAGGTCGGAGGCGTTCCACCAGACCTCGAGGGGGAACGCCCCGCCGTGGACGTCGGCGGATAGGTTCATCCGGACCCCAGCGGCCGGCGAAGCGGAGGGAGTGATGGGGCCGCCCGCCGAGAGCGGGTTGACGACCTCGACCGCCGTGGACAGCGAGCGGTTCGTGCCGGCCGCGTCGACGACCCAGGCCGATCCCGAATAGTTCCCCGTACCGAGATAGGTCGGGTCGAACGTCCACGCCGTGCCCGCCGACGAGGAGCAGGTCACGGGGGCGATCCCCGGGTCGAAGCAGGCCCGCACGTACGGGAGCACCCCGGAACCGTTGGCCGCGACCAGCTCGACGGGGATCGGCGTGCCGACGTAGCCGACCGGGACGGACGGGCGGAGCGAGAGGGCGAGGGCCGGGCGAACCGTCAGCGTCGGGGAGGACCAGTTGGCCGAGGAGTAGCCGTTCGTGACGTTGACCGACAGCACCTCGGAACCGGGAGTCGAGTACGTGACGTTCGTCGCGCAGTGCACGGTGACGGTCCCCGCCGGGGCCCAAGCGGTGTCGCACGGCACGATCCGATCCGGCAGTCCCGGACCGGGCCGGAAGTCCGCCGAGTACGCATAACCACCGGGTCCGAGCGCGGTGACGGAGGCCGCCACGGGTTGGCCCGCATCGACCGTGGTGCGGTCGAGTCGGCCCGATACGACCGCGGTCGCGACCGACGTGAGGTTGAGCCGGAGGACCGGAGTGAAGAACGTGTTCGGTCCCACGGTCGCCGACGCGTTCACCGCAAGCTCCGTTGCCCGGCCGGCCGCGGGCGCAGTGACGATCGCCGAGCCGTTCACCGGGGTCGACGCAAAGCGGAAACCGCTCCCGTGGAGCGACCAGTGGAAGGACGGGAGAAGGGGGCTCACCGATCCGTTCGCGGTCCTCGGTGTTGCGTCGAACAGCCTCGAGGCTCCCGGAGCGATCGCCACGTCGGGGCCGGCCGGGCGCATCGAAACCGAGGCGAGCCCGGCGACCCAAGTGAGGGCGAACTTCGACCCCGACTCGGCGGAGGAGAGACCGTAGCCGGCCGGCAGGGTGGTCGGGGCGAGCGAAAGCGGGGCGAACGGGGCCGCGTAGACCGTGCACCACGACCCGCCTCCCGGCGCCGGCTCGCACGTATCGTACGGCAGGGCGATCGCGCCGGCGAACCCGCCGCTCTCGTTCGTCTCCCACGTCGAGGTCGCGGTCTCGCAGTTCTGCGAGACGAGCGTGCCGTTCCCCACGTACGTGACCGTGGCCTCTTGGTCGTACGTAGCCGTGAGATTGACGTGCGCGGTTACCGAGGAAGCGAGCGGGCCCCCATCGACCGTGAGCGTGCCGGAGTAGTCGGCGGGCAAGCTCGCGCCCGTGCAGAGGCCGTTCCCCGTCACGCGGGACCCTACGAGGTCGCGCGTGCCGGCGCCCGGGACGTGCGCGTGCGCGAGCGCGCTTCCGCTGCCCGCGAGGAGGGCGGTCGCGACGAGGAGCACGAGCCCACCGAGACAGTGCCCCGCAGCGCGGCGGTCGGCTCTCACCCGGATTCCGTACCCCCGCCCGCGGGCGGGCGCTCCGGGACCGGGATATCCTCCTTTAACGGTGTCGGAAAAGGACCGGGCCCCGGACGGTGGTCGGGGCTCCTCGGCGACCTCTCTTGAACGGTCGGCGTCTCCTGGGAGCGTGGCCCGACCCACAGTGACCTCGATCGTCCCGCCGCGGCTCGCCTCGTTCCCGCAGGAGTGGGAGCAGCTAGAGTATTCTTCCCGCTCGCTCGTCTTCGTCGGGGACGGCCGCCGACTGCTCCGAGCCTGGGGTCCGGCCGAGACGCCGTGGGTCCTCGCCGTGGAGCCGGGCCGTGGCCGGTGGCAGGTCGAGGCGTGGGGGGCCGACATCGGACCCGGCGCCGCCCGCGCGGCCGCCCGCGCGCTGTTCAGCTTCGACCATCGCCTCGAGGAGTTCTACCGGTGCGTCCGACAGGATCGGGTCCTTCGCGGCACCGAACGCCGGTTCCGCGGCCTCCGCCTCCCCCGCGACGCGAACCTGTACGAAGCGCTCTTCCACTCGATCCTCGGCCAGCAGCTTTCGGTCCGGGCGGCGAACACGATGAAGCAACGGCTCTTCGACCGGGCCGGATCGGTCCTCACCGCCGGGTCGGTCGAGGTCCCGTGCGTCCCGCGGCCGTCGGAGCTCGGCGCGCTCGGGGTCGAGGGGCGGCGCGCGGCCGGACTCAGCGGAGCGAAGGCCCGTGCGCTCGGCCGGCTTGCGGAGGCGGCCCCCTCCTTCGGGGAGACGCGCGTCGCGACGCTGGGCACCGGACCGCTCGAGCCCGCGATCGCCTCCCTGACGCAGCTTCCCGGCGTGGGACGCTGGACCGCGGAGAACGCCCTCCTGCGAGGGGTCGGGCGGCCGGACGTCTTCGTGGGCGGGGACCTCGGGGTCCGCGTCGCGCTCGACGCCTACGGGGTCGTCCCGCGGACGGCTCCCGAAAAGCGGGCGCGGGACTGGGCGACCCGCCACTACCCCGGCTGGGGCAGCTACGCGACCTTGTACCTGTGGCGGAAGCGGGCGACGGACCGCGCGACCGCGAACGGCTAGTCCGGCCCCCGTGACGTCCGCCCGAGCGAGAACGCGGCACGGGTCACGTGGAGCGCGCCGTGGAGAGTACGCGTGCTCTCCTTGAGAAGGATCTCGCGTACCGCGACCGAGCGGGGCGCGGGCGGTGGCTCGGCGCCCGAGAGGAGCGCGAGCGCTCGCCGGCGCTGGGCGGCCGAGCGGACCCGGAACCATGTCACGTGGGGCACGAAGCGGGCGCGCTCGGGCGGGAATCCGACTCGGGCGAGCGCCCGCGAGAGACGCTCGGCGAGCGCAACGACCTCGGTCGCTCCGATGGTGACGCCCACCCAGACGACCCGGGGCCGGTCCGGTGAAGGGAACGCACCGACCCCCTCGAGCCAGAGGTCGAACGGCAAGGTCTGTGCGGCCGCTTCGGCGATCGCGGCCGTGAGCGCGTCCTCCCGGTCGACGTCGACCTCGCCGAGGAACAGCAGGGTGAGGTGGGCGGGGGCCTCCTCCCCCGGCGCGCCGGAAGCGGCGAGCGCGATCGCGACGAAGAGGCGCACGAGTCCGGCGAGCCGCCCCGCCGACTTACGCGTTCCGATGTGCGTTCCCGTTTTCCTCGGGCCGAACGGACACCGGTAAGGTCCACACTTGGGCCCGGTCCGGCTTCGCGTCGATCGACCTCAGGACCGTGCGAACGCGACGGGCCCGTTTCGCGTCCCCCACCAGGAACAGGGCGAACGCCTCGCGGGCGCAGGCCTTCTCCCATCCCCGTCGGATGCGCTCGGGCCGCAGCGCACCCGACACTTCCGCTTCGAGGTGGACGTCCCGTCCGCCGAAGCACTTCCAAGCCCAGCCGCCGCGGACCCGCTCGAGCTCCTCCGCAAGGTGTCGAGGCGAACGGGCGGCGCCCCGCCCGAGCTGGCGATAGACGGCGTCCGGCAGGGTCGTGTCGTACCGCCCTTGACGGACGATCTCGATGCGGTACCCCCGGCGCGCGAAGATGCGGAAGGCCCGGACGAGCAGTTGCCGATGCTCGCCGCTCTCTCGGGTCGCTTCCGTCGGCGCGGAGAGACCGAGCCGGCGCTCGCCGGCGATGCTGAGACGGTACCCACCCGACCCCGACGTCAGGTGGCCGTCACGCACTGCGCGCAGCCAGCGGCTTGCGAGGAGCGCGGGATCCACGGCACGGCCCGGGAGGGCGAGGGTCGCGGCGACCCCTTCCCGTTCGTCGCGCAGCGGTCGACCTTCTTCCTCCGCCGCTAGGACGGCGAGGAGCAGTCGGTCGGTGGTCTCCTCGGCGTCGGGGTTCCGTTCGTCGGGCCGAGGGGCCGTCGGGAACTCGGACCGCGTCCGTCCGATGGCCGCCCGCCAACGGTCCCCGGCGGTGCGCTGGTCCTCCGCGGCGGGGTAGATCCCGCGTACCGAGCCGGTCTCGGCGTCGAGGCGGATCCCGTGCCCCGGTGGGAGCGCGGGCAGCCCGCGCTCGGCCTCCTCGGCCCCCAGCCCGATCCACTCGCCCACCGTGCGCGCCGAGCGTCGCGGAACGCCGAACGACACCACGTCGGTGAGCGAGCCTCCGACCGCGACGCGGAGCTCGGGCGCCAGTCGGTCGGGGAACTGGGTCGCGACGAGCGCGCGAAGCCCGAACTTCCGGCTCTCGGTGAGGATCTCCGCGACGAGCCGAGGCGAGAAGCCGTGGACCTCGTCGAGCACTAGGAGGACCGGTGGCCGCTCGTCCTCCGCCGCCGGCCGGGCGGCGAGGCCTAGGTAGAGCCGCGCCAGAAGGAGCGTCCCGGCGAACGCCGCCGCCTCCGGCCCGAGGAGCGCGAACGGGAGGCGGACGAAGAGCGAGCGTCCGTGTTCCCGCAGCAGCTCCTCGACCGGGAGGCCCCCGTCGGCCGGCGCGAGCAGGTCCGTGAGTGCCGGGACCAGTACGACCTTCGACAGCCGGGTCGCTGCCGACCACAGGAAGTCCGGCTGACGCCGCAAAAGCGGCTCGAGCTCCTCGAGGAACCGAGCGAGGTCGACCCGCCGAGTGGCGAATCGCGCCGCCTCGCGGCGCTCTCGGTCGGTCAGGAGCGCGTAGAGGTCGCCGATCGAGCCGGCGGACTCGAGCACCAGCCGGGCGAACGAGTCGAAGATCCGCTCGAGCCGGAATCCCCAGTAGACGTCGGTGCCGTCGGGGCTCAACCGCTTGAGGGCGGCGACCAGGTGCGCGGCGGCGCGATCCGGAGCCGTCGCGCCGGCCGCGAGCGCCGCGACGCCCGGGAACGGCGGGTCGCTCACGTCCACCGCGATGACCCGCGCGCGCTCGGCGTCCGTCAGCCGCGCGGTCACCGCGGGGGCGAGGTCCCCGTGGAGGTCGAGCACGACGAGCGCGCCGCCGCGGGCGAGGTGACCTGCGGCCTCTCGGGCGAGGTAGGTCGTCTTGCCCGCGCCCGAGGCACCGAAGACGACTCGGTGGCCGGCCGCGAAGCCCGGCGTGTCGACCGGGCCATCCGCGCGTACCTCCGCGGTCGGCTCGAGGCCCTCCACCGGCCGGGCGATCCAGGCCTCGTCGGGCAGCGCGCGGAGCGTACCCCGTCGCCAGTCGCGCCGCGCGCCCACTGACCCGGGCGAGGCGACCACGCCGACGCCGGTCGCGTCGGCCCACGCCTCGGCGGCGGCCGTGGCGACCGCGGCTTCCCGGCGCGCGAGCTCCTCCGGCCCCGGAGCCGAATACCGGAACCGTCGGGCGACCGAGATCGTGCCGGACGGCCCCCGCAGCCAAGCGGTCTGGAACCCGAGCCAGCCCGCCGGGCCGCGCAAGAGTGCGAGGTCCGGCGGTTCCCGACCGAGCTCAGAGCCGCGGGGGGCGGGGGTCGGGCCGACCGAACGGACGAGGTTACGGACCACGCTCGCCCCGCCCGGGGGG
>DAIDCO010000077.1 GCA_027309555.1 bacterium
AGCCGGCCGAACCGGAGGTCGGCCGGCTATCGACCCGGTGAGCGCCCGTTCCGGTGGGGATGTGTTGCCTTTCGGAGCCCGAGGCACCGCTCGTGTCTTCCTCCTCGCCTGCACCGCCCCGCCCCCCCTCGAGCGTCCTACGGGCGCTTGGCCACGAGCCGCTCGGCATCCTCTCGGTCTCCCAGCTCGCGTCGCACTCCGACGACCTCGTCCTAGAGGTCGCGCTCCTCCGGTTCGTCCTCTGGGCGACCGGCAACGTCTTCGCGGTCGGCCCGATCTTCATCGCGGTGGGCGCGGGGGACCTCGGCAGCTTCAACGTTCGCGTGGCGGGCCCGGAGCGCGCTCTGTCGATGTCCGCGTCGAAGGGGAGGAGGATCGCGATCCTGCTGGTCGAAAACCAGATGCCGGTAGCGGGGGCGTAGGCGTTCGCGCAGCGGCTCCGTCCGCGTGCCCCGTGTGACGCAGGAACGCAGGACGTGCACCGCCTTCTCGCTGACAGCCCGGTGAGCGCTCACATCAACACGAGCTTCGTCGAGCGGGAGAGCGGCAAGCTCCGGGCGGACAACGGTCGTCTCGTCCGCAAGACCCTCGGGTTCTCGAAGAAGAAGGGGTACTTCCTGAACTCGGCCCGGCTGTCGATCGGCTACGATCACCTCTGCCGCCCCCATCGAGGACTTCGCAGTCGACATCGGCGAGGAGTGCTCCCCCACGGGGCGGTCTGGGAGCGACGTTCACCGATGATGGCGCTCGGAAACACGGACCATCGCTGGTCGGTGAGGGAGCTCCTGCTCTACCGACCACCGAGGAACACCAGATCACTGGTCTTCGGCGAGATGCAGTGAAAGGGGTACACTACCCAATGCCCGGGTCTGCAATGAATGCGGGGAATCCTTCCTCTCGTCCGAAGCGATGGACCGAGTTGAGTCCAAGGCGAAGGAGGCCGGGATCTGGGAGCTCGCATCCAAGGTGAAGATTGCTCGCTCCGGGAACTCCCTCGTGATCCGGATTCCTTCACCGCTCGCGAGATACCTCGACATGCGAAGCGGACAGGAAGTGATTGTCTCACCGGAACGCAAGCATCGGCTCGATCTCGAGTTGGCCTGACCTAGGATTCTCGTGCCCTCAATTCAAGTCGGTCGACTACTAGCCTGGCAGGTTGAACTCCTTGAGCAGGGCCACGAATCTGGGATGGTTCCGCACGGAATCAAACACGGTCTGGCGGAAATCTATCCAGAGGGAGCGTTCACCGCCGTGGGCATCCTGCTCCAGCAGAGCGAGTCCCTGATCGTGCCGGCCGAGCGCGACGAGGAGTCCGGCTAGATAGTTCGCCCGAGCGTACGCCCCCGCTACGTTGGCTCCCCATTCGACGGCCAGCTGCTCCGCCTCGGCCCGATCTCCAAGGCGGAGCCGTAGCCAAGCCCGGTTCGCCCTCCAAGAGGCGCCCACCAGCGGACCGGTAGCGAGATCGGCCTCCCGTCGGGCCTCCTCCGCACGGCCCGCGGTCAGGAGCAAGTGTCCGAGCGTCGCGTGAGCGGCCCGATCGGTTGGATACTTCGACACCAGATCCTCGGCCAGCCGAATCGCTCCCGGGATGTCTCCCGAAAAGGCAGTCGCCCGCACTCTCCAGAAATGGACGTTCACGAACAGTGGAGAAAGCTCAGAGGCGACGCCCAACTCACGAACGGCTTCCTGAAACCTGCCCAGCGTGATCAGGAGGATTCCGTACCAGGCATGCGCGGGGAGTCCGCTCGGGTTGAGCTTTTGCGCCTTCAGAAATTCGGACTCCGCCAACGCCCAATCATTCTCGATTTGGAGGGCGAAGTTGCCGCGCGCGACATGCGCGTCGTCGGACGAGGGGTCCTCCTTCAGGGCTTGCTCGACGAGGCTCGAAATGCGGGCCGCGACCTTCTCCCGGGGTAGAGACTCGCCCATCGCAGCGATGAGCAGATTCGCGAGGGACGACTTCGGAAGGGAGGCCGTCGGCTCCCGTTCGATAGCCGCCTCGAAGAACTTCATGGCATCCACGGTCGCATCCAGGGGCCAGCCCAGGTCGGCAGCCCGCTCGAACGCCGCGATTCCTCGCAGATGAAGTTCGTAGGCGGTCGGATCTTTCATGGGGATTCGGCGGATGGCCGCGCGATCCTCGCCCGCGAGCTCTAGCCGAAGGGCCGACGCGGTTCGCTCTGCGATTTCCGCCTGAACTTCGAAGACATCGTCGAGTTGTCGATCGTACGTCTCGGCCCACCGATGTTCCTCCGTCTGAGAGTCGATGAGCTGAAGTGTGATTCTCAGGCGGTTGCCCGAGCGGCGTACGCTCCCTTCGAGCACCGCCGACACCCCGAGCTCCGTCCCCACCTGGCGGATCGACTTGGGCGCGGTTTTGTACGGTGTCACCGAAGTTCTCGCGATGACTCTCAGCCCGTGGAGGCGCGAGAGGACCGCGATCAATTCCTCGGTTAGGCCGTCCGCGAAATACTCGTCTTTTGGATCCGGGCTGATGTTCGCGAGAGGCAGAACCGCCACGCGAAGGACCTTTGACAGGGGCCGCTCGGACGCGTTCAGCCAGGGAAGCACGACCTTGTAGATGACGACCGGGGCAGAGATTCCCTTGAGGTTGGTCGGACCCAGGGATTCTAGCTGGTACGGGACCTTGTTGTGAACCTGGTCGAACACCTGCACGGAGACGCAGAGCCCGCCCACCTCCGCTTGCGATTCGAGTCGGGACGCGATGTTCACCGCGTCTCCGAGAATATCGTCGCCGCGCGACTCAACGTCGCCCAGGTGAATCCCAATCCTCGTTCGTATCGGTGGGTGCGGTCGGGCTGTGTTTCGGTCGTGGATCGTACGCTGGAGGACGACCCCGCACTCCACGGCATCGCGTGCGTTGGGGAACTCGACCAAGAACCCGTCGCCGAGCGATTTCACCATTCGGCCGTGTCCCGCGGAGACCAAAGGACGAACCAAATCCGTCAGTTCGTCAATCGTGCGTAGGGATGAGCGCTCGTCGGTCTGGGTCGCCGCAGTGTAGCCCGCGACGTCCACGAACATGACGGCGGCGAGCCGACGCACGGAGGCCACGCCGGACGAAGGACGTCCAAACGATAAAGTGTCAGCCTTCGCGAAGCCCGATTCGGCCTTCGTCCAGCTGACCGGACGCACCGGGGAATGCTAGCATTTCGAACTATCGCGCACACTATCCCGAGCCCGCTTTGGCGTCGGCGATGTACCCAAACTCGGTCGCAGAGAATCGACCGCGCTCATGTCGGAAGATGCGGACAAGCCGCAAGGTCCGACGGACAACAAGGACGCATCGGCACTTATCCTGAGGGAGATTGAGCGGCTCGTCTACGCAATCCTGAAACGGGGGACTCCCTATACTTATCACGCTCCAGAGCGGCCGAGCTGCAAGGTAGAATCTGCGACGTCACCTTGACGGTCGCACGGCTGTGAGTGCAGGACGCCTTCTGGGGCCCCTCGCCGCAATTGTCTTCGTGCGCTTCGGGCGCAAATAGCTGAAGGCGGGAGCGGGCCAACGGTCCACTGCGAGGTCAGGTGATGTAGCGAGTCGAAACTCATCCTCCGTCGGACCCGACGCTCGAGCGGAGCCTACATAGCAGATTCTACGCGCGGTTAGCGGTCACGGAGGAAGTGTTCGGATTTGGAGCGCCCGGGGTAGAATTCACGTCGAACGGCTTGACAGAACGGGTCCGGAGTCCGTTCGATGGACTCTTGGACTCCCACGTTCGCGCGGGCTCGGCTCTCCCCTTTCCCTCGGGTTTCCCCGCGGTGCGTGGAGAGGTTCGGCCCGAACCGGGGGCGGATTCGTGGCGGCCCATGCCAGAAGAGGCACCAGAGCCTGCCGTAGCCTCGTTCCCGCTGGGGTCAGCCGGTACTCCACCCGGACCGGAACCTCGGGGTAGACCGTCCGCTCCACGAGACCGAGCGCGATGGCCTCCTTGAGGCGCTCCGCCAAGACCTTGGTTCCTATCCCCGCAATCGCATCTTGGATCTCGTTGAATCGACTTCTCGCGCGGTTGCCGAGAACGCCGATCAGAGGAAGTGTCCACGACTTCCCAAGAACGCCGATCAAGCCCCCGGCGAGGTCGACACAGTAGGCTTTCCCGTCGGCGTAGACCATGCAGGAGTCCTCCCGTCGGAACGAACGCCGTCGTGCGGCTCGGTCCATCGCTGACACAACCTCAAGATCAAGAGGATACCGTGAATTCACTTAGATGTGCCGGCTAGGTCCCCGACTCAGACGCGGCGCTCCCGCCGCCCCGGCTCTGATTCTTCGCCTCGATCTTGCGAACGCACCAACCTCGACCACGGCTTCGCCCTACTCGATGCAGCAGCTCATATGGCGCATGTCGCGGTGAAACGACTCCGCCGCGATCTTCAGGGCTTCCGAGAAGGTAGGAAACGCATGCACGGTGTCGATGATGTCGTCCCCCGTGAGGCCGCCCCGGATCGCGTAGGCGGCGGCGTGGATCATGTCAGCCGCGAGAGGCGAGACGATGTGGACCCCCACCAGCTTCCGGCTCTTGGCGTCCAGGACCATCTTCAAGACGCCCCGAGTATCCCCCACGGTCAGGGCCTTCGGGATGCGATCCATCTTGATGACGCGACAGTCGCAGGCTCCCCCCCGCCGAACGTACTCCGCGTCCGTGAGACCGACACTGGCCACCTGGGGGTTGGTGAAGACCGCGTGCGGCACCGAGTCGTAGTTGATCGTTCGCTTCTCTCCAAGGAGCGCGTTGGTCGCCGCCGTCGCCCCTTCTTTTGCCGCCACGGTTTCGAGCGCAAGCCTCCCCCGCACATCTCCAGCGGCCCAGACCCCTCCCGCAGTCGTCCGGAGGGTTTCATCGGTCTTGATGAACCCTCGCTCGGTGAGCACGACGCCGGCCTCCGCAAGCCCCATCTCCCGCGTATTGGGCTCGATGCCCGTGGCCACGAGGATCTCGTCGCCGAGGCACGGAACGATCTTTTTTCCGTCGGTCAGGTGGCAGATGATGCGCCCATCGTTCCGCTCGATCCTGCGGACGCGGGCACCGGCGTGGATCTGAATGCCCTCCAGACGCAGGCACCGTTCGACCTCCTCCGACACCTCCGGTTCCTCGAACGGAAGGATACGTTCCGCCGACTCGAGCACGGTGACCGAGCTTCCGAAATGAGCGTACATCTGGGCGAACTCAAGGCCCACCGCTCCGCCTCCGAGCACTACCAGCTCTGCCGGGAGCGCTTTCCGCTGCATCACGGATCGGCTCGTCAGATACCCCACATCGGCCAGACCCTCGATCGCGGGGATCTTTGGTGCGGACCCGGTCGCGATGAGCACGTGGCGGCCCCGGAGGAGGCGGCTGCCGACTCTGACCTTACGACCGGGTAGCAGTCCCCCCCTCCCCTCGACGTATTCGATCTTTCGACCGCCCAAGACCTCCAAGTAGTTGGACTTCCGGAGTTTCTGGACCATGCGATCCTTGTGGGCGATCGCCGATGGGAAGTCGCAGCGAACGGTGCCGGGAAGGTTGCAGGCGAATTGAGGACTCTGCGTGTAGAAGAACTCGTTCCCCGCTTCGATCAGGAACTTGGATGGAATGCAGCCGACGTTGACGCAGGTGCCTCCCATGGGAAGGCCGGCGTTGACGATCACGGACGTATGGCCGAGTTCGTCCGCCCGGATCGCCGCCGCGAAGGCCGCGGCTCCCCCGCCCAGTACGACGAAATCGAACTCGTCGGAGGTCCTCGAGGGCATCACACGGGGGTAAAGAGTTGAAAGGAAAATAGAGGAGCGATGGAGAGCGGAAGCAGGCCTCACTTTCCGGCGTAGGTTTCCGGAAGGGAAGCCATCGAAAATCCGTGAGGGACTCATCGACCTCGCATTGGGTCGTGCCCCGTGTTCGGGGGCGAGGACGGGAAGGTTCGGCCCTCTCGCAATCACGATCGCGCTGCCCGACCCCTCTCGCGACGCGGGCCCGCGGGCCCCGGCGTGGGCGCAGCGTCATCGCCCGGCGTTCCACGACCCCTCCCGTACGCTTATCTCCCTTCGGCCCGGTTCACCGAGCGTGCCCGCCAAGAACGCCCCGCGCGCGTCGACCGCCGAGGAGAGCCCGCCCGAACCGAAGCGAGAGGTCGCACTCGAGGATCTCCCCGGCGTCGGCACCACGACCGCCGACAAGCTTCGGGAGGCCGGCTACACCGACCTCATGGAGCTCGCCGTAGCCTCCCCGGGGGACATTGCCGAGGCGGCCGAGATCGGGGTCACGATCGCCCAGAAGATCATCGGAGAGGCCCGTCGCAAGGCCGACGTCGGGGGTTTCGAGAGCGGTACGACGCTCCTCGAGCGACGCAAGAAGCTCGGACGGATCACGACCAATTCGAAAGCGCTCGACGAGCTCCTCGGCGGCGGCGTCGAGACCCAGGCGATCAGCGAGTTCTCGGGAGAGTTCGGCACCGGCAAGACGCAGCTCGGACACCAGATCGCGGTCGACGTGCAGCTCCCCGTCGCCCAAGGGGGTCTCGCGGGGGAGGTCGTCTACATCGACACGGAGAGCACGTTCCGGCCCGAACGGATCGTCGACATGGCAAAAGGGGTCGGAGTCGACCCCGAAGCCGCGCTCGGCCACATCCACGTCGCCCGGGCGTTCAACTCGAACCACCAGATGCTCCTCGTCCAGAAGGCCCAGGAGCTCGCCCGCGAGAAGCCGATCCGGCTCCTCGTGGTCGACTCGCTCACCGCGCACTTCCGGGCGGAGTACGTCGGCCGTGCCGAGCTCGCGCCCCGTCAGCAGCAGCTCAACAAGCATCTCCACGAGCTTCTCCGTTTCTCCGACACCTACAACGCCGCGATCGTCGTCACGAACCAGGTCTCGGCCCGGCCGGACATCCTGTTCGGCGACCCGACCCGCCCGATCGGCGGGAACATCGTTGCCCACGCCGCGACCTACCGGGTCTACCTGCGGAAGTCGAAACCGCCGCGCCGGATCGCTCGCCTCATCGACTCTCCGAACCTTCCCGAGGGCGAGGCGGTCTTCTCGCTCACGACCGAAGGGGTCCGCGACTAGCGACACGACGCACGGCGACCGCTTTCGCGTAGAGGAACACTCGGGCCCCGGGACGAAGCCCGAGACGGGCGACCGACCCGGTCGTGAGCGCCACTCGCACCGAGCGATTGTGCCAGCGTGCCCGCACGACCGCCGTGCCGTCCGGACGGCACTGGAGCCCCGCGATCACGACCGAGAGCGCGTTGCGGGCGGAGAGCGCGACACGGGCGCGGGCGACCACGAACGCCTCGGGGTCGACCTCGACCTCCACCCGACGACCCTCGCGGCCCGGGAATGCGACCTCAAGGATCCCACCCCCCTCCACCGTGACCCGGGGCGAGGGCAGCTTCGAGTAGGTCCCGGTCCACCGATTCGATCCCAAGCGACCTCCTCTCGCGCGGCGTAAGAGGCGGAGGCCAAGTGGGGTGAGACGGGTGACGCCGGGAGTCGCTCCACCCCGCCGCCCGACCGCGACCGGCCCGCCGAACAGGCGCGCGAGCCGGCGCAGGCGGTACACGGCCCGGTCCCGGCCGATCGCGAGCGTGCGGGCCGCACGCACCAGGTTCGGCTCGCGCTCAAGCGCACCCAGGAGTCGCACATCGATCGGGGCGAGCCAGCGTTCCGCGATCATGGCCCGTTCCCCGGGGTCATTCCCCCGAGCGGCTTGACGTGTGCGCGATCGACCTCGAGCGAGACCGTCTCTCCGACCCGGACTCCCGGGGCACCGCCGGGCGCGAGCGTGTGGAGCGTGAGCGGACCGTGGCGGAGGGCGACGACCCAGCCCGCGGCCGTCCAACGCAGCGCGGAGACCCGGGCCTCGTGCGGTCCGCCCGGTCCCGCGCGCCAGGTGACCGCGCCCGGCGGCACGGCGAGTCCGTCGTCACCCCCCCAGGGGGGGGGGGGGG
>DAIDCO010000078.1 GCA_027309555.1 bacterium
CCCGGGGACGCGGCCGAAAGCGGAGAGCGGACCGACGGATGGGCGGTTGACGGGCCGTTGCCGGTGCCCGTCAACCTTTATCTCCCCGACCCCCGGGTACTCGGCCGAGGCAGACGATGTCCGACAGCCGTGAGCAGGCGCAGTTCCGCCAGCATCTCTCGGAGATGCGGAGGGCCGCCGCCGGGCTCGGGGGCGATTTCGCCCGGGAGTTCACCGACCTCGACAAGAAGATCGAGCACTTCGGCCAGGCGACCGCGAAGGAGGCGAAGTACCTGGGGGTCGAGATCCAGGACGACTTCTCCCGTCTTGGCCATGCGATGGACGAGGAGATGCGCAAGATCCCCCAGCGCCTCGCGAGCGCGGGCGTCGCGATCGGTTCGGGCACCGCCCGGGCGGCCGGCGCGGCGCGGGACGCGATGATGAGCGCCGGTCACAAAGCGAAGGAAGGCACGAAGAACGCCTTCGCGGTCGCCGCCGGCGTCAAGCGGACGCCGATGCGCGAGTGGAGCCCCCCCTCCTCGGGCGAGGGCTCCGAGAGCCCTCCGCCGAGCTCCGGCGCGTAGGGGGAGCGCGGACCGCCCGCTCTCGCGGCCGGCCGATCTCGCGCCCGACCCGGGCCGCGGCAACCTCGAGATAGGCGGGGTCGAGATCGAACCCGACGAAATCGACGCCGAGGCGAGCCGCGGCGACCGCGCTCGAGCCGATCCCGACGAACGGGTCGACCATGCGACGGGTACGGTCGAGTCCGTGCAACCGCACGCACCACTCGGGGAGCTCGGGCGGGAAGGTCGCGGGATGCGGTCGGTCGCGCGCCCGTTCCCGGATCGTGGGGTACGGCAGGAACCAGGTGTTCCCCCGGCAGCGCGTACCGCCGCCCGCCCGCTGCCAGCGACGGACGTTCGATCGGTCCTGGTACGGGACCCCGACCGCGAGACGGTCGAGGCGGACGTCCCCGCGCTCGGTGAAGTGGAAGATGTACTCATGCGCGCCGTGGAGGAAGCGGTCGGAGACGACCGGTTTGTAATGGCCGACCGCGAGGCCCGCGGTGAGCCCAGCCGCCCGTCCGGCGGCCCCCCGGTCGATCGCGATCGATTTCACCCAGTGGACGACGTTCTGGAGGACGAACGAGCGTCCGACCTCCCGCGCGACGTCCCACGGGAGCCACGGGTCCTTCGGCCTCCCCCCGACGTTGAGGAAGAACGACCCGTCCGGGCCGAGGACCGTGCGCACGGCCCCGGCGAGCTCGCCCATCCAGGCGAGGTACTCCGCCCGGGGGCGTCGGTCGGTGTAGGCGCCGTAGCGCACCCCGAGGTTGTAGGGCGGGCTCGTGACCACCACGTCGACCGTGCCGTGCCCGAGCCGCCGCGGCAGTCCGGCGAGCGCGTCCTCGCAGTAGAGGGTGACCGAACGGCCGCGGGCGATCGGGATGCGGGTCGGGACCGGCCGAGGACCCATCCGTCCGGGCGAGGCGTCGGGGACGATAGGCCTACCTACCGGGCGCTCGCGGCCGGGCTCGCCGAGGAGCCCTTCATGCGTTGGAGCTCGGTACGGGCCTCGGCGACCGCTTTCGCCGGATCCTTGTAATAGAAGGCGACCAGGCGTCCGACGTCCCGATGCGTGAACGGGCGCTGGCGGGTCGCCTGCGCGTCCTTCGCCATCATGTACTCGAGCATGTCGGCCCGGTTGCGGACCTCCCGCTCGATGTCCTTCATCGAGAGGTTCTTCATCATCGCGACGCGTTCGTAGATGTAGGAGTGACCCGAGTAGAGGAACGTGTCGTCCGCGGGGTTCCAGGAGTAGACGGAGTTCGTGATCAGCTCGTTCGTCTCGGGGTCGAGCCCGACGATCTCGGTGAGCGACTGGACCCGGCGCGTCATTTTCGTGCCGACCTTCACCTGGCGCTGGAGCAGGACGAGATTGAGGGCCGAGACGAGCGAGCGGGGCAGCGAGATCGGGGGGTTCTCCATCCGGTGGACCATCGCGCTGACGCTCTCGGCGTGGAACGTCGTGTAGCACGTCTTCCCCGTGGCCATCGCCTGGAAGACGATGAACGCCTCGGCCCCGCGGACCTCCCCGACCATGAGGTACTGGGGGCGCTGGCGGAGCGCGGCCGCGAGGAGGTCGAACATGTCGATCTCGCCGGGCGCCTTGCCGCTGACGATGTTCTTCGCTCCGAAGCCGGCGCGCGTGAGCGACGGGACCCAGTTCTCGTGCGGGAGGTTGAGCTCCCGCGTGTCCTCGATCGAGACGATCTTCATCTGGGGAGGGATGAACAGGAGGGTCGCGTTGAGGGTCGTCGTCTTTCCGCTCGCCGTGCCTCCACAGACCATCATCGACTGCCCGTTCTCGATGGCGATCCAGAGGTACGCCATCATCTCCGCGCTCATCGTCCGGAACTTGAGGAGGTCGACCGGAGTGAACGGATTGTCGCGGAACCGACGGACCGTGAACGAGCTCCCGCGCTTCGTGACGTGCGTCCCCAAGGTCGCCTGGAGCCGGGAGCCGTCCGGCACGGTCGCGTCGAGCATCGGGGTCGCGACGGAGATGTGCTTCCCCGAGCGCTGCGCCAGCCAAACGACGTAGTCGTCGAGCTCGGTCGCGCTCCCGAACTTGAGGTTCGAGCGGATCGAGCCGTACTTGCGGTGGTAGATGTAGAGCGGGATCCCGACCCCGTCGCAGGAGATGTCCTCGACCTCGGTGTCGGTCATCGGGACCTCGACGATCCCGTAGCCGATGAAGTCCCGTTCGAGGTAGTACAGGATCCGCGCCTTCGTGGTCGGCCCGGGGGCGAGCTCCCACTGCTGGAAGAGGCCGTCGACCATCCGCCGCAGCTCCTGGCGCTTCGTCTCGGGATCGTGCTCGGGGAGCGGCTGGAAGTCGTCCACGAGGCGCACGCGCAGGCGCTCGATGAGCTCGCGCTCGAGCTTCGAGGTGGCCGGCTCGATCACCTCGTAGAGGTACTCGTTTCGCGTGTTGTGGTAGGTGACACGGATGTAGGAGAGACCCGGTCGGATCGGGGCCAGGTCGAGCTCCTTGAGAGCGGGATCGGCGAGCGGCGGGACGGGCGTGACCTCCCCCTCGCTGCCCTGGCCCGAGACCCCGAGGCGGGCGAGCTTCACGGGCCGGGGATCCGCGGAGCCCTTGCGGAGCGCGGCGCCCATGCGCAGCCACGGGGAAAAGAAGCCGCGTCGCGCGCGACGCGTCGTGGGGATCGCCTCCGCTTCCTCGGATCGCTCGAGCGCCTCTCCCGCCATCGATCTTCTCCTCCCTTAGCTCACGTTCAGCACGGGCACGACGAAGCGCATCATCAGCCAGCCGACCGCGAGCATGATCGTCGCGTGTTGCAGGCCCTCGGCGAGCCGCCCATTGTAGAGAACGCCTGCCATGATGCCGTCCCCGACCGCGTGGACGATGACGGCGACCAGGAACGCGAGGAACAGGATCGGCACGTAGTTGAAGGCGAGGGAGACTCCGCCCGAGCCCGCGAGCGAGCTCGAGGCGACGCCCTGGCCGGCCAGGATCATCTGCGGCAGGAAGACCGCCGCCATGATGTAGATCGTGACGAGGAACACGAAGAACGAGATGTAGATGACCGTCACGTAGGTCAGCATCGAGATCTGGCGCCCCTGCTGGGCGAGCTGCGCCTCGCGGGTATCGTGCGCGACCATCGTCAGGACGTCCGCGACGTTCCCGCCGGCCTCGTTCGCCCGGGTGACGATCGAGACGACCCGCTGGACGAGCGGGGTCGGTACGCGCTCTTCGAAGAGCCGGAGCGCCGTCGCGACCGGGACGCCCCATTCGAGCTGGCTCGCCATCTTCTTGATCTCGTCGGTGAGGAGCCCGTAGCGGCCGGTGCTCGCGACCACGATCGCGTCCGGCAGCGTCATACCGAACCGTCCCGCCTCGGCGACGTCGCGCAGGAAGTCCGGGAGGCGCTCCTCGATCTTCGCGATGCGGCGCAGCTTGGCCGTCATCGTAAACCCGTACGGGGCGATCAGGCAGATGAGCCCGAGGACGAAGAAGTCGATCGCCGGGTTCGCGCCCGTCCCCTCGTCCGGGCGGAGGAGAATGTTGAGGACCCCGGTAAAGTTGAGTACGGCGACGATCCAGAGGGCGACCGCGAGGAGGGTGCCTACGAGGAGGGCGAACATCTCGCGGTCGAGACCTTCCCGCTTCGCGGTCACTGTGGTGCCGAGCGAACGGACCTTGCGGACCGACGCGGGAGCCGACGCGCTCGCCATCCTAGACCATCTCCTGCGCCAGCGAGTACATGAAGAAAATGAACCCGAACTGGGCGAGCGGGATCATCGCCCCGACGATCCCCCACAGGACGTCGATCATGAACGAGCCGCCGCCGCCGATCACCGCGAAGATGGCGATGATGATGACCAGGAAGAGCGGGAAGGCGACCACGACCGTGACGAACGTCTCCGCGAGGAGCCCCATCGTCTCGACGCGCTGGAGCTGCTCGAGCTTGTTCTCCCGTTCGTACTGCTCCGCCTTCAGGAGGAAGTACGGTTTGAGCTGGCCCCCGCTCGTCGCGGTCGTGACGACGCCCTGGAGGAAGTCCTGGAACCGCTTCGACGGGCTGCGCTGGGCTCCGTTGCGGATCGCCGTGAGGATATCGACCCCGAGCAGCTCCGTGTCCCGCGTGATCCACGCCGCTTCTTCCGCGACCTCGCCGTAGATCTTCTGGCGGCCGAGCTCGCGGAAGATCTGGTCGACGTTCACATCCGCGGAGCTCATCGCGGAGACGAAGCTCATCGCGGGACTGATCTTGCGGTCGATCTTGCGGCCGCGGTCCTTCGCCCTCGAGCCGGGAGTGCTCTGCAGGACGAAGAACGTCGCGACCGGGCCGAGGATCGGAAGGAGGATCCCGAAGAGGAGGCCGAGGAGCAGGACGCCCGAGAGCACGAAGAGCAGCCCGATCGCGATGCCGGCCACGACCGTCGCGATCCCGACGACGAGGGTGGCGGCAAAGACCGTGGCCATGTACTCGTCCGCGCGGACCCGCATGTGGGCCTTGACGAGGTTCTCCTCGAGGATCGGGTCGGGCGGACGGGCGAGGACCCGCTGGCGGAACATCCGCCACGACCAGCGCTGGAACGGTGTGAGCCCCGTGTGCGTCGGTTGCTGCCCGCGCTTCAGCCGGATCGAGCGGACCTGGCCCGCGCCGGCCGCCGAGGGCGGGACCCCTTTCGGGGCGCTCACGTTCGAGGTCGCCGGCACGTCTTCTACTCCGCCCGCGCCGCGCGGGCCGCCTGCGCGTCCTGGACGCGTTTCATGACTTCGTTCGGATCCTTGTAGTACTGCGCGATCGTCCGCCAGAGCTGGCGGTAGTCGGTGATCTCGTTCTGAACGAGGTGCCGGATCACCTGGGTCCGCCGCTGGAACTCGGCGTCCATCTCGTCCGGCCCGAAGTTCTTGAGGTCCATGATCTTGTCCAACAGGAACGAGTGGCCCTTGAACACGAACTTGTCGGTCGCGGGGTCCCACTCGTAGACGGTGTTCGTGATCAGCTCGTTGGTCTCGGGCTCGAACCCGACGATCTCGAGGACCTGCTTCAGCCGGCGCACGACGCCCTTCTCCGTGCGGGCCTGGATCTGGATGATGACGTTGTTGAGCGCCGACAGTAGGATGCGCGGGGTATTGATGGGAGGGTTCTCGAGACGGTTCACCATCGACTTCACGCTGTCGGCGTGCATCGTCGAGTACGTGGTGTGCCCGGTCGCCATCGCCTGGAACATCGTATAGGTCTCCCGGCCGCGGACCTCCCCGACGATGATGTAGTTCGGGCGCTGTCGCAGGGCGGCGCGCACGAGGTCGAACATGTCGACCTCCCCGGCCGCCTTTCCGTCGGCGCCCCGGTCGCCCGTTCCGCTGCGCGTCGCGCCGGGGATCCAGTTCTCGTGGGGGAGGTTCACCTCTCGAGTATCCTCGATCGAGACGACCTTCGCGGTGGGAGGGATGAAAAGTGCGATCGCGTTCAGCGTGCTCGTCTTCCCGGCAGCGGGGCCGCCGCAGACGATGACGGACTCGCCCTGCTCGGCGGCGAGCCAGAAGTAGGCGACCATCTCCTCGCTCGCCGTACCCATCAGGACCAGATCGACGGGGGTGAACGGCCGCTCCTTGAACCGGCGGATGGTGAAGCTGGCCCCGCGGGTCGTGACCTCGCGGGCGTAGGTCGCCTGGACCCGGTGGCCCTCGGGCGTGGTCCCGTCCAGGATCGGGGAGGAGACGCTCACGGCCTTGGCGCAGCGCTGGCCGAGCATGACGATGAACGAGTTGAGGGAGTCCTCGTCCGGGAAGACGACGTTCGTCTTCACCGACTCGTACTTCCCGTGGAAAATGAAGAGCGGTACCTCAACGCCGTCGCACGAGATGTCCTCGACCTCGGCGTCGAAGATCAGCGCGTCGATCGGTCCGTAGCCGACGAAGTCGCGCAGGACGTAGTAGATGATCCGCTCCATCGAGAGCGGCCCGAGGGTGATTCCCCGGCTGCGGAAGTACTCCTCCGCCTCGCCCCGCAGGTACGCGCGCTTGTCCGCGGTGGAGAGGTTCCCGACATCGCTGCCGAGGATCCGGGTGAGGGTCGCCTTGAGGTGCACGACCAGTTGCTTCTCGTGCGCCGTGAGCTGGGGCTCGATGACCTCGTAGAGGTACTCCTTCGTCCGGTCGTTGTAACTGATCCGGGAGTACGAGTACGGGGGGTTGACGGCGCGGACCTCGAGCTCCTTCATGGCGGGTTCGGCGAGGGGTGGCATCGCCGTGATGAAGGTCCCCGGGACTTCCGTCGGGCCTTCGACCGGGCGCGCCCCCGCGAGGGGGGTCGCTACGGTCGCCGACGGGGGGGGCCGCGGGATCTTGACGCGGAGTGTACCCGATGCCACGGTTCCTAGGTACCTCCGATTCCGAGGGAGACCTGCGCCCCGGCATAGAACGCGGTGGCGAAGTTGACGTTCGTCACTCGCAGGGAGAGCAGCACCGTGCCCCCGTTCGTGGTGCTGCAGGTGGAGACGGAGACCGGGATCGTCGCGACCGGTGCCCGAACGAGCGCGTTCGTCCAGTTGTAGTAGGTGGTCGGATAGGCCAGGCCCGTCTGCGAGAACGGCACTCCGCTACCGTTCATCATCGACTCGAGGAATCCCTGCCAGGCGCACGGGTACTGAG
>DAIDCO010000079.1 GCA_027309555.1 bacterium
GCCGTGAACTGCACGGTCACCGACACGTTCGCGCCCGCCACCACGATGGTGCCCGAGGCCGGCGCGGCCGTGGAGCCGTTCGGGGCGGTGACCCCGAACGAGTAACTTCCGTTCGTCACGGCGAACCCCAGATCCCCGCCGCCGGTGCGAACGCTCGACCCGAGCGCGACCTTCCAGCTCGCACCGCTCGGAAGTCCGCGGGGAACGAACTGGGCCGTGTAGACGGGCGGCGGGGGGGTCCCGTTCGGGAGGAGAGTGACGGTGTTCGTGAGCGCCGATCCGGCCACGGTCAGCGTTCCCTGCTGCGGGCTCGCGGTCATCCCGGAAGGCGGGGTGACGGAGAACGCATAGGTTCCGTTCGGCTCCGAGAACGCGAGGCTCGCGTTCCCCGTCTCGGTCGCGTTGCCGAGGCGGACGGACCACGTTGCCGGCCCGGCCGCCCCCGACGGAACGAACTCCACCGAGTAGCGGCCCGGCGTCTTCGGGGCGGGGGAGAACTGGATCGTTCGGGAGACGCCGGCCCCCGCGACGACGACCGAGCCGCTCGCGGGAGTAGCGTTCCAGGACGGTAGATTCGGGACAAAGAAGGAGTACGTCCCGTTGACCGCCTCCGTGCTCACGGTCGCGTTCGTGGAAGGAAGCAGGGCGCCGCGGAACGACACCGACCAGGCGGTACCGGCGGGCAGCCCGCTCTCGGAGAATCGGACGGGGTAGGAGGGAGTCGATGAACCGGTCGTGGGCGACCGCACAAGGAGCACGCCTTCAGGGGGAACCGTAAGGGCCGCGGGGGCGCCGCCCGGGTCGGTCCAGAAGGCCGGTGCGATGCTCGACGTGTTCCATGCCCAGAGGCCCGCCGGGCCGCCGGAGGGGAAACCGGAGCCCGCGAGGGACACCGTGAGCGTCGTCGAGGCGTTCGCGTTCACGATAAGGAGGGCCGCCGCGGATCCGTCCGCGCTCAGCGTCGCCTGCGCGTACGCTCCCTCTTCCGGGGTCCGGAGCGAGGTCGGGAGCGCGACCGTCCCGAGGTGGGGAAGCACACCGGAGTAGAACGTGTAGATCGGTTGCGCCACTCCGGTGCCGGTGAAGAGCGAGCCCGGGTAGGAGCCTTCGAAGGAGAAGAGGTCGAGGTTCACGACCCCGGTGTGGATCGCCTGGACGATCTGGGCCGCCATGTACGGCACCTCCGGATAGTTCGCCATGTAGGTATCCCAGATGCCGCCCGAGATCCCTGCGTTCGACTCCGTCACGAAGATCGGGATCGGGCCACACGTCGGGCAGGCGGTGCGGACGGCCGCTTCGTCCGCCGGTACCCGCGCGGTGAGTGAGCCCTTCCCCGAGAGGGATCCGAAGAATCCGGAGAGCGTGGCGGTGCCGCTTCCCGTACCGGCCGGGTAGACGTGGATCGCGACCGCGCTCAGGTTCGGGCCGTTCACGCTCACGGTGTCCCCGAGCCACGTCGTCTCCTGGCTCGCACCGATGCCGGTTCCGGGCAGTCCCACGAACCGCGCGGACGGGTCGACCGCGCGCACGGCGGCGATGTACGAGTGGACGACCGTGGCGTACGTCGCGGGACTGATGCTCTGGCCGGCGACCTTTCCCCACTCGCTCCAGGGGACGTTGAAGTTCTGCCAATGGGCCGGCTCGTTCCCGATTTCCCAGTAGTCCGGGTGGTATCCGAGGGTCTTCTCGGTGTAGGCCACGTAGTCGGCTCCCAGCGCCGGCTGGTTGACCTCGGCCGGGAGCTGGAAGATCGCGTGACAGGAGACCGAGCGGCACCAGGCAACGAACTGGCTAGTCGACTGGGGAGCCTGGTACGTGCCTCCGCCGAGGTTCGTGATGACTCCGCTCGTGTAGTTGAAGGCGTCCCCGACCGCGCCCCCCGGCCAGACCACGATGTCGAGTGGCGTCTGGCTCCACCAGCCGGCCTGCGGGGAGCCGATCGCCACGTACGGCCGAACGTCCGTCCCCCAGAAGGCGGGGGCGAGGTCGAGCGTCGGCCCGCCCCAGCTCACACTCAGCGCCGCCGCGGCGCCCGCGGCGGGGGCCGGGGCCGAGCCGAGCGGGGCGCCGACCACCGTCGGGGCGCCCGAAGCGAGCAGCAGGGCGCCGAGGGCCATGACGAGGACGGCGACCCCAATGACGCGACCCGCGCGCCCGATTCCGCGAGGCCGAGGCGAATCATTTATGCGCATGAACGCGCATCAATGCGCATTGATGGATGATAAGGGTATCGTCGGGCCCCCGCGAATCCCCCTCCCCCCAAGGGCGGCGGACCGCCGCCGGAGGTCGGCGCCGGTCGGGGGTTCAGCCGACGGGCCGAGCGGGCGGGTCCGCTCGGGAGGCGAGATCCCGCGAGATCGGGCAGAGGGAGGTCGACAGGCCCCGGACCGGTCGGCCGGGGACGAGCTCGCTCCCGTCCAGCCAGAGGCGCATCCGCTCCGTGACTGGGCGGAAGTCCTCGAACGGAAGGTGCGGGATCCCCCGTTCGCGGCAGTACGTCAGCAGGCGTCGGCGCGCGAAGACGATGTCCGCGACCTCGGCCGCGAACCGGTCGGTGCTCCCGTCCCCGATGAACACGCTCCGCGCCGCGGGAGGCAGGAGATGCCCCAGGACCTGGGCCTTGCAGATCCCGCACTGGCGGCAGTCGGGGTGTCCGTGCGGGTGAGTTACGCGCAATCGGCCGTCCGGGCCCGGTTCCGCGATATCGGAGAAGAACGGGAGGTCGTAGCCTTCCCGCTCGAGGATCGCTCGAATGTAGAAGTCGAGCCCCCCCGAGAGCACGAGGAGAGGAACGGAGCGCGCGATCAGGAGGTCGATCAGTTCGCGGGCCCCGACCCGGAGGGGTACCTCTCGGCGCACGAAGTCGGTCATGGCCGGGACCCGGTCCCACGGCAAGAGCGCGGCTTGCCGCTCCCACGCCTGACGGAGCGTGATCTCCCCGCGGTGAAGCTGCTCGTCGACCTCGTGAGCCACCCGCGCGCCGTCCTCGGCGAATCGCTCGACGAGGACAACGGCGACGTTCGGTTCCACGAGCGTACCATCGAAGTCGAGGTAGATACGAAACGGAGGGATCCGCGAGTCGGAGCGCCGCGTCGAGACCCACGCGTCCGCTCTCGCCTCCACCGACATCTCCCCCCTGCGACCGTTATGACCGAGGTGGGCCAGAAAAGGCTTCCCACCCGTGTTCAGGGCAATCTAGGGTCCCCGCTCGATCCGCGCGGCGCCGCAGAGGCGGCCGCGCGCCCGGGGTCCCTTCGACGCGTCGCCGTTCGGGCCACCGATGCTACGAGCGACGCCACGACGGGCTGCCTGCGCCGGATTACGTGGGTCCACCACCCACTCTGTACACCGCGGTGTCCCACGCTGCGGGGTCCCCCTCGGGCGCCTCCGGCCGGCGTCCGGATCTCGTCCGACGCGCATCGCAAGCGGATAGTGGCGATCTCGTTAGACACGATTACATATACCCGAACCGAGCTCGATTCTCTCGACAATCGCTCTTTCGGGACGTTCTACGCCGGACGTCTCGAGACTGGTGGTCTGGTACCTTGACTACTCAGAGTCGACGAAATGTACGCGGGCGACCGAGGGCCGCGAGGCACGTCAGCGGGCGCCTCGGCGCGAAGACGCTCGCGATCGGCTTCGTTCTCCTAGTCCTCCTGATCGGGAGCGTGTTCCTCCTACCGGCGTCGGCGTCGCCGAGCGCGGCGGATTCCACGAGCGGAGGGGCGTCGTTCCCGACACCGATCCACCACGTCTTCGTGATCTACATGGAGAACCACGCCCGGTCGACCGTGCTTTCCCAGGGCCCCTTCGAGGCCTACCTCGCCCAGCATTTCGCCCAGGCTTCGCACTACTACGGGGTCTGTCACCCGTCCGCTCCGAACTACCTCTCGGCCACCGCGGGCACCCCGCTCCAGTGCGGGACCGACAAGTACACCACCTACACCACCTCGAACGTCGTCTCGCTGCTCACGACCGCGGGGCAGACCAACTGGTCGGCGTACATGCAGAGCATGCCGTCCGCGTGCGACACCTCGAACGCGGGCACCTACGTCGTCCACCACGATCCCTTCACCTACCTCTCGAACGTGGTCGGCAACCGGTCCTACTGCGACCAGCATGTGGTCAACCTCTCTCAACTGAACGCGTCGATCTCGGCCGGCACGGTTCCCGCGTTCGCCTGGGTGACTCCGAACAACATCGACAACAGTGCGAACAGCAGCGTGGCGACCGGAGACGCTTGGCTCCGCAGTTTCCTGAGCCCCCTCATCAACGACTCGTTCTTCCGGTCGTCCGTATTCTTCCTGACGTACGATGAGTCGATCTCGTCGGACACCTCGGGCTACAATGGGACGTCGGGCGGGAACGTCTATTTCGCGGCCATCAGCCCCTTCGCCCGGGCAGGATACACCGACACCACCGACTCAAGCCACTACAACCTCCTCTCGACCGTGGAGTGGCTCCTCGGGCTCGGCTCGACCGGTCACCATGACGGCACCTCGCAGTTCCCCGCGATGCGCTCGCTGTTCAACTTCTCCTCATCGCCGCCGCCCCCTCCTCACCGCTACCCTGTCTCGGGTTCGGTCGTGGCATCGAACGGCACGGCTCTGCCGGGAGCCACCCTCACCTGGTCCAACCAGACCAACTCGAGCGCGGTCCCCCTCAACTCCTCGGGGGCCTTTTCGACGTCGTTGCCCAACGGGACGTATCACTTTACGGCCTCCGCGAGCGGATTCGCTTCGTCCGAGACGAACGTGACCGTCGCGGGTGCTCCCCTATCGGGAGTAGAGTTGACCCTGACCTCGCTGACGCCCCCGCCCCCACCCCCGCGCTTGGAGGCCGTCTCGGGTCAGATCTTCAATGCCACGTCCGGTGCCGGGCTTCCGGGAGCCGAGCTGATCGTAGCGAACCTCACAGCCTCCCTGACCACGGTCGCCGGGACGAACGGCAGCTTTTCGCTTCTCGTGTACAACGGATCGTATGATGTACGGGTGAACGACACGGGGTACGCTCCGCTCTACACCTCGTGGACCGTGCGGCAGGCGAACCTCACCGAGCGGTACAGCTTGAACGCGACCGGTGCGATCGTCCCCCCCTCGAACACCTCGACCAACGCGAGCTCCACCGCATACCCGGTCGTCGTGAAAGTGATCGCGGTGGACACGAACACTTCGCTCGTGGACCGGACCTTCACGGTCACGAACCTCGGAAACGGGTCGAGCACGGTCGTCACGACGGACGCTTCGGGCCTCCTCCATCTCTCGCTGCCGAACGGTACGTTCGCGCTCGTCATTCGCAGTGCCGGCTTTGCGCCGGCGGCGATCGACCTGTTCGTCCAGGGGTCCCAGCTCGTGCCCTTGCCCGTGCCGCTCGAGACGGCCGCATCCCCCCCGTCGGTCGCCCCCAGTGCGAGCACCGGTCCCGCCTCGCTGACGGTCCTCGTGGTGAGCGTGATCGCCGGGCTCCTCCTGAGCGCGGTCGCGGGTCTCGGAGCGATCTGGATCTGGGAGGGAACTCGTGGCCCAACCGCCCCCGGCCACCGGTCCCGACTCCGCGTGGGGCGTCTATTGCGCCGGCGCCGCCGCCGCTGAACGCGAGAGATCTCGAGCGATCGCCCGGACCGCCTTCTTCGATCCGTTAGACCCCGACGGTCTGGACGAGCGCCGGCCCCCCGGCCGCGAGGAGGACCGCGAGTGCCACGATCACGAGTCCGACCGTGACCGTGTTTCGCCGAGACGCGAGGTCGGACGACGGACGTACGGCGAAGAAGAACAGCAGCACAGCCAGCGCCGCAAGGGCCACTTCGAGGGGAAGGGCGAGCGACCAGGTCGCGCGAGCAAGGGGTGCGAGGAAGGGGAATCCTCCCCCGTCGACCGATACGTGTCCGAGCCAGCCGGCGGCGCCCAGCATCGCCCCCGCGCGGCCGGCCACGGTTCCGAGGAGTACCACGAGGAGCAGTAGGAAAAAGAGGTCGTGGGCCGGCCGTCCGACCTCGGTCGGAAGATAGGCACCGTACAGGTGGTCCACGTCGATCTCGGTGGTGAGGACCGGCCCGAAGAGGTACAGGCGCGGATCCCGGGCGGGAAGCACCATCAGGAGTCCGATCGCGGCGTGCCAGCCGGCATCCAGGAGCGCCGGTCGCGAAGTGACGCTCCCTCCCACGTGCCAGGGCTGGCCGAAGACGAGCGCGACGAGGTCCACGAGTCCGGGAAACGCGAAGGCAGCGAGCGCGAAGAGCCCCGAGATCAGGAGACCCCTCCGCAGGGTGAGGGGTGCAGGTTGCGCCGACCGCCCCACTTCGCGAAGGCGATCGCGGAGCGACGTCTGCGTTCCCGGGGCTCGAGCCGAGGGGGAAGACGGCATTCCTAGTGGCCCGAGATCCCCAGCTCCGCGGCAAAGGAGCGATCGCGGGACGGCAGCGGGGTCCAGTCCCCGTCGCGACCCACCGTCGGCCCCGCGATGCGCATGAGCGTACGGCCGCCCTCGGCTCTCAGCACGACCGTGCGATCGATCCGAGAGGTGATCGGCTCGAGGAGAGCCCCCTCGGAGGTAGCACTCTCCAGTTCGAGCGCGGCGATTGCGTCCCGGCCGCGCAGGAGCGAGACGAGGTTCCGCAAGAAGGCGTAGCCCACACGGTGGTCGGGGCGGCCGAGGATCGCCGAGATCCCGAGGACTCCGACCCGTATCGGGGCCGGATCTCGAGCGCTGGCCGCTCGCAGGTTCGCGAGGAACCGGCTCAACAACCCCACATAGCTCGGCGACTCGACGGAGAGGGGCTCGGACGCTTCGGAGGAGGGGGTCCCGTGGGGGCCGAACGCCGAGCCGTTCACCCACGCGAGGTCCCCGTCCTCTTGGTAGGTCGGGAGCCGGGGGTCGAGCAGCGCGAGCTCCTTCGCGACCTCCACGGGTGGGTCGTCGAGCGTGACGATGATCGTCCGCTCCCCGCGGCGCAGCCCTTCGAGCAAGAACTCATTCAGGGCCGGTCGCAGCAGTCCCGGCGATTCCGCGACGAGAGCTACCGCCGTTCCGCCGGCGAGTTCTCCGAAGAGGGCTTCGGTGAGGTCGCCGCGGGCCCCTTCCGGCGGCTCCACTTGCACCGTAGGTACGGGTCGGACCGGCATCGGATCGCGGATCGGCCGGACCAAGGG
>DAIDCO010000007.1 GCA_027309555.1 bacterium
CCTTCCCGCGGTCCCCGCCACCGTGTCGGAGCCGACCGCGACCGGGAACCCGTCGAGAGAGCCTAGGATCCCTTCCGAGGATCTCTGGGAGAATCGGGCGCTCGCCAGCCTGGTCGGTCTGCATCGTTTCCGTTCGCGGACCCCGTACCTCGAGGATTCCCGCGACCTGAGACTGTCGGATTCGGACGTTCGGTTGCTGAGGACCCTCCAGCCGGGGATCGAACCGCTGCTGAATCCGTAAGGCACGCCGCGGGACCTCCGACGATCGCAGGGGATCTCGCGCGCCTGTGGCAACTCACTGCGGAGCCGTCCGGTGGACCTCACTCCACTACCCACGCTCCCGACGACCGTGGAATCGATGGCTTGATGAAGGGGGTTCGCGCATGGAACGTCCTGGGGGTCACTAGCCGATGCCACCGAAGGCGAGAACCTGGACCGACGGTCTCGATAACCTGGGGGAGAATCTCATCCGCTTGAGCTCCGCGCTCAAGACGCTCGAGACCACTCCGACCACGCTCTCGAGCGATACCGCCTTCGCAAGCGCGATCGGCCAGGCCGCTGCGGGCTACGCCCGGGCGTTCCGACAAACACGCCCGGTGCTGGTGGCGGTCGAGAAGCCGTTCCTCGGTCTGGTTCCCTCCGGACCCGACGACGACCTTCCCGAGGGGGCCGATGCGGAGGACCTCCAACAGGCCCATACGCTCCTGCATGAGGGGATCCTCGCCTCGCAGGAGATCGTATCCCTGCTCGAACGGGCGCAACGTGCGAGCGAGACCGCCCCCGCGGCGACCCGGCAGATCCTGGAGCCGGCCCTCGCCGGGCTTGCGGATTCGACCGGAGGGGCCGGCTGGGAACTTCGGACCGTGTGTCACGAGTATCAGGCCGAGGTCCGGCTCTACGGCACACCCCCCACGAGGCTCGGAGATATTGGACCCGGGGCGCGCGGGTTGCTGCGCGACATGGCCGGTGCGGCCCGTCGCCTTCGGGCGGCCCGTCGGGAGTGGTTCCGTATCGATCAACGGCTCGCTGCCGCTACGGGGGTCTCGTCCGAGCCGGTGTCGGGCGCTCCTCCCGAGAATAGTTCCAGCTGACCCGGCGTGCTTTTCGAGCGGTTCGCTCGCGGCTCGGCGGTGTGACCGTACCCGGGCCCTCCTCCTCGGGCGGAGGCGGTCTGCCTACTCGGTCAGGGCGTCCTCGCGCGCGATTCTACCGGGCGCCGAGGAGGCTCGACGGGCACGGCCAACGCCGTCTCCGGCGGGTCCCCGAGCGTTGTCTCGGTGACCGCGGACGGGGCCTGGGGAGCGGCCCAGGCATCCACGAGTGCGCCACTCGGGTCCTCGGCGGCTTCGAAGGAGGTCTCCCCGCTCCCGAGGTCGCTGTGGAGCCGTGCGCTCAGCACGCTGGCCCGATGGAGGACCCGTTCGTAGAGTTCGTCGACGGTGGGGTCGACGGCGGCCGTCGGGTCGGGCGCGACGGCCGCTCCGTGCTCTCCGAGGGCGGTCAGGAGCGACCGGAGCTCTCGCACGCTCTGCACCGCCTCTCGAAGCCGGTCGACCTCGAGCAGCCAGCGCGCTTCGTTGTGGAGGTCCCGGGCCGCGCGGATCCGCGGGTCCTGGGGGCGGAAACCCTCGAGCGCCACCCCCGAGCGGCGGAGCTCTTCGGAGAGCAAGTCGCGGATGGAGTCCAAAAAGAGCCCCTCAAAAAGGCCCTCCTCGGTGACCCCTTCGGCGAGGGGAGGCGGAACCACGGCGAGCGCCGTGGAGACGGGAGCCTCGCCGGGGAGCGCCGCCGCGCGCACGACCTGGCCGAGGCACGCACGACAGTGGGTCGGGGCATCGACCGCTTCGAGGAAGTAGAACATCCGCTCCGCGACTGAGAGCTCCCCGCCGCAGGCGGAGCAGCAACGGACCACCCGATCGGGGAGCGCGTCGTCGGCCGACGGCCCACGGTTGGGGGGGACCGTGGAGTGGCGACCCAGCCCTCGAGGGACCCGATGGAGACCCACGCTTCCGGGGGGGACCGACACGGTTCTCTCCCGGTGGACTTCGAGACTTAAACATGTGCGTCGACTCGAAGTCGGGACAGCTGCCCTCAGGACCGGAGGAACACGCCGGTTCCGGCGTGCGGGCTTCCGTTCGGGTCCCTGACCCCCGAGGATCGGCGGTGCGAGTGCGTCCCGACGACCCATGCCAGGTCCACCGCTCAGGTTCCCGTTCGGCCGAGAACCGCCGGATCGACCGCGCGGTTCGTGAACAGCACCAGACTTAAATCGGGGAGACCGCGACCCCTGTGCGTGAGGCTGCTCGAGCGCGCTGTCCTCCCGAAAGCGCGCCCGCGCGGGCCGCGACGGCCCGTGACTCGCGGAGCGAGCGTGGTTCCGTGACGGCGCTCTTCTTCGAGGTGGTCTCGGGCTGGGAGCTTGCGTCCATCGGGGTGACTCTCCTCATCAGCGTCTACTTGATCGTGACCCTGATCGCCGCGATCCTACGGCCTCCTCCCGACCGAAAGTACCCGCGCGGCGGCCAGCTTCCCATGGTCAGCGTGGTGATCCCGGTCTACAACGAGCCGCCGGAGCTGGTGCGGGCGACGCTCGCGGCCTGGAAGGCGGTTCGTTATCCTTCGTTCGAGATCGTCGTGGCGGACGACTCGACGGAGCCGCTCACCGTGGACGACCCATCGATCCGGGTGCTCCGGCGGCCGACCCGAGAGGGGTTCAAGGGCGGGGCGCTCCGCAACGCCGCCCACCACCTCGATCCCGCTTCCGAATGGATGGTCGTCTTCGATGCCGATTTTCTGGTCGACCCGGATGTGCTCGTCCGTTTTACCGAGCACTACGCGCCCGATGTGGGCGGGGTGCAGGGCTTCCAAGCGATGGGCCGCAACGTTCGTCCGAACTACCTGAGCCGATTCTCCGAGTCGTTCCACGAAGTCGCGAACACTCTCCTGGCGGGCCGGTACCGACTTCACGGCTTCGTCGGCGTCCAGGGAACGGTGCAATCGTACCGGGTCGAGGCGGTCCGCGCGATCGGCGGGCTCGCGCCGTACTCGACGGCCAACGAGGACCTCGACACGACGTTCCGACTGCGGAAGGCCGGGTGGAAGATCGTCTACGACCCCCGCATCGTCGGTCGGGGGATCGCCCCCGAGCGCTACGGCGTCTTCTTCACGCAGTCGACCCGCTGGACCTCCACGACGGTGCGGGAGTATCGACGCCACTGGGGGTCGTTCCTCCGTTCCCCGAACGTCCCCGCGATCGAGAAGATCGATTCGTTCCTGTTCCTACTGACCTGGACGAACTCGCTCGTGGTGACCCCGACGCTCGCCTTCCTCCCCTGGGCGCTCCTCGGCCTGCACCTGATCCCGCTCTGGCTCTCCGTGCTGATCACCGCCCTTCCGGCGGTGCTCTTCACCCTCCCCATGCTGGCCGGGACCCCGGCACGCGTCGGTCTCGTTGGCTGGGTCGGCTACTACGTACTCCTCCTGCCCGGCTACCTCGTCATGTTCCGCGCCTCCCTCCTCGGTCTCTTCACGGACCCCGGGTTCGCCCGCACTCCGAAGACCGTCGGCTCCCCCGCCGGTGCCGGATCGATCTCACCGGCCCCGAGCGCCACCTCCTGGGCCGGGCGTGCGGGAGCGACCGGGGCCCATTCCACCGTACAGCGTGCGACGTGCGTCAGCTGCGGCCACGTGCTCTCCCATCGTGAGGTGCTCTTCTATGCGGTGGGGGCGCTCGATGTGGGGGTGGCCGCCTGCCGGGCCTGTCTCGGGTCGAAGGAGTGGTCCGGTCGGCGGTCGCCGTCGCTCGCGGGATAGATCGGGTCCGCTGCCATCGCGGGGGGGGGTTCCCGTCGATCCGCAGGGCCGCGGTCCCCGGTCCCCTCGATCAGCCGAAGAGGACCGGGGCGCGTCGGGTCTGGCCGCCCCGCGGGAGGAGTACTACGAGGCACGCCGCGACGAGGCCGAGGACGGCCATCACTTCGAACGCGAGGGCAAGGAGCCCATAGCCCGCCCCCACGATCCCGCCCACCACCAGCGGCCCGACGGTCCCGCCGCCCCCCGAGCCGAGCCCGAAGACCAGCGCGTTCGCGAACGACGACGAACCGCTCGGACTGTAGTCCGCGGAGAGCGTCATCAGTAAGGGGAAGGCACTGAACGTGAAGAATCCGAGGAGGAAGAGGAGGACCTCCGCCTCGACCCCACCGGAAAAGAGGTAACCGAACGTCGCGAGGGCCGACCCGGCGGAGCTGATCCCGATCAAGAGCCGACGGTCGAACCGGCTCGCGGCGACCCCGAAGAACGGCTGGCCGAGGATCCCGCCGACGTACATCACGGTGACCGCGAGTCCGAGCTCGCCGCCCGCGCCGGCGCCCCGGGAGACCGTGAGGTATGTGGGGATCCACACCGCCACACCCTGCGAGGCCATCGAGCGCAGGAACGAGAGCGCCGTGAGGCGGACGATCCCGGGAGTAAGGGCGTCCCGGGCTCCGCCAGCCGCCGGCGGGGAACCGGTCGACTCCCGCGGACTCACCGATCGGGTGCCCCACTGAATCAGGATGGCGGACACGAGGCCGATCGCGGCGAAGAGAAGGAGCGAGTCGCTGGTCACGAGGGCGAGCGTCGTCAGGAAGAAGAGGAACGGGTAGAGCGCGCGGCCGAGGCTGCCGAACGCGCCGTTGATGCCGAGCGCCGCCCCGCGCCGGTCCGCCCCGAACGCGCGCTGGATGAGCGACGCCCCGAGCGGATGGTAGAACGAGGTCGCGAAGCCGGTGATGGCCCCTGCAGCGAGGGCCACCGGGAAACCGAGCGAGCCCGCGACCCCCGAGAGCACTAGGTAGAATCCGAGCAGACCGACGGCCAGTAGGCCGATGCCGACCCCCATCAAGGCGACGGGACGACCATGGCGGTCCGCCCACCAGCCGATGAAGAGTCCGAGGATGGAGGAGGTGACGTAGTAGACGACGAAGAGGGCCGTGACCTCGACCGGCGGGAAGCCGCGCAGGGGTCCGAGCAGCGCCGCGATGACCGGGACGAAGAACGACGTGCCGTCGTTCACGAAGTGGGCCAGCGAGCTCAGGCCCAGCACCAGGGCCGAACGCCCCGAACGCCCGTTCTGGTCCCGCATTCTGCCGCCCGCACGGAGCGGACACGCTCTTAATGTCGCTACCTTCGCGAGGGGTCCGGCCCGATCGCCGTCCGTCGGCCGAGCAAGGCCGCGCTATTCGGGGAGACCCTGACCCTTCCAGGCCGGATACCGGGTAAGTTCGCCTTCGGAGACGTTCGCTACGTACCGATGGCGGCACGAGAACTGCATGATCCGCTTGCCCTCCTGGGCGAGCTTCGCCCATCGCGACTTCGTGCGCGGGTTCTGCTCGATCCCCTCGAGCACGTTCTCCCCATAGGTGAACGCGACGACGCGCAGTTGCTGGGCTCGCGTCCGGCTCACCCGGAATCGCCGGCCGTCCAACTCGACTTCGGTGCGCGCGTCGACGAGGGACTGCTTCCAGACCTCCACCATTACATCTCCGAGCGTCACAGGTTTCCCCCGCTCGCGTCGAAGCGGGCCCGCGAAATATCCTTGTGGGCCCGGAGCGAGGCGAAGCGAGCCGTACGGCCTCCCTTCGACGGAGGGAGCCCGTGTCGCGCCGCGGGGGCAGCGATCGGCGTCGCGGAGCGCCCCGTCGGCGGGGGTCACGACCGTCCGGGGTCGCTCACGGGGGTTCGTGGTGGAGCAGCGGGGCGATCAGCCGGGCCAGGAGGTCGAGCCCCTCCCGCATCCGGTCCTCGTCGATCCCGATGTAGTGGACCGTCTGGTCCAGCGAGACGTGCCCGTAGAGATTCTTCAGTTGGACGAGGTCCATGCCCGCCGAGTTCGCGAGGCGACCGAAGGTCCGACGAAGGTCGTGGTGCGAGACCCGGACTCCGATGTCGGGCAGCCCGGATCGACGCACCGCCCGTTGCAGCACGAGGTCGACACCGGACCGGGAGAGGTCCATGACGGGCGCGTCCCCCGGCCTCTGCCCATCTTGCGCCAAGCGAAGCACCTCTTCCGTGGCCGGGAACATCGGAACGACGCGCCATTTGCCCCCATTCCGGCCTTTGCCGAGAACGTGAAGACGGCGGGCGGGGAGGTCGACGTCCCGCCATCGGAGGCGCAGGACCTCTATGCGTCGCAGCCCGTTGAACCCCTCCAGCGAGATGAGAACCCGTTCCCGACCACGAGCGGCGCGGTAGAGACGGGCGAGCTCCTCCGTCTTCAGCCACCGTCGGTGAGTGGGGGCCGCGGAGGGCACGGACCACGCGTCCGGCACGTCCGCGAGGGGATTGCCGGCCCACCGCAGGAACCTACGCAGCGCCGTGAAGTGGAGCGCGAGGGTCCCGGGGGACCAGGGAAGGCTGCGGCGCAGGCCCGAAAGGTGTTCGCGGGTCACCTCCCTCGGCGATGTGGGAAGGTCCGGCGCGCCGATACGGAGAAGGAGGGCAGGGGTGCGCGCGACCTCGTAGCGGATCCGGCGTCGCCACAACTCTCCCACGGAGGTCAGCGAGGTGAGTCCCATCGAGAACTCGTCGAGCGCGGAGACCCAAGGGTCGGCTGCGCCGCTCCGCGAGCGGGGCCGACGGGATCGCCGGCCACGGGGCGACTTAGGCCGAGGCACCTCCCACGGTCGGATGCGGACGGCTTAAGATCACAGACCCCGAAGGGAGGTGGAAGGTGGGGCCAACGTGCCGGACTCGGCCGCCGACGAGCGCCCGAGTGCAAGGTCGAGCCTCGGCGGACAGTCCGGGCCCTCCACGGGCCTCGGGAGGGGAGGAGCGTATGGGTCGCTCGCCTCGCCGACGCCCCCGCGCGAGGGACTACGGGCGGGGGGGAGTCTCCTCCGGGTGCATCATGACCGGTCGGACACGTCGCGCAAAGATCAGCGTGGTGATGAACAGGATCACCGCGACCACCGCGAGGACTCCGATGATCGCCCAGGCCGTGTTGCTGATCGTGCCGCCGTTCGACGAGCTCGACCCAACGGTCGGGTTCAGTGCGACGTTCACCGTGGTCGCCTGACCACTCGTGACGGTCACGTTGTTGTAGTAGGTCGAGTAGCCCGGCGCCGAGACGACGACCGCGTGGACCCCGGGAGCGAAGCTCCCCGTGAACGTCCCGCCCGCGAGCGTCACGGCCGTTCCGTCGATGGTAGCCGTCGATCCGCTCGTCGACACCAGGAGGATGATCTGCCCGTTCGGTCCGGTAGGTGGGGTCACCGGGTTCAAGGCGATCCCGACCGTCGTTGTACCCCCGCTCGTCACCGTCACGTTGTTGTAGTAGGTGTAGTAACCCGCGGCGCTCGCCTCGACCGCGACTGTCCCGGGCGAGACCGCAACGCTGAACGTACCGTTCGTGACCGACACGGCCACGGCGTTGATCGTCACCGATGCGGAGTTCGGAGTGACCGTGCCGGTGAGGGTCCCGGCGGTCGTCGCTGCCCTGAAACCGATGTCCACCGTAACGGTTCCGCCCGCCGGGACGCTGACGGTGCCCGAAGCGGGGAGTGCTAGGTAGCCCGAAACGGTGGCCACCGTGTAGGCGTAGGTTCCGAAGGCGAGCGACGTCGAGTGCGCGGCGCTCGTCCCGGAGAGCGTCGTGCTGGCCACCGTCACCGACCACGAGGTTCCCGTCGGAAGCCCTGCCGCTGCGAAGATCGCGAGGCCGGTCATCGGAGCGTAGGTCACCGCTTCCGCGGAGATGGGACCCGAGGCGTTGACGATCTTCCCGGTGATCGGCTCGATGGTGAAGAAGTCAACGGTCGGGATGGCCGTGTACTCGCTCACCGACCCGAACTCGATCGTGTACTGACCTGCGGGGAGCTCGAACGAGAGCGACCCGGCGCCGGTCACGGTCCCTCCGAAGGGCAGGGTCTCCGACGGCGCGGGGACGACCGTTGCGCTCCAGGAGGAGCCGCTGGCGAGCCCCGATTCTACCACCGGCAGCGGGAAGAGCGTCGGGCCCGCGGGACAGGCGTCCCCACCGTTGAGAATGAACCCGAGGCTGTTGAACGGGAGCGGCAGGCCCGGCTGATAGTTCCACCAGAAGTTGCCGCAGAGCGTAGCACTTCCGGTCACCGACTGTGTCGGGACCGGTATACCGTTGATCGTCACGCTCGAACCGGCAGCGATCGGGCTGGTCAGGTTCCAGTTGTTCGAGTAGGTGATCGGAACCGTCGCGTAGAGGTCATCGAAGACGTTGTAGTTCGTCTGGAACGCCGGCTGAGTAGCGGCGAAGTAGTTGTTGAAGAACAGGTCGCCGCCCTCGTTCTCCGAGACCCCGAGCGGTTGGCCCGGCGGGACGGTTCCGTAGGGCGCGATGATCCCGGGCATGAAGTTGCCGGGGAGGACCGAGTTCTGGAACGTGTTCGCCGTGACCGTATTGCCCGTACCCCCGTAGGTGAAAAGGGCGTTCGACACGACGTCGAAGGTCACTCCGGCGACGAGCGAGGAGGTCGCGTTCCACAGCACCACGTTCGCGAAGGGGAAGCCCGCCTGATTTGCGCTGAACCAGCCCGAGATCGTTCCGCCGAGGACCGAGACGTGGGAGGTCTGGAACGCCCAGATCGACAGCTCGTTCGTAGTCGGGACGGAGTACTGCTGGGCGAACACCGCGTACGGGCCCCAATAGTCGACCGAGAACGGCGCGGGGTTGGCGATCAGGACGTAGGCGCTCGTATTGACGAGCGAGATCCCGGCGTAGGAGGGGAAGGCGTAGTCGTTGAACGTGGCGAACTCCGGTGCCAGCGGCCCATACTCGTTATTCACGAGTCGGTACGGGTTGCCGATCGCCCCGGTTCCGCCGGAAGAGATCGCCGGGAGCTGGCTGTTCGAGTACGCGTAGAGCGGGGTGTAGACGCCGGCGCTGGCGTTCGCCACTAGGGACACCGTGAGCGCGGCGCCGGTCGAGGGAGTGATGGCGAGCCCCGCAGCGATCACGGCCGTGTAGTCGCTTTCCATGACCTTGACAGAGTACGCCCCATTCGTGAGCTGCCAGTCGGCCGCTCCCGAGACCGGGATCGGCGCCCAGGCCGCCTCCGAGGAGTTGTAGGTCGAACGGTCGGTGACGAACGCCCACGAGTTGGAGGGGGCGATCGTCGCCCGGAGGTGGGAAGGTCCCACGAGGGGCGTCGCGCTCGAGTTCCAGAACGGCTGAATGAACTCGGGTCCCCCGTTGAGGTGGGCGACCTGGCCCGCGGTGTAGTACTCGGCGACTCCGACCGCCGTCTCACCGGTCTCGGATCCCGAGCTCCAGGCGGACGGTTCGTTGACGTACTGCCTCGCGGTTGCGTTCCAGTGCTGCAGGGTCATCGTCGCGTTGATCGCGTTGAAGGTCGCGGTGCTCCCGCCGCCCGGTCCGCCCAGCATCACCTCGGCATCGTACGGGATGAACCCGGTCGGAGTGAGCGTAGTGCCGTCGACGTGGAAGTGGGCTTGAGGGATCGTCGCCGAGCCCCCGGTGTTGTTGAACAGGGCCCGGTCGTACTGGTCCGACATGACCTGGCCGCCGGCCCCGTTGAGGAGGTCGAACGCGAAATTCACCTCAGTGTAGGCCGACCCTTGGTAGAGTAGTGTGGTGGCATTGATGTAGAAGACAATCGAGAACGGGGTCGAGATCCCGTTGAACGTCGGGGTCCCTGCCGCGTAGTAGCCGATCGAGGGATTGTCCGAGCCGTTCGTGTAACCGGGGAGGTAGAAGAACGTGTTCACCGGCTGCGGCGACGGCGGAGCGGAGGAGAAGTTCCAGATATTGTTCTCGATGAAGAGCTGGGAGGAGTACGCGTCGTAGAAGAACACGTTCTGGGTCCAGAACGTATAGTCCGAGTGGCCGTGGACGGTCACGTTGGCGAGGACGACGTTAAGCTGGGAGGTGAACCCCTCGGGGACCCCGTTCGCGAGATAGTACGGCGCGACCGAGGCGAGGCCCACCGTTGCGCGGTAGCTCGTGGTGTCGATCGTGAAGGGGGTGGGGGTTCCGGTGCTGTTCATGACCCCGTAGTCGGCGAGCCCGGCGGGTTCGGGGGCTTGAGGGTAGCTCGGTGCGACGACCATCCCGTTGCGGAGCGTCGGCGCGTACTCGAGGTTCGGAGGGTAGATCTTGCGCAGGTCCACGTGCTGGGCTTGGATCTGTGCCTGGAGGCGGGCTTCGGCGGAGGGACCGGGCGCGACGGGTTGGTAGCTGGGCGCGTGGGGCGCGACCGGGGTTGAGGGTCCCGAGGGCGACGACCCCGCGACCACCGCCGCGGACGCAGCGATCGAAGTTCCCGCCGGGGATGCGGAGAATGCGAGAGACAGGAGCCCCATCGAGGCACCGAGGAGAACGATCGCGACGAGCACGGCGGTCAAGAGCCGGGTCTTAGAGGCCAGCATAGCGGAAGTCCCGAACGGCCTAGAATACATCACTCCGACCTCCCGAACCGAGTCGTGGTTCGAGACGGACCCATCCCGCGCTTCTCCCGGTGACCCGCGATCTGTTCGCCGCGCTGGGCGAGCCGGGCCCGTCCGGAGACCCGACGGAGGCGGTTGCGGGCGTTCGACCCTGCCCCCGGGCGCGGTCTCGGGACGACTTATAAATAAGACGTCAGGGTGGTCCGTCGGGAGTCTCCAAGATGGGAGCGGATGCGGTCGGAGGCTCGCGCCACCGGTCGTGGCTCTCGATCTCGGCCGCCCCAGTCCGAACCCTGAGGGGCGATGCCCGGGATTCGGGAAGCCCGAGAGGGGCCCGATGAAGTCCCGCTCATCCGCTCGGCCCCGCGTAGGGATCGTCGGGCTGGGGTACATGGGGCTCGCGACCGGCCTGGCATTCGCTGCGCACGGGCTACCGGTCTTCGGCTACGACCTCAAACCGGAGATCCGTTCCGCGGTCGCCCGTGGTACGGCGCCCTACCAGGAGGCGGGCCTCGAGAGGCTCTTGAGAGCCGAGGTCCGGTCCGGTCGGTTCCGGGTGGTGGAGTCTCCCCAGGAGGTCGTCGAGCACGCGGAGGGGATCTTTTTCTGCGTGCCCACTCCGAGCCTCCCCAGCGGTCGAATCGACCTACGGCCCCTCAAGAGGAGCGCCCAGGAATTCGGCAGAGCCCTACGCCAAGGGAAGGGGTATCGACTGCTGGTCGTCAAGAGCACCGTAGTGCCCGGCACGACCGAGAACGTCGTCGCTCCGATCGTCGAGCGAGTCTCGGGCCGGAGCCCGCGGGAAGTCGGTGTCGCCTCCAACCCCGAGTTTCTTGCGGAGGGCACGATGGTGAAGGATTCCCTGCGCCCCGACCGGATCGTGATCGGAACGAGCGATCGACGGGCGCTGGCCTGGCTGCGACGCGCGTATCGACCGTTCGGAGCCCCGGTCCTCCCGCTCACACCGGCGGGCGCGGAGCTCGTGAAGTACTCCTCGAACGCGTTCCTCGCCCTCAAGGTCTCCTTCGCGAACGAGATCGCCCGGCTCGCCGATCGCCTGGGCGTCGACATCGACGACATCATGGCGGCGGTGGGCCACGATCCCCGGATCGGCGCCCGCTTTCTGCGGGCCGGGCCCGGCTTCGGGGGGAGCTGTTTTGAAAAAGACCTCCGCGCGTTCGTACGGTGGTCGACGGACCTCGGGGTCCACCTGCGGTCCGGGGAAGCGACGCTTCGGATCAATGCGGAGCAGCTCGCGTATGTGCTCGCCCAGGTCCGCGCGGGGGTCGGCCCCCTCGCCGGGAAGCGTATCGCGCTCCTCGGCCTCGCATTCAAGGCCGGCACGGACGACGTTCGAGAATCTCGTGCCCTGCTCCTCGCCCACGAGCTCCTGAACGCGGGCGCGATCCTCCGGGGGCACGACCCCGTGGCGGGCGGGAACTTTCTGCGTCAGTGGGATTCCACTCACGCGCCGGGCACCCCCCGTCCCGAGGTCTTCGATTCGCTCGCGGAGGCGCTCGAAGGCGCGGATGCGGCGATCCTCCAGGCGGACTGGCCTGCCTACGCGCGCTGGCTCCCCTCGTGGTCTCGCAGAATGAAGACTCCCCTGCTCTTCGACCTTCGAAGGGCCACCGACCTCGCCCGGGCGCGCCGCGCGGGACTGGACGTCGTGGGGCTCGGGGCCGGACAACGCCGCTCGTCGACCGGGCCCTCTCTCCTTCCGGCGGGACCATGAGGGTGGTCATCCCGGCCGCCGGACTGGGGACCCGCTTCCTGCCCGCGACGAAGAGCCAGCCGAAGGAGATGCTCCCGGTCGTGGACCGTCCGATCATCCAGTATGTGGTCGAAGAGGCGGTCGCCGCGGGCGCGAACGACATCTTGATCGTGACGGGGCGCGGGAAGCGAGCCCTTGAGGATTATTTCGACCACAATCCCGAGCTCGCACGGTGGAACGACCGGCCCGAGCTCCGGACGCTCGACGAATTGAGCCAGAAGGCGCGCATCCACTTTGTCCGCCAACGCGAACCGAAAGGTCTTGCCGACGCGATCGCCTGCGCCCGGCACCACACCGGGTCGGATGCCTTTGGGGTCCTCCTGGGGGACACGATCCATCGTTGCGACCCACCGCTGCTGCAACAGCTGTGGACCCGGTACGAGCGCCACCATGCGCCCATCCTCGCCGTGGAACCCGTGCCGGACGAGAAGGTGCGGGACTACGGGATCATCGATGGACCCGAGGTCGAGCCCGGCCTGTACCGCTGCGAGCGGCTCGTCGAGAAACCAACGCTGGACGACGCACCGAGCCGTATTGGGATCACGGGCGCCTATGTGCTGACCCCCGAGATCTATTCCGCGATCGACCGGACGAGCCCCGGGGCCAACGGGGAAGTCCAGTTGACGGACGCCCTACAGCTGCTGGCTCGAGAGCGGCCGGTGTACGCCACCACGTTCCGCGGTACCCGGCACGACATCGGGGACCGATTCCTCTGGATCAAGACCAACCTCGAGTTCGCCATGCGCGTGCCGGAATTGCGAGAGCAGTTGCGCCCGATCCTCGCGAAACTGCTCCGCGACGAACCTCCAGGGTAGGGTCCGAGCTGCGCCGCTTCCGGCCGAGCATCGGTCCTCCCCCAGCTCAGACCTCTTCCCCGGACCGGTGACGGCGGGCGGTCTACCGTATTGCTTCGGCCGCGAGTCCCCTCTGGGGCGGTTACCCGCCGGCCACGACGACGGCGAACCTCGCTCCGGCCCGACAGGTCTCGTCGTCCCCGGCCCACGTACAGGAATGGGTTCCGCCTCCCGGCCCCTTGCGCGGGTCCGGGAGGGCGTGCCGTCCGACTACGCGATCACTGCGCGCCGGGCGGGGGCCCACCGCTCGGCGGAGGCGCAACGGCCGGGGAGCCTTCGGCGGGAGCCGTCGGTCCGCTCCAGGCCTGCGGAGGAGCACCGCCTTTCTTTCGGCGGCTGCGCATCATCGCCGCAGCGATCCCGGCGATCAGCAGTACCGCGATCAGACCGATCAGAAGGTACCCGTCCATCCCGGGGAGGCCGAGGAACGTGCCACCGGAAGACGAGCTGGACGTCACGGTGAACTTGACGGGCGTCGAGGTCGCCCGGCCTGTCACGTTGACGGTGCCGGCCGAGGGAGTCGAGAGGTAGCCCGACACCGCGCCCACGGTGAACGAATAGCTCCCGTTCCGTTCGGCGAACGCGAGGCTCGCGGCGATCGAGGAGACCGATTGACTACCGATCGTCACGGACCACGAGGTCCCGCTGGGGAGGCCGGTCTCGGTGAAGACGACCGAGAATTCGCCCGCCGGCAGGGTGGTGAAGGCGATGGTCGTCAGCACTACGGCACCGTTCACGGTCACCGTGCCGCTCGCCGGCGAGGCCGTGGATCCGACGACAATGCCCACGGAGTAACCGTAGCTTCCGTTCGCCTCGGTGAAGACGATCGTCGGGGTGATGGACCACTGGACCGAGGTCCCGAGGGTCACCGACCAGTTCGTTCCGCTGGGTAGGCCCGTTTCGAGGAACGTCACGGACCAGCTCGACTGCGCACCCGGCGTGAACGTGATGTTCTCGACGACGAGCGCCCCCGCCACCTGGACCGATCCGGCCGACGGGCTCGCAGAGTATCCCGAGACCGTCGCGACCGAGAAGACGTAGCTACCGTTGGCCTCGAAGAAGCTGATGGAGCTGGTCGTTGAGCTCACCGTGACCGAGTGGAGGGTGACCGACCAGTTCGTTCCCGAGACGAGACCCGTCTCGTGGAAGGTGACCTCGTACCCGACCGAGAAGGCGATCGTGACGTTGACGGCAGTGCCGTTCACCGTTACCGTGCCCGACGAGGGCGAGGAGGCATAGCCGACGACCGGGCCCACGGAATACGGGAACGTCCCGTTGCCGATCCGGAAGCCGATCGCGCTCGAGGTGTTCGAGAGGGGAATGTTGTTGAGCGACACGCTCCACGCCGTTCCGCTCGGGAGACCCGTCTCGTTGAAGGTGACGGCGTAGGTGGTTCCCGTCGGCACGAACACGATCGGCTGGACCACGGACGTACCGTTCAGGACCACGATGCCGGAGGCGGGAGTGGCCACGTACCCGGTCGCTCCGCCCACGTCGAACCCGGCCGATCCGTTCACTCCCAGGAAACCGATCTCGTTCGTGGTGGAAGAGTTCAGTTGGACGTACACCGGGTACTCGACGTACCAGGGGGTCCCCGTGGGGAGCCCCGTCTCCGTGAACCGGACCGAGTACGCGCCCCGGTGGGAGAACGCGATCGGCGTCTGGACCGACGCCCCATTGACCGTGATACTGCCGGCGTAGGGAGAAGGACCGTACTGGATCAATACGGATCCCGCCTCGAAGCTGAAGGTCCCGTTCGGGAGACTCGTGCTCACCGTCGAATTGGTGGAGAGGACCTCCGAATTATAGAACGTGCCGTTCGCGAATCCCGAGACATAGACTCCCCACAGCGTCCCGGCGGGCAGTCCGCTCTCGTTGAAGCTCGCGAGGTAGGTAGGAGCGCGCACGAACACGATCGGCACCGCCACGGGGGAGACACTGACCGTGATCGACCCCGATGAGGGAGTCGCGCTGTACGCCGACGGAGCCCCGACGTTGTAGCTGTAGAGTCCGGGCGTCTCGTTGAAGTTGACCGAGACGTTCCCGTTGGCGGAGAGGGTGACCGAGGAGAAGTTCGACAAATCGGTCATGGAGACGTACCAGGCTGCCCCGGAGACGAGGCCCGATCCGGTGAAGGTGACGTTCTGTGTCGTCGACGGGGTGAATGCGACCGTCACGTTCGCAGCGGTTCCGTTGACGATCACCGATCCCCCTGTCGAAGCGGGAGTGTAGCCCGCGACATTCGGGACCGAGTAGTACCACGTTCCGTTCCCGACGTCGAATCCGATCGTGCTCGTCGTGGATGTGTTCCAGCCGTTCAGCTCGACCGACCACGACGTGCCGCTCGGCAGCCCGGTCTCGGTGAACGTGAGGGGGTAGGTGACGGTGCTGCAATTGCCAGTGGACGTGCCGAGCACGGCTCCGGTCAGGCCTTCGACCTCACCAAAGAACTCGTGACCCGGAGAAGACTGGGCCGGTCCGCGGAAGAACGAGCAGCCTCCCGAGCCATAGATGACCTCCCAGATCGGAGGGCTCGAGTACCATGTTCCATTGGAGCTCAAGGAGTAACCTCCGCCGTAGACGGCCCACTCTTGTTCGGCGCCGGGGTTCGCCGCGAGGAAGGCACTGCCTCCCGCCGCGTTCACATAGGCGAGGGCGGTGGGGGAGTCAATGACGTTCGAGGGGATCGCGCCCGCCGAGCTGCCGAAGACCAGGCAGGTCGGCGACGAGGTCTGCTGGTAGAGCAGCGTGGCGGTACCGCTGTCCACGAAGGCGAACACCATGACTCCGGGCAGAGCGGGTGCACTAAGGTAGAATTCGTAGAACGCGGCCGTTCCCGAAGCGGCCGAGCTCGGGGTCCCGGAGACCGTTAGGGACGAGGGGGGAGTGCCGATGAAGGAGAAGCCACAGGTTCCCGCGAAGGTGGCGTTGGTGATGTTGATCGTATAGGTGGTAGGAATGGCGATCCCGGCGCCGAGACTCACTTGCCAGCTCGTGCCGCGGTAGCCCGCCGCCGCTGAGATGACGAGGGGGGCTGCCGAGGCATAGTCGAGGCTAACGGTCCCCGATGCGGGTTGCGACGCCGACGTCGCGTCGATCGGCGTGCCCTTGGGGAGGCCGAGAACGGACGGAGGAGGGGATTGGAATCGCGAGACATGGGAAGACGACAGTGCGGAAGTCGTGGGAGACGAGAATGCGGAACTCGAGGGCATGGAGTGACTCGCGATCGAGGTCGAACTCACGGAGCTCGCCACGGACGCGGGCGCCGCCGAATGCGACCCCGCGGCCGGAGCGCCGAGCGACGTAGCGCTCAAGGGCACGAGAAGGAGGACGAGGCTTACGAGTACCACGATCGCGATCCGGTTCAGTGCTTTATTGCTCGTCATGGCGCGGTAACCTGACGTTCGAGCGTTTTTCATGCATATAGACCATCGCATCCTGCCCGGGGGGGCCTCGGCGGAACCTGGACTACGGTACGACGGCACCGGGAGGCGCGCGGGGCCGCGTTCTCGCCGTCCCGCACGTGGGGCCTCACTTTCTCTCCTCCGCCTCCGATGGCAGCGCCCCATTCCTGGGCCGCGAACGTGGGCCCGAGCCGCGGGTCGTATCCGCCCCCCGGGCCGCCCTGCCCGAAACTGTTAATGCCCGGGGCCGCCACTTTTTGGGGATGGGGAGCGAACAGCTCCCTATCGATGACGGACGAGTCCGACGCACTCCGCATCTTGCAAGACCGCGAACGGCGAAAGACGCTCGAACGGCTCCGGATCGAGGGGGAGCGTCGCGACCGCCAAGCGGGACTCGACCGCCTCCAGGTCTTCGAGTTTCAAGGCTCCGCGGAGCTCCCCGACTCCCGTACGAGAGGGGAACCTCTCCCGCGGGTGCGAGTCGTCCCCTCCCAGTTCGACTCCGCCCAGGTGCCCGTCCTGCCTTCAGGGGCGAGGAGCGCAATCCCCGGTCCCCCCTCGAGCCGCGAGATCGGAGGTGCCGTTCGTCCACCCGCCGTTTCCGAGTTTCTGGCGATCGATCCGGGCGAGGGATTCGACATTCAACGCCTCAACTCCCTCCGCTTTCCCCCCCTCCTCCGCGAGGCGGCGTCGGACCCGAACTTGCTCGCGACGATCGCCGGACATGCTGACCGTCTGATCGTGCGCGTCAAGCAGGAGGTCGATGACCCCCTCAGTGCCGGGGCGCTCTTGCGGGACCAGGTCCTTCGATGGTATCGAGAGAGCCCGACGGACGCCGACTGGTCCGTGCGAATGCCGGTGAGCTGGGCGGGGCTCTTCGCGGAATCCCGGGCCGCGGGTGGGAGGCTCGAGGTATGGTTGAACCAGCGGCTCTGGTCGTTGCGGGACCATGCCGCTCGGGCCGGTTCGCTCGGCCACCGCTTGAAGCGCGGGTTGTCCCGGGATCGGAAGGCCGTCAGCGCGATCGGGAGAACACCGAGCCAGCAGATCCATGCGGAGGTCGCGCAGGCGCTGCTCGACGACCTCGCCACCCACCCGCGCGATGGCGAGCTACCCGTTCCGCTGGTCCGGCTGAGCGAACTCGCGGTCCGTCGGCAAGTGACCACCATCAACGACGCGCTCGCTCTCCTGTTCAGCGCCCCCGAGTCGGGTCCGTTCGTGCTACTGCATCCCAACCGGTACCCGGATTGCGCTGAGGTCGTGCTTCGGCCTCCGACCGCCGGCGCCTCCGGGGCCGCGCTGGCCTTCAGCCTGGTCCCCGGCCGAGCGGCCCGGAAAGGACCGGCAAAGGGGCGGGCGGCCGGTGGGGCGGAGAGCGACCCGTCCGCGCGTGATGGCGACCCCGTTTCCTCCGACGAGGAGGAGGTCGATGCGGCCTCCGTGTGGGAGGCGGAGACCGTCGAACCGGCAACCTGGCGTCGCATCCTCGGTGAACGACGCCGGGAGCGGAAGCGACTCGACTCCCCGCCGAAAGAGTGCCGCACTCGCCCCGCATACAAGGTGCTGCGCGACCTCCTGCTGGACGACTCTGCGGTGCGTCTATCGTTCCTTTCCGTCCGGTGGCGGGGTCGGCCGTCGGGCGTGCCGTTGCTGGCCACTCTATTGCAGAAAGGGACCCTCGCGCCCGAAGTGGCGACCGACCACGAGTACCTCGAGGCCGAGCTGGGCGACCTGGTCCAGGGCGATCCTGAGTGGCAACCTCCCGACGGCCGTTGGCAGGCCCGTGGATGGACCATCGTACGCGAAGGCTCCCGGTCGGAAGGGCTCCGGTACACCGCGACGCACGAGGGCTGACGTTCGACCGACGAGCGTGGGGACTCCTCGTCGGGGCTCAGCATCGGCCCGAATGCGGGCCGTGATCACGGGCTCGCCGCGGCGCGGGGGAGCCCGTGGGCGAGCTTGCCCAATTGCTCGATGAGATCCCGGTACTCCTCGAACGGATACTCCGGCTCCCAGCCTCCCCGCGGAATACGAGACCGTCGAGCGATCGGGGTCGAGTTCAATTGTGGAACGATCTGGAGCCCACTATAGAACCACCGCGGGGACGCGATCGGAGAGCCGTGATCCCTCGCCGCCTCCGCGACGAAGTGGGCGGTGGAAGGGAGGTACCGTTCGAGGATGCGGGTTCCCACCACGTCCCGCATTCCGGACGGCCAGGCCGACGGGGGCCCGGGAGGGGCCCGAAGCGCTTCGAGGACCTGGGGCGCGCAGCGGTCGAACTTCGTGACCACGAACAGGGGATGCATCGTCCGAGCCTTGCGACCGGGCTCGAGTGCGAGGCACCGCCGGACCTGCTCGAGGGTCGTCACGAGCCGCGCGTCGTATCGAGCGATCGGGCCCGTGGTCCCTCCCTGGGCCGCCGGGGGCAGACGGGAGGCGTCGACCAAGGGTAACACCATGGTGCTGCGCAGGAGCCGGCGCGTCGACTCTTCGAGGATCGCGTCGTGAACGGCGAACTCCGAAATCTCCTCGACCGAGATGCCCCCGACCTGAAGTTCGACGGTGTCGAACCGCCCGTCCGCGCCCACGCCCCGGCCACCGATGCCCCGTAGCTTGCTCGCGCGGAACGCGAGGAGGAAGGAGAGTGGGTGCTCCTCCCAGTTCACGTCCCATTCGGGGAAGCGGCCGGCGGCGAGCTCGCCGTAGATCGCCTCGAGCTGGCGGATCGTCTGTCGCTCCGCGGAAAAGCGGAAGCCGTCCTCCTCCTCGGTCCCGAGGCGCAGCTGCGCCGCATAGAGCAGTCCGACGAACGTCGTGAGCCCCGAGCCGCGATCCCCGACGACGAGGGCGGAACTCACGGTGGGTTCTCCTCCACGTCCCGAATGCCCTCGCGCCGGACCACCCTCACGCCGCCGCGAACGCCTCGGCGATGCGACCGTATACCGGGCTCTTCCCCCGGACCGGGGGCAGCGCCGCATGGTCGATGCTCGCATCGAGCAGCGTCCACGTTCCGTCCGCCCGGACCCCCCGCGAGGAGATGGCGAGACGGAAGTGGTTCATCGCGCTCAATGTGGGAGCGTCGCTGATAGCGGGGAACAGTGCGATCTCACCCGCGCAGTGCAGGAGCTCCACGAGTCGGTACAGGAGATCGTTCCGATACTGGTTCGTGCTCCCGCGGCAGAGGACCAGGGTACGGCCCTGGTGGTCCGCGAGGAACCGACTGGCGAGGGTGTCCACGGCGGCCTTGGTGATCAGGCGGCGGATCCCCTCGCCGGGAAGCGTCACGGTCTCCTCGGGGCTCCGGAGGGTGACCGAGATCGGGTCGACCTTTCCGAGCCCCTTCGGATTCCGTCGGTCGAACTCGAGCGCGGCGGCCTCGACGTCCGCGAACCGCAGACGCCCGGCGCGGATCGGTCCTCCCGGGATCACGACCGTGTGGTTCGCGATCGTCGGTCGGTTGTACTCGTCGGCGACGCCCCGTCCGAGTATGGACAGGAGCACCTCGTCGTTGGCCGGTGCCGGATGGATCATCCGGGCGTCGATCAGCGTGCCTCCGTTCGCGGTCTTCTCGACGCGAACGGGGGTGAAGTGGTTGTCGAGGTAGCGCATGTACAACGGGCCGTTCAGCCGATGCGACTCGGCCTTTGTACCGTACCCCTTCTCGGGGCTCGCCCCGTAGATCCAGTGCTCGAGCTCGAGCAAATCCCCCTCGTTCATCGTGGACGCCTCCTCCCTGTGCAAACCGCGTTCCCGTCCCCGCCGTCCGCTAGGCCGTGGCGACCGCGGGAGGGGTCTGGAGGGTCGTCTGCTCGACGATCTCGTCGGGTACTTTGTTCGCGACATCTCGGAAGTGCTCGATGAACGCGACGTAGTCGTCGTAGGAGAAGTCCGGGTCGGCCCCACCCTCCGCCGAGAAGCCCTTCCGCACGATCCGCGGGACGCCGAGCGGCTGCATGCCGGCTTCGGCGGTCTCGGTCCGGACCCAGCTGAAGAAGTACGCCGCTTGGTCGAAGTTGACGCCCGCGACCTTCCCGCCGCGGATCTGGGAGAGGGTCTGGGGCATGAAGACCCGAAGGAGCGCCTCGGCGTACTCCTTGCGCTTCCGCTTCTGGTCGCCGTTCGGCACGCCGCGGTGGAGGCCGAGCTTGACGAGGACCTCGTCCCGCAGGCTGTCGAACTTCGAGAGCACGATCGCGGGATAGATGACCGGGCTTCCCGCGCTCAGGCCCTGCGACTTCATGCGCGAGAACTCCTGCTTCTTGTAGGTCTGCAGCGACACGAGCAGCGACGCGACCTCGCTGTCATACTTCAGCATCTGGCGGAACACCGGGGAGTCGATCTCGGTCGTCATCTTGCTGCAGTCGACGAGGATGACCACCACGTGGCTCTTCAGGAGCTGCTGGATGATCGGGCTCGCGGCGACGCCCGTCTCGATGAACTCCTGGACATCCTCGCCCGAGACGTCGTACGCCGCGAACGAGAGCTTGGCGAACGGGTTCACCCAGTTCTTGTCCTTGAGCGACGCAGGCAGCCGGCCCGAGAGGGGCTTTCTGTACCCGAAGACGAAGCCGATCTCGGTCATCTCGTCCTTCAGGGTCGCCCCCGGAAATCGCGCGTCCTTCATCCCTTCGTAGACCTGGCTCATGAGGCGGAGGGATTGCAAGGGGGCATGGAACCGGAACGAGTCCGTGACTCTCGTACCGTACTTCACCTGGGCCGCGTACAGCAGCCCGAGGAAGGTCGTCTTTCCGCACGCTCGGTCGCCCAAGATCGCTGCCGGACACATGGTTCTGTTTCCACTCCTTCGTTCAGTCCATGGGGGGCCGAAGCTCGGACCCTTCTACCTCCCGCTCGACGCCGTGCGGCGACGGGCGGAATCGGGGCGAGCGTGCGCCCCCCATGGAATCGTGAAGACTCGCGAGCGTGCCTTCCCCTCCCTCGTCCGAGGGCCGGTCTTCCCACCCGAGCGGAAGGTCCAGCACCGGGACGTCCCGGACCTCGCCCCGTGACGGCAGCCGCCCTTCCCCCTGCCGGAGGAGTTCCGCACCGAGGATCCCGAGGCTACGCTCGGTCTTCGACAGCCGAACCTCGATCTCCGCAAGAAGGAGCCCGAGGCTCGCGCGGCCCCCCGAGGGCTCCAGCGAGGGAACGGAGCGGGTCGTGGAGAGGGCAGTGGGCGGCTCCGGGGGCCGCAGCCGCCGGAGCTCGACCACGGAAAGGGCGCGTACGGCGAGACCCCACGGCACCAGGTCCGGGGCGACCGAGGCCTGGAGCTCCGCGGCCAGCCGATCCCAATCCGGTTCACCCTGCTCCGGAGTCAGGCGTGCGAGCACGGCGGGCACGGCGCTCTCGACGGCCCGACGCACGATGGCCCGGAGCTCTTCGTCCGTCTTCCCGGGCAGGTTCTCGGCCGCCGCGGTGAGGAAACCGGGGTCGGCCGGGACCTTTGCCTGGACGTGGAGCCGGACCTCCCAGCCGGAAGCGTGCGACTTCTCGAGCGCCTGGACCGAGCGAACCGTGACCTCCACGGAAACGGGTTCGAGGGAGATCTCGTTCACGGCCCGGTTCCACGGCGCGACGTAGGTCCCTCCGCCGACGATGATGCGCGGGCGGTGGATCGTCACGTTCGATGCGGCGATCCCCGGGCCGGTCGGGGCCGGGCCGCGGCCGGGGATGACGAGCGCCCGGTTCGATGGCACACTGACGAAGCATTTCGAGCGCAGGGTCCAGAACAGCGCGAGCGCGGTCCCTGCGGCGGCGGAAGTGGCGGCGGCCCACCAGATCAGGTCATCGAGCCCCACGGACCGCCCTGCCGAATCCCGGTAGGGACGCCGCGCGTGGCAATCGCACGGCGCTCCTGGCACCAGCCGTCGACCCGGGCGGGGCTAGCAGTCGCGTGGGCGCTGGTCGAAAAATACCCCGCGAGTGAACCGCGCTCCGAGACGGGTCCCGTGCCTGCGGGTTCCGTCATCGGTCTCGTTTCCCCCTCGAGGACGACTCCCGCGCACGGGAGTCGGTGAGTTCGATACGCACACATGGGGATAAATACCTACCCACGGGCTCGGTGACCGACGGAGCCAAGGTCGACAGCGCCGAACGGTTTCGGGGGCTCCGTTCGCGTCCTTGCCCGACCCGGAGCGCCCACCTCCGTGAACGACCGCGAGACCCATCGATCCGCTGGGCCGTGGAGGGAGGGCGAGCCCTTTTCTGCCCTCCCGCTGGTAGAATCCCGGGCCGGGGGAGGATCGGGGCTGAAGATCCCATCGACCAATGAACGTCCCAGAGCGCTCGGACGTCCCGACGGCCGACGTGGGGCCGAGCGAGGGTTGTTTTGAGTCGCCCTGACCTCCTTCGCCGGCCGCCGGGGTCGAACCGGAAGCGGCGGGCCCATCTGCTCCTCGCGGTCGTACTCGCCGTCGCGGTGATCGTGACCGTTCCGGTGCTCTGGTCGCTGGTGCCCTCCGCATCGCCCTCGCCGCTACCGGGTCCCACGTTTCCGACCGTGGCGGCTTCGCTGGGCGGCCCCAACGGGTCCGTGATCCCGTTCTATCCGAGCCTTCTCGGAGTGAATCTTCGGGCCGACGTCCCGTTTTCGAGCGCGAGTCAATCGGCCCTCCACGCGACGGGGGTTGGCGTAGTCCGTTGGCCGGGAGGCGGCGACGGGGACCGGCTGGACCCGCTCGCGAACGGAGGAAGCGGGTCGATCTTCTCGGATACAGGAATCAGCACCCCGCCGGCGACGACCCTCGCCGAATTCGTGGAGTGGTGCCGCTCCGTCTCCTGCCGCGCCATCGTCACCCTGCCGGCCGAGATCGACGACCCCTCGTTCGCCGCGGCGATCGTCAACTACACCGAGCACGATCTCGGGTTCTTTCCCGCGTACTGGGAGGTCGGCAACGAACCCGCCTTGTGGACTCACTACGCGGTCCCGTGGGACCGGTGGAACCTGAGCCAGAACCTGACGCCTACCCCCGCGGAGTACGCCAATCTGGTACACACCTACGTCGGAGCGATCCGAGCGATCGATCCGTCGACCGGGATCATCGGTCTCGGGGGAGTGGGAGGCAGCGCGTCCCCCCAGTCTTCCTGGATCTCGGCTACGGTATCGGTCAACGGGCCCAATCTCACCGCGATCGCGATCCATGTCTACCCGGCCGGAAGCGGGTTCCCGTCCGCGTCGATCCCCCTCTGGTTCGCGACGCTCCAAGGTCGCTCGGCGCTGCCCCACCGGGTCGAGAGCGCTCTCGGATCCATGACCCGGGCCTGCCCCAGCTGCCGCCTCGAACTCCTGGCCGACGAATTCCAGACCGGCACGCTCCTGACGAGCGCCACGAGCCTTTCAGGAGGGTATCAGGCCGCGTACATCGCCGCGGAGATCGTGCAATCCCTCACGCTCCCGCTCACGAGCCTTGTCTACTACAACTTTCAAAGCGCGACCCCGGGGGCCTGGTTGAACTCGGCCGGCGAGCCCTCCGCCGCCTATGTACTCTACCGAGCGCTCGAGAGCGATCTTGGGGGATTCGCCCAGGGCATCAATCTCACGGCGGCGGCCTCCGGCCTCCTCGGAGCGGAAGGAGGGGCGTCGCCCGGCTCGATCACCAGCCTCGTGCTGGTGAACACGAACACGACGTTCGGCTTTCGTCTGAACCTGAGCGCGCGTTTCCCCGCTGCCTCCGGGGGAACGGCCTGGCTGTTCGACGGACCTGCCGCGTTACCGATATCGGAAACGGTGGGGCCGGGGGGCGCGACCGGCTGGACCGTTCCTCCGGCGAGCGTGGTGATCCTGAGCGACATCGGGGCCCCCCTCGCCACCGGATGAACGCTCGCCGCGACGGGGGGCGTCTCAAAAGAATTCCGGAGTGACGCCGTAGAGGACCGTCCCGAATGCCTCGAACCGGTAGACGGACTTGATGATGCCGAAGACGGGCCAGAGCGGAATCCAGGGAAGCACGTCGTAGCGACGCATCCGCACGAGGAAGTACGCGAGCGGAACCGTCCGTAGAGCCAACAACACGAGCAGGAGGTAGAACGCGTGCAGGATCCCGGGGACGCCGAGGAACACCGTCAGCAGCGCGAGGTACACGAAAACCAGAGAGCGGGCCCCCGCGCGAAGGACCAATAGGTAGTAGAAGAGGATCGCCAGTCCGCCGAATTCGATCGGCCCTTCGAAGAGCGCGGGATAGTTTCGCGAGTTCGCGAAGACCCCACCCCGCGTCCACCGGATGCGCTGCTTCCGAAGGGTGGCGTACCGGTCCGGGACGTCCTCGTACCCGTGGGCCCCGAACGCAATGCAGATCCGGTAGCCCCCCCGTTGGAGGCGCAGCGAGAGCTCGGTATCTTCCCCGTTCCAGGCGACCCAACCACCGAGCCGCCGGAGGTCGTCGCGGCGGAACACCGAGAACGCCCCGTCGATCACTTCGGCGGCCCGGGCGCCCATGGCGCCGGGTCGGAGGAACAGGTGCTGCCAGGCGATCTCCATCGCTCGCAGCTTCCGCGGCCAGCCGTCCTTCTGGCGCGGCTGAAGGTACCCCTGGACTCCGCCGACCGACGGGTCGGCGAGGTAGGCGACCGCCGGGCCGAACCCGGTGCGCTCCGAGATGCGACTGTCGGCGTCCAGGCGGACGACGATCTCTCCCGGTGCGAGGAGCAGGGCCGAGTTGAGCGCCTGCGACTTTCCTCCGTGCGGTAGGTCGAGGACGACCCCCGTCGAGTGTTCCAGCTCGGCGATCGCCGCCCGGGCGATCTCGGAGGTCCGGTCGGTCGACCCGTCGTTCCCCACGACGATCGTAACGAGCCCCGGGTATCGTGCCGAAGCTCGGTCGGCCGAAAGGATGGCCTCCCGAAGCTCCGCCTCTTCGTTGAAGGCGGGGATGAGGACCGACACCGAGGGGTGAAACTCCTCGAGGCTCGGAGGAGGTCGGTCCTTCCAGTAGCGGAAGTAGGCCGGCCGATTGAGCAGCGCCCAGATCGGAAGCGCGAGCGAAGGGAGGAGCAACAAGACCGTGAAGGCGGGAAAGATGCCGTGGAGCTGGAGCCCGACCGAGAGGAAGTAGAGCCCTACGCCGCTCGAGGCGATGGCTACGATGCCGTAGCCGAAGAATCGCCGGACGGCGCGTCGGTCCCGCGGAGCGGAGGCGCGGATCCGCGCGAGCGGAGCCGGCAATCCGAACGTGAGGTACATCACGATCGTGAGGAAGATCCCCCCGATGAGGGCGCGAACGATCAGCGAAAGGTTTCGAACGGGCAGTCCCGGGACCGTGAAGAAGAGGGCATCCACGACCATTTCGGCAGCCAGATAGAGCCCGACGATCCCGGCCATCAGCGCCCACCGCTTGGCCGGGGGGCGCGCGCGTCGCGGCTGGAGTGACGTGGCCGCGATCCAGGAGAGGATCAGCGCGAGGTACATCGGGAAAATGAAGTCGTAGACGAGCGGTGCTCCGCCCGAGGCCCCATAGACGCCCGGCCACGGCGCGGGCCAGTAGAGGAACGCGCCGACGATGCCCACGAGGCGGTCGTACCGGCCGAATACTTCGGGGTAGACCGAGAGGAACACCGAGGCGACGCCCGTGAACACCACGACCAGGGTGAGCACGAACCGAGCGTTCTGCCGCGGGGCGGCGGAAGGCTCGTGGAGCAAGCTCGGGATCCGCACCTCCCGCGAGCCGTCCCGGGTCCAGACCCGAGCCGGTAGGACGGTCGTCGGAACCGTCGTGGCAGGGCCCAAGGATTCGGTCTCCGGGGCGAACGCATGGCGTCGGAGGAGGCGAACGAGCTCGAAGACCACCACGCCGAGCAACACCCCGACCACCACCGCTCCGAGCGGGAGGCCGATCGCGCGAACCCATCCGATCACGACGGAGCCGATGGAGGTCCACCCCCCGCTGAGCGAGGAGCCATGGAGGGCGAAACTCGCTCGACCCTCCGCGAGCGCTCCGAAGTTCGTCATGCCCCGACACCGGTCGGACCGTGCCGCCAGGGCAACCTCGAGGCTCTCGGGCGGCGCCGACGGCGGGGCAGCGTCCGGCGCGGCTCGTCTCCCGGGCGTTCGCTGGACTCCAAGGGGACGGCCCCTAACGGAAAGCGGAGGGAGGCGAGTCGGGCTCTCGCCGGCGCGCCGAGCGAATCAGCAAGGCGGACGTCACGGCGCCCGAGAGGGCCAACACGGTCGCGACCGTGGCCGCTTGAGCGAGGGCCGCGATGGGCGGGATCCCGAGGGCGCTCCCGGAGTGTACCGGGGTGAACTCGATGGTGAGGTTCGTCGCTCTTCCCGAGAGGAGGAGACTTCCGTTCGCCGGGTCCGGGGAAAAGTGATCGGGAGCGGAGACCGAGAACGTGTACGTGCCCACGGGCACGAGCAGGTCGACGTTCGAGGAATGGGCCACCCAGGAAGCCGTTCCGATGCGCACCGCCCAGTGGGCCCCGACGGGCAGTCCCCGGGCGATGACCCAAAGCGTACTGGCTCGCAGGAAGCGGATCGGGAAAGGAGCGGGAGCGGAGTCGTTGACCGTGAACCCTCCCCGATCGAGGGACCCGAAGAAACCGGGAATCGGAGTGACGTTGTACATGTATGCCCCGTGGCGCTCCTCGAGGACGAGCTCGGAGGTGGTAGACCCGTAGGTCACGTTCCGAAGCGAGATGGACCATTCGGTTCCCGTGGGGAGTCCGGACTCCTGCCAGACGACGGGAAACTCGGGGTCGGTGTCCGCGGCGGGAACGAAGTCGACCGCGACCGCCGCGGGGCTCCGACCCGCGACCGTGAACGACCCCGAGTACGGCCGGGCGGTGTAGTTAGAGCCAACCCCTACCGTGTACGCAAAGGACCCATTCGGCTCGGGGAGCGCGAGGTCCGCCCCCGTTCCGCTGATCGTCGAATCCCCTACGCGCACCGACCAGGGGTAGCCGATGGGGAGTCCATTCTCGGCGAACTCCACCATGTACCCTGAACGATTGCCACTCGCCGCCGAGAACGAAATCGGCACCCGGGCGCCCGAGCCTGCGATCAAGAGTTCGCCCCCCTGTGGGGCCGGAACATACCCCGGGACGGGTGCGACGGAGTAGGCGTACGTCCCGTTGCCGGAGTACGCCGAGACGGTAGGGTTCGAGGAGAAGGAGGAGGAATCCCCCAGGGTGACGGACCAGTTCGTCCCTTGCGGAAGGCCAACCTCCTCGAATTGCACCCCGTACCCCGACGGCGCGAGCGTGAAGTTGATCGGGATCGGGTTGATGGGGGCGCCCTCGACAGTGAACGTCCCCTGGTCCGGAAGGGACGCGTAACGGCCGACGGGACCGACGGTAAAGGCGTGCGTTCCGTTCGCCGCGAGCGCGAGCAAGGAGCGTCCGTCTCCGGAGAAAACCTGCGACCCTACGTGCACGCTCCAGAGAGCGCCGGTCGGGAGTCCCGTTTCGGTGAAATTGACGACGTACCCAGTGGCGAACAACGCGGTCTCGTTCAGGGGTCCGTGGGGGATCAATGTGACCGAAGAGTTCGGACCAGTGTAATTTCCGCTTCCACCCCCCACCCATCCACGGGCGACCCAACCGGGGGCCGGAGCTGCGGTCAGCGTGACGGGGATACCGGCGTTCCACCACGCTACGTCGGGCCGGACCGACCCGCCGAAGCTCGGGCGGGCGGCGAGGTTCACGGAGTACTGAAGGAAGTAGGGGACGCTGACGCTCGTCCCGTTCTGCCCCACCGTCACATACATCGGAGGCTCGGCTTGCCAACGCTCGTGCGGGCGGGCGAGCGGCGTTCCCGCGCCGGGCCCCGGAACGAGCCGATAGGTGCCGGGGGTCAGGTACTCCGAGATGCTGGTCGACGCGGAGGTGGACTCCCTCCCGCCGACGCCGAGGAACCATCGGGTTCCGTTCGCCAGTCCGCTCTCGGTGAACTGCACGGGGACCACCCGCGACGGTCGCTGTTCGAACAGCACGAGGCTGTTGGGGGGAAGCACGTAGGACCCGGGCGCACCCGGAAAGTAGTTCGACACCGGCGCTTCGGTCGAGTTGTTGGACCAGCTCCACGCCGCGGTGGGCTCGGAAAGCGCGGCTCCCGGGAACGAGGGGGCAAACTGCACGCTCTGCGATAGGTTGGTGTTCACGACCAGGAGGTCGGAGCGGTTCCCGTCCGAGGGGTCGCGGGTCGCGACCCCGTAGAGGCCGGGAAAGCCGCCGGAGAACGAAACAGGGTACGCGTCCCGGCCCAGGTGGCTCAGGATGTCGCTCTGGAGTACGAAGAGCGGGCGCGCGTTCCCCGAGATAGCGAACCAAGAGTTGGCCGTATCGAGGACGGCGGCGAAGGCGTCCACATTGGTCAGATTGAAATCGATCGCTTGGGCCATTTGCGCCGCCATGTACATGGCCCCCGGGAATCCGAGCGAATAGTGGTCCGCGTCGGGCCGCCCGGTGATCGCGCTTCCGATCTCAGTAAACGTGAGCGCGATCGGCCCGCACGAGCCACAGCTTGCCGTCAGGTTGGCGATCAGCCCCTCGAGATACGGGACCCGTGCCGGGACGGAGAGGGAATTGGAAGGACTAAGGGTTGCATAGAACTCGCTCAAGGTGTCGTTGGTCGGAGCGGGGTCGGGGTAGACGTGGATCGAGATCGCACTGATGTTGGGTCCGTCCACGGAGATCACGGCGGCGATCCACTTGCCGATCTCGTCGTTCGCCGGCGTCCGGCCGACGGCGGGGAGCCCGATGATGCGGGCCGTCGGGTCGACCTGCCGCATGCTCAACGTATAGTTATGGACCTCCCAAGCGTACTCCATCGAGTTGGGCGCGGGCACCGTGGTGTTCCAGCTCCCCCACGGCTGGCGCCAGTGACTCCAGAATCCGGGCTCGTTACCGATCTCCCATGCCACGGGGTGGAGTCCGAGGACGTTCTCGGAGTAGTTCACGATCTGGGCGGCGATGGCGGGGTCGTCGATCTCGCCCGGTACCTGCAGGATCGGGGTACACCCTACCGAGCGACACCACTCCGCGAACGCAGCTTCCGAAGTCGGCGCGATCTCTGCAGCAGCGGCGCCCTTCCAGATCTGGTTCGTGAGCGGGTCGTAGGCATCTCCCATCGTGGCTCCCGGCCAGACCACGGTTCGCGCGGGGGTCGCCGCGACGGCCGCCGCCTCGTACGGGAGCAGCGGAGCGATCGGAGAGACCGTCGTCCCCCAGAACGTGGAGGCTAACTCGAACGGTGCGGGGGCGAAGGAAAGCGAGGCGCTTGGCGCGCTGGTCAGGGCCGGTTGTAGGAAGCCGACGGTCCGGTTCGGCTCGTCCCCTCGGGGCGAAAGGGCGAGGCTCCCGAACGAGGGCCCTTGAACCACGAGGGTGACGAGGACAGCGAGCGCGAAGACGGTGGCCCCTCGGCGAAATCGTCCGTGCCGGACCGTAGAGTGGGCTCTGGCCACTGTGCGATTACCCCCCTTCACCCGGCCCGTCCCTCGCCCACCGATGCGGAATCGCGCACTCGCGTCCAGGTAGTTATACATCGCGGAAGGCGCATGGCTAGGATTCGCGACGATTTGTGGGGAGGGGCTCGGTCCCTACGGGTGCCGGGTACCGACGCGGGCTTCCAGGGACAGACCGAGCTCGGTGAAACCCCGAGGGACCCACCAGACCACGCAACCGGGGAATCCACGGGAGTCGAGGTCGCCCCACGCGGCCCGCGCCTGGGGGACGTCGACCGTGTTCGGTAGTCCCGGACAGACCGTGACTTGGACGTGAGGTAAGGCGGTGCCAAAGTCTCGCTGGATCCGATCGATCGCATCTTTCCAGGCCCCCCTGCGGAGGGCGGCCTGAGTCTGGACACATATCTCGTCGGCCACGCCCCGAAACCGAGCGTAGTCCCACTCGTGGGCGGGGTTCAGCAGGGCTTGGCCAGTAAGGTAGGCGACCAAACGTAATCCCCGCGCGCGCGTGGTTTCGGTTGCCCGTGCGATGGAGGCGAGCGCCGCGGAGGGGTCGAAGCTAAACTCGGGCTCGTTCGGAAAGTTCGGCTCGTAGTCGTAGAAGATGCCCACCACCGGCGGTCCCACGGACGCGGCTAGGCGCTCGACGTTGGCGAAACCGCTCGTGAACGCATAGATGCTCGCGTGAGGGTGGGCCGCTCCAAGCAGTTCCGCGAGCTCCCGGATCTTCGTCGGGTCCGCGACCCGGTCCACCCCCCCGGTGCTGATGGTGAGCCAGTCCCCGGGACGAACGAGCCCCGGGTGGTCGATCAGCATCTGAACCGTCTCGCGATTTGTCACCGGGATCACGGCTCGCATCGAACGCACTCCATCGAACGCATCCCGCCCGGGCGAGCCCCAGTCTCGGACCGCTATAGGCCTAGCTGCCGTCCCGAGGCTCGAAGCGAACGTTCTCCCTTGGCGCGCACCCGTCCCTTGGGTCGGGTCCCGCGAGCGGATCGCCCAACGACGCGGTTTCGGGGGGAAGCCACGCCCGACTCGACGTGGGGAGATTCCGAACCGTGAAGAGGGCCGGGCGGTTCGGTGGCCATCGCGATGCGGATCCTCGTATTCGACGAACTCAGCGCGGCTCTCGACCTCGATCGCAGCTTGGTCCACCTCGCGGCGTTCGGAGGAACGTTCCCCCGCGCCGCGGTGGAGCTCTTGCGGCGTCGAACGAAGAGCTTCGCTGACTACGTGGGGGTCTTTGCGGTCGAGCGGAACCAGGTCCTGGGCCAGGTCTTCGTGCTCCGGATCCCGTACGCGTTTCGAGACGGTCCCGACACACTGAGCGGTATCGCGGCCGTCGGGACGCGCCCCGATCATGGCCGCGGGGGCATCGCCCGAACGCTGATGATGGAAGTCCATCGACGCGAGCGCGACTCCGGCATCCGCTATTCGGCGCTGTGGACCAATCGCTCTTGGGGGGCCCACGGACTCTACGAGAAGCTCGGCTACCGTGACGTCTATTCGTCGCCCTGGGCCGTGCATGCCTCGGCCTCACGAGCTTCTCGCCGCGCGCCTCCCCGAGGGGTCGGGGCGGGCCGTACGAGCGACCTCGAGGGAATCGACCGGTTGCACGATGCCCTGGCGGCGCACCGGCTCGGGTACTTCCGACGACCGCACGGATTCTCGCTCGCAGAAGTTCGTTGGGGCGGGATCGACCCCGGGTCGAACCTCCTCGTCGCGCGGCGAGGTAAGGACCTAGCGGGGTACGCCCAGCTCGACCGCAGCCCTCGCCGCGTGATCTGCGGGGAGCTCGTAGCGCGTTCGGAGTCGATCCGCCGGGCGCTCGTGGCGGAGGTCGGCCGGTCCGCACGGGGCGTGCCCTACGCGTTCCAGCATACGCCCGTCACCGATTCCCCCGCGCTCTTCCGAGGGCCGAACTACGTCGCCGCCCCCCTGGGGTGGTATGGCATGATGGGAAACGCCCTAGGTCGCGAGTGGTCCCGACGCGAGGCGGTGGCCGAGTTCGCGACCGAGGACCCCCGATTCATTTGTCTCGCCGCGGATCGATTCTAGAGCGCGCGACGGTCTGCGACCTCGGACCCATCGGGGGACGTCCTCCATCCCCCGTGAGGTAGCGGACCGCCCTGACGCGCTCCGGGCGGGGCGCGGCACGGTCCGACCGCGCCGATCAACGCGGACCTCTCGCGAGCCGTTCGCCGGCGCCCCACTCCCGCCGCGCGGGTCTCCATATACCCAATGGGGCTGGGCGACTCCGGAACCGGACATGGCCGAGACGGTAGTGGCGGGGCGTGACGTCTGGAAAGTGTACGGCTCGGGGGACATGGCCGTGCCGGCACTGCAGGGCATCGACGTCGACATCTATCGAGGGGAGATCCTCGCGATCATGGGTCCGTCGGGGTGTGGAAAGACGACCTTCCTCAACTGCTTCAGCGGGCTCGACGACATCTCTCGGGGCAGCGTCACGGTCGAGGGGACCGACATCCACTCGATGCCCGACACGAAGAAGAGCGAGTATCGCGCCCGGCGCACCGGGTTCGTGTTTCAGTCCTACAACCTGCTACCGATCCTCTCCGCCGAGGAGAACGTGGAAATGCCGCTCCTGATCGGCGGCCGGTCCGCGAAGGAAGCGCGGTCCGAAGCGCGATCGATCCTGACCGAGATGGGACTCGGAGACCGTCTTACGCACCGACCGGCCGAGCTCTCGGGGGGTCAGCAGCAGCGAGTCTCGCTGGCCCGCGCGCTCGTCGCGCATCCGGCGATCGTCTGGGCCGACGAGCCCACGGGAAACCTCGACGCCGAGGGGTCCCGCCAGGTCGCCACCGTGCTACGGCAGCTGAACGGTCAGTTCCACCAGACGATGGTTGTTGTGACCCACGATGCGGATGTTGCGGCCGCGTGCGACCGGACGCTTCACATGCGCGACGGCCGGTTCCTCCCCTGAGGTGGCTCGGGATGGTAAGCTCCCTTGTGGCGGGCCTCCTGCTGATCCTGGTCGCGGTCGCCGCGGTCACCGCCCTCCTGTCGATCCGCCACCGGCTCGCGTTCCGCATCGCCCTGCGCAATGTCCGTCGGGGTCGGGCCCGAACCGCGCTGCTCATCGCGGGCCTCCTGGTCGGAACCACGATCATTTCGGGGAGTCTCGTGGTCGGAGACACCGTCCAACAGCTCTCGTTCCACTACACCTACCTCGGTGCGGGGTACGTCGACGAGGCCATCGCAGGGTCTTCGAGCTCGGGCGGATTGTCGTACTTCCCGTATGCGGTGTACGGCCAAACGGTCACGGCGATCGGCGCGGACACGTCGATCGCGGGCGTCGCTCCCGAGATCGTGGACGCCGCATCGGCGTACGACCGGAATAGTGGGATCCCCGAGACGAATCTCAACCTCATCGGCGTGAACGCCAACCAAAGCACCGCGCTCGGCCCGTTCGTGGCGGACAACGGCAGCCAGCTCTCGGGTCCCGTTCCGGGCGGCGTGCTCCTCGACGACCAGGCGGCGTCCGCCCTCAACGCTACGACCGGGGACTCGCTCGTCGTCTACGCGCAGAACGTGGTCGCGCTTCGGGTCCAGGCGATCGTTCAGGACAATGTGCGGGGGGCCTTCATCACGGGGGGGATCCAGCCGGGCAACCTCTTCGTCTCGCTCTCCACCGCCCAGCGGCTCGAGAACGCCACGGGGGCTATCAACTACATCGCCATCACGAACTCAGGCTCGCAGGCTGCGGGGGCTTCGGCGTCTCCGGCCGTGGCGGCATCCCTCAACTCGACCCTGGCCGGGGTCCTCGCCCCGTACGGGCTGTCGATCACCACGCCGCTCGAGACCGGGCTCAACCAAGCGACGCAGAGCAGCCAGAGCACCCTGACGATCTTCCTCGTGCTCGGATTGTTCTCGATCGTCGCGGGCGCGATGCTGATCCTCGGCATCTTCGTGATGCTCGCCGAGGAGCGAAAGGGGGAGATGGGCATGCTCCGGGCCATCGGCATGCGTCGGAGGGAGCTCGTCTACACCTACTACTTCGAGGGAGTGGCCTATGCGGCCGGCAGCGCGGCCGCGGGCACCTTCCTTGGGGTCGCGGTCGGGTACCTCCTCGCCTATCTTGCGGGCTTCATCCTCACGAACCAGGGCCTACCTGCGAATGCGATCCTTGAGTCGTTCACGGTCTCGGGGGAGAGCCTCGCCATCGCCTATGTCGCCGGTTTCCTGCTGACGCTCGGGACCGTCCTCGTCGCCTCTCGCCGATCGAGCCGTCTCAATATCGTGCGAGCCATCCGGGACGTACCCGAGCCTCCCCCCCCGGTCCGTACGTACACGTTCCTCGCCTACCTCGGAGCCGGGCTGCTCCTCCTTGGACTCTTCGGATTCCTCGAGACCTATCGGGGGACCACCGACCTTTCCTATCCGATCCTCACGGGTTCGATGGTCATTTTGGGGGTCGGACTCGTTGCCGCCCGTTTCCTCCGAAATCGGCTCGTGTTCAGTTCGGTGGGCGTGGCCCTTCTCCTCTGGGCGGGCTGGGAGCCCCTCCACTCCTATCTTTTTGGCACCGCGCACGGCGGAGGGATCTTCATCGTCTTCGTCGAGGGGATCCTGATGGTGGGCGGGGTCCTCCTCGTTTTCGTCTTCAACGCGCGCTACGTTCCGTCGGTGCTACGTCGACTGCTCGGAACGCGCGTCGACTCGAGTCCGGTGGTTCGCATCGGCCTTGACTACCCCACCCGCCAGCCGACCCGCACCGTCGTGAGCCTCACCATCTTCGCACTCGTCATCTTCACGATGGTCGCCACCGCCGCCTTCGGCTCCACCCTCCAGGGTAATCTCAACTACGCGGTCGCGAACCAGTCGGGCGGCTACAGTTTCTTTGGCGGTTCCCAGACGCCCCTCCCGAACCTCTGGGGAGAGATCGCGAACAACTCGACCCTCTCCGCTCTGTTCACGAACGCGGTCGGTCTCACCGCGGGCGTGGTGAACGTCGACGTACCGGGCTACTCGGCGAACCCTTACTCCGACCGGTTGTACTCCGCGCCGGTTCGCCCGGCGGGGCCGACCGATTTCTACTCGACGAACGGGTTCTCGTTCGCCTCCACCCTCGACGGGCGGAGCGCAGCCGCCACGTTCCAGGAACTCGCGACCAACCGCTCCGTGGCCGTGGTCGACGACTCCTACGCGCCCGCGACTTCCTCCGTCTCCGGGGGCTCCGGGGGGCCCCATCCCACCCTCTCGGCGGGGACGACGATCTCGGTCGCGTCGCTCCGAGGGAATGCGGCCGTGAGCGTGACGGTGATCGGCATCCTGACCGAGTCGATCGTCTCCGGCGTCTGGCTGAACCCGCTCGCCGCCTCGGCGCTCGGCTACACGAACGAGACCGCGTACTTCCTCACGGTCGCCCCCGGGGTCTCCACGACCCACGCCTCGCAGGAGCTGAAGCGCGCGTTCTTTGCGGCGGGGCTCGTCCTTTTCGACCTCCGGGGCCTGCTCGCCAGCTCGATCAACACCACGGAGGGGTTCATCGGGCTCCTCGAGATCTTCGTCGGCCTGGGGCTCGCGGTCGGCGTTGCCGCGATGGGGATCCTGGCCCTACGGGCCGTGGTGGAGCGGCGGCGGGAGATCGGCATGTTGCGGGCGTCCGGCTTCACCCAGCGGATGGTCCTCCGGGCGTTCGTCCTCGAGTACTCGTTCGTGACGCTGCTCGGGGTGGGGATCGGCGTCGTGCTCGGCCTGCTCATCGTCTACAATCTGACGACCAGCCCGAGCGCCTCGGCCGCGGGCATCCAGACCTTCGTCGCGCCGTGGCCTACGGTCGGGGAGATCGCGATCGTGGCGTACGGGTTGGTGTTGGTGGCGATCGCAGGGCCCTCCCTGCGGGCCGCGCGTCTTCCTCCGGCGGAAGCGGTTCGCGCGACGGAGTGAAGGTTCCGGTCCTCGCGCTCGACCTCTTCCGCTGCCGGGTCATCGCCCCCGCCGGCCCCCCCCCACGACCCGGCGTCCGTCCCACGGGTAGGGGACGAGCGGTGCACCGGTTCACTCGTACGAGAGGTCCGAGCGCATGTACGATCGCACGGCGAGAAACAGGACCGCCCCGGTCTCCGCGAGGAGGACGAGGAGCTGGAACCCGTCGATCGCGGAGAAGGTGCCCAGATACGCTCCGCGTACCGCGTCCGAGACGTACGTGAGGGGATTCACCTCGAAGAGGATCCGGAGGGCGAGGGGAAGCCCGCTCGAAAGCGGGTAGAAGACCGTGCTCGCAAAGTTCACGACAAAGATCAGCAAGATCTGTACGCTGTTGTAGGCGGTGTTCGACTTCAACATCGCGGCAAGGAGCAGCATGAGGGCCCCGAAGAAGATCGAGCCGACCGTGATCGACCCGAAGATCACCGCGAGCGCGAGCGGTTGGATCGGGACGGACCCGAGGAGCGCGTCCGCGATCCCGAGCATGACGAGTGCGCCCCCCAGACCGAAGAGCAACGAGGTCAGCATGATGCCGAGGAGGTACTCGAGTCGCGTGAACGGGCCCGAGAGGAGCTGCGAGAGCATCCCCCAGCGTCGGTCGGCCCAGAGGATGCCGCCGCCGACCGTGCCCGCCATGACGACCTGGAACGCCATGATGCCGGGGGTGAGGAACGAGAGGTAGCTCGTGCCGGGTTGACTCGAGGACGCGAGGGACGCAAACCCGAAGCCGAAGAAGACGAGGTACATCCCGGGGAGCCCGATCAGGATGACCAGGCTCCCCGGGTCGGTGTTGACCGCCATATTGCGGTAGATGAGCCGCAGGAGGTTAGGCAGTGCCATGCGCGTCACCTCCGTGCTGCACCGAGCGGAGGAACACGTCCTCGAGCGTGTTGACCCGCACGTTCAGCCACTCCAGCTGAACCCCGAGCGACTGGGACAACGCGACGATCGTCGCGAGCGCCCCTCTCGGGTCGTCCGTCAGGATCACGGCCGAACCGCCGGTGGCCCGGACGGATCCCCGGCTCCCGAGCCCCTCGGTCAGCGACGAGAAGAACCGGGCGGCGCTCCCGTCGCCCACCGTGACCTCGATGGTCTTCTTCCCTCCGTAGAGCCGCTTCAGGTTCTCGAGGTCATCGAGGACGAGGATGCGGCCCTCGTCGATCACGGCGACCCGGTCGCAGAGGTAGTCCGCCTCCTCGAGGTTGTGGGTCGTGAAGACCACGGTGAGACCCCGACGCACCTCCTGGCGGATCGCATCGAGTAGCGTGCGTCGCATGATCACGTCGAGGCCGACCGTCGGTTCGTCGAGGAAGAGGATCTCCATGTCGTGCATGAACTCCCGGGCCACCTGGACCCGTCGTTTCTGACCTCCCGAGAGGTCGAACGCCCGTCGCTTGCGGACCTCTCCGAGGTCGAACTGCGCGAGGAGCTGCTCGCGGCGTCGCTTCCGTTCCGCGGTGGGGATCCCCCACAGAACGCCGTAGACGTCGAGATTCCCCTGGACCGTCGTGAAATCGAAGGACTCGCTCTGCTGGACCACCCCGATCCGACTTCGGATCTTTCGCCCGTCACGGGCCGGGTCCAAGCCCAGGATCCGTAGGGTCCCCGAGGTGGGGCGGATCAACGTCGTCATCGCCTTGATGAGCGTAGACTTCCCCGCGCCGTTCCGCCCGAGGAGCCCGAAGACCTCGCCGCGCCGTACAGTGAAGCTCACCCCGTCGAGTGCGAACCGCCGGCGGTCGTAGGTGTGCCGAAGGGCCTCCGCGAAGACGACGGGTTCCGTCGCACCGGAGTTCGCGACGGTCGAACGGGGGGCGAACAATGCTCGATGCACTTCGGTGCCCGCCCATAAGGGATGCGCACCGGTAGCGCTCGCTTCGGGGGACCACCGGGGCGGTCGCATCGAGCCGGTCGGCGAAGGTACGGGGCAGGCGAGGGGGGCCCGGACGGGCTATTATTGCATGGGCAGGCCGTAGGGGGTGAAGACGTAGAGCCCCCCGTCGCCGGCGCCCACGATCACCGCATTGTCGGATACCGCGGCGGTGCCGTAGAGCGTCGGGCCGGCCTCGGCCAACCAAACGTTGTCGCCGCTCACGCGGAATCCGTTCAGCGTGCCTTGAGAGGACTCGGTGAAGACGAGGTCGTCCGTGGCCGACACCCCGGTGACGGGGCCCGCGGTATGGTACGTCCAGAGGACCGAGCCGTTCGATGGCGCGATCGCGTAGAGGTCCCCATTCCCACTTCCGACGAACAGCACTCCTCCCTGGAGCGCGGAGGTGGCGCTCGGCGCTCCGTGGAGGGAAACGGCCCACTGGGTCGCCCCCGTACTCTCCGTAAGCGCATACTCCTCTCCGGCGGCCGAACCGACGTAGAGGAGTCCTCTCGATAGGATCGGGGCACCGTCGACCGCCGCCGAGAGCTGGCGCGACCACGCCTCGCTACCGGGCGCGGTTCCCCCGGTGAAGAAAGCGGCGATGTGGCCCGAGGTATCACCGATGACCACGACGCCTCGGCTCGAATCCACGACCGGGGAAGCGACCACCGCCGCTCCCATCGAAGCGGTCCAGAGCACGCCTCCCGAGCTACCGGCGAGGGCGTAGAGGCGTCCGTCGTCCGAACCGACGTAGACGGTTCCGTTCACCTCGGTCGGTGACGAGACCACGGCACCGCCGGTCGCCGTCTTCCACAGGAGCCCGCCCGTCGAGAGGTCGAAGGCGTAGACGTATCCGTCCGACGATCCCACCACGAGTCGTCCGCCCGCGAGGTCGAGATACGGAGAGGAGTTGACCGCGCCGGAGGTCGTGGCCTCCCACGCGAGACGTCCGGTGTCCGTGCTCACGGCCTCCACGAGACCGGTCGTGGTCCCGAAGTAGGCGACCTTGTTCGCGACCGCGGGAGAGGAGGCGATCGGAGCGCCGGAGTCGAGGACGAAACTGGGGACCATCCGGTAGATCTTATCAGGGACCTCCTCGCTGCTCAGCACCACGTCATTGGGGAGGGCGCTCGTCCGCGCCGGGTTTTCCCCCAACTGGGTCCACGGGGAGGTCACGTACACCCCCGCCGTGGCCTCCAGTCCGGAGTGCTCGCCCACCGCGGTCAAGGCGGTAAGCCCGTAGGGAAACCGCGGCGGTAGCTGTATCAGCGTCGTCGCGAACGCGCCGGACGAGCCGGTCGTGACATTGGCGAGCACGACGCCCGGAAGGCTCAGCTGAACGGTCTCCTCCGCTCCGAAACCCTGTCCGCTCACATTGAGCCGCGCGGTCGGGGAGCCCCAGGTCACCGGGAGGGCCAGCCGAGGGCCGCTCGCGACCGGCAGGATCGTTGTGGCCGCGTTCGCGCCCTGTGGATCGACCACCCCGCTCTGGTCTTGGGCCCGGGCCAGCACCTGCCAGACCGCGCCTGCACGGCCGACCGGCACGCGAAGGTTCCACTGCCCCGCGGACGAAACGTACACGCGGTTCCAGGCAAGTCCCGGCTGCCACTTCGAGAGGGCGGAGTTCCACCAGGGTCCCGTGCCGCCGTCCGCTTGGACCGCGACGAGGGCGTGCGGAGAGGGTCCGGTCGTGACCGCCGTTCCGGCGAGGGGGACGAGGGCGGTCGTCGACGTCGCCGAGTTCGGATTCTTCAAGGTCGAGCCGTCCGTGGGTCGGGTGATGGTCGTCCGCGGGTACACGGGGGCGTTCACGCCACCGATCCCGAAGCTGTAGAGGAATCCGTCGCTCGAGGGGATCACGATTCGGCCCCCGGAGTCGGCCGGAGATGCCATGATGTATCCGTGGGTCGGGAAGGAGTAGAGCAGGCTCCCGTCCGAGAGGCGGAGGACGCGGACGCTTCCGTTCATGTCCCCGTACACTACCACTTGCTGCCCGGGCGGACCCGCGATCAAGGGTGAGGAGATGATCTCCGTGTCGGGACCGACGGTCTTCGCCGAGTCCCATATCTCGGTCCCGCGGACGGCGTCAACCGCCATCACTCCCGTGCCGGTCCCGAAGACGAGGGACGTCCCCGACAGTGCGGCGGCCGACCGCCCCCCATTGTACGCGGAGGGGGTGGTGGCGGCGGCGAAGTTGAACGTCCACTCGGTGGCGCCCGTCGTGAGATCGATGGCGTAGAGGATCCCGTCCAGGCCCGGATAGTACGCTCGTCCGTCGGCCAATCCGTTCGCTCCGGGGGGCGAGAGCGTGATGCCGGCGCCGACGTCGTCGGACTGCGGGTGCAGGTTGCGGTTCGACCATACCGTGGCCCCGGTCCGAGCATCCAGGGCATAGACGGTCGAATCCGGGTTCGCGCTTCCCGCCAGTACCAGAGGCTCCCCCGTCGCATCGACCGCGAACGAAGTGGGGTTCCAGCTGCCGGACTCTTGCGCGTAGGGGATGACCGACCACTCGACCTTGCAGGTGGACTCGTTGATGGCCATGATCGGGCCCGACTCGATGCCGTTATCCTGCACTCCGAGGAAGACCGCCGCTCGGCCGCCGGGGGGCGTCGCGACCGTGGGACTCGAGAGGTCGGTGCCCGTACCCAGGGAAAGTTGGCACAGCACGACTCCGGTCAACGCGTCGACTTTGTAGAGGCGACCGGAAACGTACGTACCCACCCACAGATCGTGCTGGTAGACGGTCGGGCTCCCCAGAATCGGCACCCCGAGGCTGTCCGACCAGACGATCGCGCCGTTCTGCGCGTTGAGCGCCTCGAGGTATCCGCTCGTCGTTCCCTCGTAGACGAGCGTTGCCTTGAGCGTAGCGTCGTATCCCGTGACCGGGGAACTTACGGCCGGAGACCCCATCGGCGCCATCCAGCGAAGGCCAAGGCGAGTCGCGTTGGTCGCGGAGATCGCGAGATCGCCCGTGACTCCCGAGAGGGTCGGATCGCCGTGGAACGTCCTCCAGCTCACCGAGGACGAAGTCAGCGCCGGGCTCAGCGGCGCCGCGGTCGGTCCCGCGGCGGGGACTGCCCCACCGGGCACCGGTACCCCGGGCAGCGCCAGAATCAGAGCCAGGACGACGGCAGCGGAAAGGGCGAACCATGAGCGACGGGTCGAAAACAGGTCCGAAGTCCGCGGAAAGCGGCCGAAACATCGCGTCCAAGATCGGACGCGGGGCGCGCCTCGAGGAGTCTGCGGTCCGGCCGACGAGGGACTCACGCCACCGGATGGGACCGTCAATAAAAGCCCGTAGGGTGCCCCGGTTACGTCCCCGGCCCGCCGGTCGCTCGCCGGCCGGTTGGCAACGGCCGCCGCGGGGGCCGTCCAACCCGCGGGGTGACCCCCCGTGCGGCCGGGTGGCCGCCGGCCACCGCGGTCGGGTTCTTCTGGCGGCGCTCGACACGGTATGGGGGGCTCCCCCCGACGACCGTCCGACCGAGCGTGACGCTCCCGAGATTGAACCCACCGAAGAGGGAGCTCAGCGAAGCGCTGGTCCAGAGCCCTCCGGCACTGCCCGACTTCTGGACGGTGACGGAAGCTTGGGCCTGCGCCTGGTGGTCCGCCCGGTCGGTCACCGTCAGGGTCACGACCTCGAAGCAGGAAAGGCCGCAACTGGTGTTGTAGACGTGCAGTGGGGGGCTTGCCCCGAGGTACGTCGAGCCGTCTCCGAGGCCCCAGACCCAACTCGTGATCTTCGAGGAATCATCGACGGAGGTTTCGAGGGGCGTCAGCGTGTAATCCTGCGAGGTTTAGGTGAACGAGGCGAGCGAACCCGAGCTGCCGCTCGAGCTCCCATTCCCGTAGTGCGACTGCTGCGACAGCACGAACGAGGAGAGGTCGCGAAGGATGTCGTGGGCCGTGACACAGGTAACGCCCAGCAGGCATACTCCCACGACGATCAACGCGACTCCGAACCAGAGCCCGACCGTCTCGGAAGCCACGGCTTCCCCCTGTTCCGGGGGCGTGCGCCGGTGGGCCATGGCCGGCCGTCTGTAAGAACCCGCGGGTCAGCCCGGAGGGATGGCGAAGCGATAGACCGCGTTGTTGTAGAGGAAATCGCTGGCGAAGAGGTAGCCCGACTGGGCGTCCTCCGCAACGAAGTAGGGAGTCCGATCCGAGAACAGCGTGACCAGGTTGGCGAGCGAGCTGGTCGCGAACGCATAGATCGCGTTGCTCGCCGGGTCGGCGACGTACAGGGTCCCCGCGAGGACGGTCAGGCTCGTGGGGTTCCCGCCAACCCCCAACGATCCGGCCGATTGGCCGGTCGTCAGGTTGACCACGCTCACGTTACCCGACCCGAAATTCGCTACGAAGAGGTCCCCGTCGGCGATGGCCAGTTGGTCGGGCCCCGCACCGACGGGATAGGTGCCGAGCACGGTGTGGCTGGAGACCCGGACAATGGACACGTCGCTCGAGTAGGAGTTCGCAACGTACGCGGTTCCGCCGCTCGCGACGACACCCTGCGGTCCGTGACCGACCGCGACCGTGGCGACTACCAGATTGCTTCGGTCGTCGATAACGCTCAGTGTGTTGGAGGCGAAATTGGCCACGAGGAGCGCATGATCCGCCGGATCGTAGGTGATCCCCTCCGGCTGGCTTCCCACGGTGACGGTCGCGACAACGTGGAACGTGGTGGAGTTGATCGCGGTGACCTGAGCAGCCAGCGAATCGCTGAGGTAGACGGTATGCGTGCTGGAATCGTACGCGAGCTCGTACGGCCCGGAACCGACGCCGATCGTGTGGATCACTTTGTTCGTGGCCTCTGAGACCACGGCTACTTGGCCCGCTCCATATCGGGCGATGAGCTCCGAACCGGTGGGCGTAGTGACGATACCCGAAGGATCCCCCGTGAAGAGCTTCTGAACGGATGCGAGCCCGATGCCGTTGATGTCGTAAATGGCGTTGTTGCCATAGTCCGGAACGTACATGGCCCCGTTATACCCATCGTAGAACGGAACCTGGGGATTGCTGATGTAGTTGATCGTACTGACGAGGGTCGAACCCCGGTAGACCTCCGCCCCCGCGCCGTACTCCCCCGTCGTAACGATTACCCCGGTGACCGGGTAGTATCCCACGAAGAAATTGTCGCAGCCGTTAGAGATGAAGAACCGGTGAACGAGCGAGAGTCCGGAAACCTCGCTCAGAGCCCCGCAACTGTTGCCGCCATAACCAGAAAAATCATCGGTGTAGATGAGGGAGTTGGACGAGTCGTACGCGATCCCCACCGGATCGTTCCCCACTGTGACAGTCCCCGCGATCGTCGCATCGGTGGCGTGCAGGGCGACGACCCGATTACAGTTCGCCAGAGTCACGTAGACGAGCGCGTCACTCGGGTCATACGCCATCTCTTGTGGGCTGCAGCCATTGCCCAGGGCGACTCGTCCCAAAATCGCATACGTGGAGGGTGAGAGAACCGTCAGGTTCGAATCTCCGGTGGTAGCATAGATGCGATTCGACACGGGGTCGTAGAGCACCCAATCCGGGTTCGGGCCCACCGAAATGGACGCTTTCACCTTCAACCCGTGCACCACCGTGAGATTGCTCCCTCCGGAGTTCGCGACGTAGACGTCGTGCGTGATCGGGTCGATCGCGATCCCCAAGGGGGCCACGCCGACCGCAACACTCGCGAGGACTTGCCCGGCGTTGGAGTATATCGCCACCGAGTTGCTGCCCCATTCTGAGACAAAGATATGGCCAGAGCTCGGGTCCACAACCCCATCATAGGGGTTCAGCGGCTGAATGATCGTGCCCGACTGGGTCAGGGGAGAGTACGATGGAGACGACGAGTGCGGGCCGCTCGATCCTGAGACGGAGGAGAGGAGAGTGGCGGGATTCCCACCCATGATCGCCAGCAGGAGGACGGCGACCCCCATCGCCAGCAGCCCAGAATGTCGTCGAGAGGTAGCCCTCAGTGGGCCCTTCGCGCTCATCGACCCGGTTCGCCGGTTGCCCGAATTTAGTGGTAGGAGAAGAACCTTCGCATCTCTCTTTCGACGTAACACGGAGGCAGATACCGGCGGGTACGCGTATTCCATCGAAACGGCGTTGGAGGTCCTCCACTCGCCCCGAACGCGATCTCCTCCGGGGCGAGCCGGGAGGCGTCTTTAGCCTCCCGAAGCGTGGCGGGCCCCGCCGTGCTCCGAGGAGCCACCACCGTCAGCGCCCTAAGGTGGGCGATCGTCGCCGTAGCGGCCGTCGCTCCGGTGCTGCTCTGGCTGAGCTTCATCAGTGCGCCGGTGTTTCCGTACGCCGACCTCGCGGTGGCGCTCTCGCCCCTGGTGCCCGCAGGGCTGGTGGTGCGCTGGAAGCTCGATCGACGGACGGCCTTTCGGCTGTTGTTCGGGGTCGCCGCAGCGTTCGCGCTGCTGGCGGTCGTCACGGGCTTTGGCAATGGATTGACAGACGAACGATGGTCCCTACCGGCGGATGGGTCGCTGTTGTGGCACGGTCTGAATCCGTACTCGACTCTTCACTACGTCTACAGTCCGCAAACCGGGAAGCTCCAGAATGTGGAGTACATGTGGGAGTTTCCCCTGACCGCGGTCTTCGCGTGGCCCTTCGCCGATTACGCCGTGCCGATGCTGCTCTGTTGGATCGGGATGTGTTGGGTCTTGCGCAGTCGCTTCGCCGGACTCTTCGTCGCCACTCCGTTCGTCGCGCTGCTCGCGGTCAACGGATTCGGCGATCTGGCGCCCCTCTTGCTTCTGAGCCTCGCGTACTCGTACTCGGCAAAGGGATGGTGGGCGGAGTATCTGGCCGCCGGCTTCAAACAGTTTGCCTCCGCCGTGGCCGTGGTGCGTCGACTGCTCAAACGGGACTGGCGGGGTGCTGCCGCGCTGACGGGATTCCTCATCGCCCTGTGCCTCCCGTTCTTTCTTTGGGACCCGAGCGCATTCACGTGCGAGGCCCTCACGTTCCAGATCCCGCCAGGGTGCCCCACGCAGCCGTTCCAACCGCATGGTTACGCTGCCTGGTGGGGACTGTTCGACATCAACTATGCCTTGTGGGTCGGATGGGTCGTGGCCATGTGGCCTCGGGGGCTCCTCGACGTCACGAGGGAGTGCGCCGCTCGAATGCGGAGACGGCACCTACACCGTTCCTTACGATGACGACAGGGCCACCCCGCGGCTAGACACTGCAGCCCTGGTGGACGAGGGACTCGAGTATCGCGGAGAGAAGGGTCGAAGCCCGGACCCCCACTCGTCGCCGATACCGGCAGGCAGCGGATAGGCACCAAAATCGCCGGGTGAGAGGGAAACCCGCGCAGAAAGGAATGATTAATCTCGGGATCCCCTGCCGAGACTCATGCCCCAGTACGCCATCATCGGACGGCACGAAGCGAACGGGTGCCCGATGACCAGCAAAGGTGCGAGAGAGGCGGCGATGAAGGCCTACGCCGGCCTCGAGAAGATGCTTTCGACGCACAAGGCGAAGCTCGTTCTCGATCTTCATCTGGACCCGAATCACAAGGCCTTCATGCTATTCGAGGCTCCGAGCGCCGAAGCGGTTCGCGACGTGGTCATGATGTCCGGGTTGGGCTCTTTCCTCGACTGTGACTTTCACCTCGTCACGTCGATCCCGGATACGCTGAAGCTCTTGGGCAACTTCCCCATCCTCTACCCCTAGCCGAGCCGCCCCAGGGGCGGGAGGACCTCCCGGTCCCACGGTCTCGTAGGGCGTGCCGTTTAGCGGGCCCCGCGGGCAGCGCGGCGGAGGCGGGCTCCGATGGCGCCCCGGACTCGGTGGCATTCCAAGAGAGGGCGGACCGAGCCACGGTGACCGCGTGCCGAACTGAGCGACGGCATGGACCGGTGGACGCGGGCCGCCGGAGGAGTAGTGGCCCCGCTTCCGTCTGGCGAATACCGTACTCGATCTTCCGCGACATGAGCGGGATCTCACGATAGCGAGATGCCACAGACGCAATGGTCAGCGCACGTGGTCGTCGCGAGTTCAGGACTTGACTCGGGGCGGGGAGTCCAGCTGGCTCACGACAGCAGAACCGTTTCACGACACCGAAGCGGATGGCCGTGCTTCCCCGGGCCGATCACCGGCTGCCTGAATTCGGCACGTTAATAGTCTAGGCGCGCCATGCTGAAGCATGGCATGGCCGTCCCGCTCGGCCTCGCTAGCGGGGAATGTCCTCGACGCTGCGGTTGAGTACAAGCACGGGGCCGCCGTCCATGACCTCGAGAAGATTCAGCAGAGCGCCGAGAAGATGTGGCTAGCGGTCTCCCACGCGGCGGACCAGTACATCACGGGCCAAGGCCAGCTCGTCTCGGGCTACATCGCTCAGCGATTAGACCGCCTACGATTTCTCGGTGAACGGAACTTGGCCGGGCGGCTCGCGTCCGCGGGGGCGAACCTGCACGAACTGTGTTTTCTCAATGGGGAGTGCGAGGGGATTGATCTCGACTTGGAGGAAGCATGTGAGCTCGTGCAGGATCTTACTGGCGAGCGAGGTTATTGCGATTCTCTTCGGCGAATACTCAAGGGCGAGTCGACGACCACCGATTGAAATCGGTGGCTTGTAACCGAGATCGGAAACGAGTACCAGAGGGGTTCGGTCGACCGGAATGTCGCTCCGCGGGCTGAGACACTTGCCTGCGGACCCAGAAAGGGCTCAGGAGACTATACTAGAGGTTGCGAACGTCAGAGCCACGCCATCGTGAAGATCGTGAACGCCCACGACCCGGAAAATACGGTACTTCGGGGGCGCGATCGAGCTCCCGAAACGCCTCGAGCCGAATGCGGTCTTTCGGGATCGACCGGGAATCGGACTCGGCCAACCAGGATCTGGCTACGCGCTCGGGTATCGTTTCCTCTCAGGTAACGGGGGCGCCGTCGAAGGGTCCTACCGGGTACTTTGGGGGACCTCGAAGTGCGCTGTCGTATTCCCCGTCCTCGCTCGGGACCGAAAGGTCGGCCGCGAGCTCTCACGAGAAGGAAACCCTCGACGACCGGGGCACACCCCGGACCTTGACGGTCGGCCGACGCGGAACGAACGCGGCCTTGGAGACTCTCTCGTTCCGGCCGTGAGATTATTGTAATATTAGCACATCACCACGTCGGTGGATACCTCGGAAGAGGCGTATCGGTTGCACGCCGAGCTCTGTCGAACCGTCGGTCATCCGACTCGCCTGCGCATCCTCGACGCCCTGCGGAATCGCGAATGGACGGTGGGCGAATTGGCCCGCGAACTGGGAGTAGAGCAGTCGAACCTCTCCCAGCATCTCAGCGTAATGCGGAGAGTCGGAGTTGTCGTCCGTCGCCCGCACAGCGAGGGTGCCTCGTACGCGCTCCACGACCCCGCGATTCTCGAGCCGTTCGACGCCATGCGTCGCTTGTTGATCCGCACGCTCGCGGAACGGCAACGCTCGGTGCTCTCGGTCGTACGAGGCGGTCGATGAAGTACGCGGTCATCCTGAACTCAAAGGATCCCGAGACGGCCTGGAACGCCTTCCGGTTCTCGGCGGCGACACTCTCTCGAGGCCACAAGGTCGCGGTGTTTCTGCTCGGTCCGGCGGTAGAGGTCGACTCGATCGATAACTCCCGATTCGAAGTAAAGAAGGTCGTGGAACGATTCCTCGGACTCGGCGGGGAAGCCCTCAGCTGCGGCACGTGCCTCAAGGTGCGGAAGATGGGCGCGAGCGAGTCGTGCCCGATGTCGACGATGGACACCCTCGTGGCGTTGACCGAGGACGCCGACCGGGTGGTGACCTTCGGATGAGTTCGAAGTCGGTCCTCGTGCTGGGCGGCGGCATCGGCGGCGTCACTACGGCGACGCACCTCGCCGACCGGGTCGGCGCCGGGGCGAGCGTGACCCTCATTGACCGCCACCCCACGTTCTACCAGTGCGCTCACAATCTGGAACTCCTCACGCGCGAGACGATCGACGCGCGCGGAGCCGCGGGCCGCCTCGGCGCGCTTGCCGAAAAAGGCGTTCGCTTCGTCGAGGCGGATGTTCGGCTCATCGACTCGGCACGGCGACGGGTCGAGACCAGCCATGGGTCCTTCGAAGCCGACTACCTCGTGGTAGCCCTCGGGGCGGACCTGGCTCCCGAGCAGGTCCCCGGTTTCCGGGACGCCGCGATCAACCTCTACGAGGCTGATGGGGCGACGCGGGCCGGTGAGGTCCTGGCCACTCTCGAGCGCGGACGCGTTGCGGTGTTGATCGCTCGCACTCCGTTCAAGTGCCCGGCGGCCCCGTACGAGTTCGCGCTCCTCACCGACTCGATCCTGCGTCACCGCGGAATCCGCGACGCGGTGGCCGTCGACCTCTACACGCCGGAGTGGCAACCGATGTTGGCCGCGGGCGAGAAGGTCGGAGCCGAAGTCGCTCGGCTCCTCGCGGAGCGTTCGATTGGATTCCACTCCGAGGAGATGGTCCTCAAGGTGGACGGAGCGAAGCGTCGGCTCTTTTTCGAGACGGACGAGGCCGAGTACGACCTCCTCCTCGGGATTCCCCCGCACATCGCTCCCGCGGCGCTCCGGGCGTCGGGCCTCACGGACTCGAGCGGATGGGTCCCAGTTGCGGCGGGGACCCTCCGGACTCGTTTCCCCGACGTGTACGCCATCGGAGATGCCGCTGCGGTTCGGCTTCACAATGGACTCTTCCTTCCGATGGCGGGGGTTTTCGCCTTCCAGGAGGGTCTCGTGGTCGCGGAGAACATCGCGGCGGCGATCGGGGGCGGACCCTCGGCGGAGTTCACCGGCGAGGGCTTCTGTTACATCGACGTGGGCGACGGCCGGGCGGCCTATGGCTCGGGGAACTTCCTGGCGCGCCCGGCTCCCGAGGTGACATTCGAGGCTCCGTCGGTCGAGTTCAAGCGGGCAAAGACGGAGTTCACGAACGCGATCTCCCGCTCGCTGACTTCGACCGACGGGACTTCCTCCTGAGCATCGCTCGTCCGTCCGGTGGGACGCTTCCCACCGTACCGTCCGACGGCACCGGTAATCGACTAGCGTCCCGGAATCCCGTTGAACCCACCACGAACGTCCCGTACATCTCGTCGGCAGCGTCTCTGCGAGACGTGCCGGGGCATCAGTCCTAACCCACGTCCGCCACGAACGAGAGTCCTTGGCTCCCGTATCCGTTGCCGGTGGATCGACCGCGCGTCGCCCACTGCATCATCCTGGTGTCCCCCCTCATCGACTTTCCTGGTGAGAGACAGTGAGCAGCGCGCGTGAAGAAACCCCCGGCCGGCCTGGTCAGTCCCATCGGGGTGGGGGGGATGCATGCGGGACCGGGTGGAGATCGATCGGGGAAAGTCTCCCGAAGGTCGGAAGAGGACGGCGGACCGCACGGACTCGGTCCTGTTGCGGCCGGCCGGATCCCTCGCGACCGGAACTGCACGATCCCCCCGCAGCTATCGCGGCGAAGGGGAATCGATCCCTTAAGGGCCTAATGAGCCCAACCTGCGCTAGCTGGCCAAGTACACTTTGTCAACTGCGGTGACGTAGACCCGATCATTGAACTCGTCATAGACCGCGCCCACGAAGTGGTCCGAGGGAGACGGGGCCGCGATCGTCTTCACGACCGAGAGGGAGGAAATCACCGAAACGCCAGGGGGACCGGAGACCCCGAGACACGTGACATACACGTGCAGCGTCGCCTGCGACCAGGTCGCTCCGAACGGGGCTCCGCACACAGTGATGCTCCCGTGCTCGCCGCCCAGACCATCTATGACCGAGACGTTGTCACTCAGGCTGTTGGCGACATAGTCGAGGTGGTTCGCAACATCGAACACTATTCCCTGGGGCGAGCCCCCGACGGGAATGTCGATGTGCGGAGTGCCGATCGGATGGGCGGCATCGATCGAGGTGACGTTGTCGCTCGCCGCGTTGGTCACGAGCAGTCGGTTGGCTGTAGGGTCGTAGGCAATCGCTCCGGGATCCTCCCCGACCGGGGTGCTTCCGATGACCGTCGTCCCCGAAATGAAAACGACGGTGTTCGAAACCCCATTTGATACGGCCACGAGACCTGCCGCCGGATCGAATGCGAGCGGCCCCAGAATGTTGAAACTCGGGCTTGCGATGGTGGCAACGACGTTCGAACCTTGGATAACGTCGACTTGTTCGGAGTTCGCGTCCGTGACATACAGCTCATTATCCTGAGGGTTGAACACCGCGGCCGCGGGGGCATCTCCCGGCGGAAGGGCCACCTTTCCCACCGCGCACGTGTTGAGAATGACCAGAGCGGACAGTGTCGGGACGTAGACCTGATGGTCAACGGGATCGTACGCGGGATAGAGAGCATTCCCTGCGCCGCTTACGGTACAGGTAGCCACCAAACCCGGCCCCGAGGAACTCGCACTGGGGCCCCCAGGCGCCGAGTCGAGCATGCTCGCGGAACTCAGGAAGGGCAACGCGACGAGCAATGCCCCGGTCACCAATAGCAGAACCGGGACCGTTCGATCCGATCGGAGAAGGCGTCGTGTCCTGCTCTTCATGATCTACCGCCGGATGCCCCCGCCTCACTGCCCGGGATGGAATCGCGACATATCTAGGTGCCGCCCGGGCGCCTTGGTCGACTTGTCCTCCGCCGAACCGGTCGGATTCCCTGAACGACTGCAATGGGCAGACGTCAGACTCCGGCCGAATGGTTCCTTCTGGACCCCGGGGAGGTGGGTCGTTGGTCATCCGGCTGCATCCAACGGCGTGACTTCGCGTCGTCGGCGCGGGGAGACCGCCGTGGGCCCGCTCGGGAGACGCTCGAAGCGGGCATCTGACGCGGGCTTGGGAG
>DAIDCO010000080.1 GCA_027309555.1 bacterium
TTGTGCGCCCTGCGCATTCACCTGGTTTTGCGCGGTTCGCAAAAAATAGTACCACCCAGCGAGCGCGCCGAGGGCGACGACCCGGTTCGCGTGCCGGTCGACGGCGAAGCCGATGTCGCAGTAGTTCGTACCGGCGAGGATCTTCGGCTCCGGCTGGCGGTAGAGACCCTCCGACTCGTGCACGATCCGCACGAACGGCTCCTTCCCGTACGCCGCCCGGTAGGTTCTCCAGAGCTCCTTCTCGTCGACCGGTCGGGAAAGGAAGGCGTGGGCGGTGGCGAGCACCCCTCGAACCGCTTCGACCCCGTGACAGGAGAGGGCGATCTGCATCCCCGTCTCTTGCTCGATCTCGGCGGTGTGCCGGTGGCCTTCGGGCGCGTACGCGCGCATCACCCCGGCGCGTTCGGCGTGCCGCCCGGCCGGGCCGGCGTCCCTGCCGCTCGCCGAAGAACCGCTCTTGGCGTCGACCACGACGGGGGTGGGGGCGACCATCCCCGCACGGGCCAGCGGCTTCAGCGCGAGGATCGCGGCGATCGCGATGCAACCCGGTACTGCGATGAGCGCCGCCGTGCGCAGACGCTCGCGATAGACCTCGGGCAGGCCGGGCACCGCCGTGGCGAGCAGTTCGGGGTGAGGGTGCTCCGCATGGTAGTAGATGGGGTAGAGCGCCGGGTCGCGAAGGCGGAAATCCGCCGAGAGATCGACGACGAACCCCCCGCTCGAGAGCAGCTCGGGAGTCCGCGCCATCGACTCGCCGTGCGGCGTCGCGACGAACGTGGCGTCGGCCGCGCGGAGCTCGGAGTGCCGAACGAACGCGAGCGGAGCGGCCTTACGCAGGTTCGGGTGCGCCCGGCCGATCGGTTTGCCGGCCATCGAATCCGACGTGACCTGGACGACCTCCGCGGCGGGGTGGCGCAGGAGGAGGCGAAGTAGCTCCCCGCCGACGTACCCCGATCCCCCGACGACCGCGACCTTCATCGCCGCCCGACCGCGAGAGCGTAGTCGACGATCCTCCCCGCGATGTCCACCCCGGTCGCCCCGGTGAGCGCCTTGAACTCGGGGGTGGGGTTCACCTCGTGGACAACTAGCCCACGGGGGGATTCCATGAGGTCGACCGCGAGGACGCCGCCTCCTACCGCCGTCGCCGCCCGCAGCGAGAGCTCGGAGAGCTCGGGGGTCAGCGGCGCCGCCTCCACGGTTCCGCCGCGCGCCGCGTTGGTGCGCCACTCGCTCGAGCGGCGGTACATGGCGCCCACCGCTTCCTCCCCCACGACGAGAACTCGCAGGTCCCGGTCCGGCTTCGGGACGTACTCCTGGACGTAGAACACCGAGTGGATCGGCGACGCGAGGGCGCTCTTGTGCTCGATGACCTGGAGAGCCTCCTCGGCGTCGTCGACCTTCGCCATCAGCCGGCCCCAAGACCCGACCGCCGGCTTCAGTACGGCGGGGTAGCCGACCGCCTCGACCGCCCGGAGGGCGGCCTCCGGGGACAGCGCGACGACCGTGCGGGGGGTGGGAATGCCGTGCTCCGCGAGGCAGAGGGACGTCCGGATCTTGTCGCCCGCGAGCTCGAGCACGGCCGGAGGACTGATCGTGGGCACTCCGTAGTGCGCGAAGCAGTGGGAGGCGTAGACCGCGCGGGTATGGCTGACCGACCGGTTCAGGAGTACGTCGGGGAGACCGGGCGGTGCCTCGAGCCCGAACGTCACCTCGCCGTCGTCGAACCGGACGACCCCGACCCCCCTCGCCTCCGCGGCAGCGAGGAGCCACTTCTCCTCGGGTCGCACGATGGTGTAGAAGAGCCCGAGGCGGAACTCGTCACTCACCCCAGTCCTCGGCCTCTTTCGGGGCGGGCTGCACGGTGAACGGCACGCTCCCCGTGACCTCGAGCTCGGTCCCGCAGTCCTGGCACGGGAAGATCTCTCCCAACACCATCGCTCGGCTCTCCACGGTCGCCTCGCACTCTGGGCACTGCGTCATCGCTGTTCCTCGCTGAGTAGCTCCTCGATCAACTCGGCTTGGCGGTCGAGGGAGGAGAGGAAGTCACGACCGGCGGCGAGCGAGGCCTCGGCCGCGGTGATCTGGCGCGCCACCTCGATGGGTGCGGGGCCCCCCGCGGAAGCCCGGCGGGCGAGAGCGTGCGCCGGGTCGAGCCCTTCCGCGATGACCTCGACGGAGAGGCCCAGCGCCGCACCCAGCGTCTCGCCCGTCGGACGGCTCGGGGGCGAGTAGACCGATCCCACGGCGGCATGGGCCGACCGGAACGGCATGCCGCGGGCGACCAGCATCTCCGCGAGGTCCGTCGCGAACAGCTCGGGGTCGCACGCGGCCGCTCCGAGTCGCTCGGGCACGAACGCGAGACCCCGGACGAGCTCGGCGGCGGCGTCCAGTACCCCGGTCAAGGTGGCGACCGCGTCGAGCACGGGCCACTTGTCCTCCTGGAGGTCGCGGTCGTAGGTGAGGGGAAGCCCCTTCAGCGTCGTCAGGAGCGCGACCAGGTCTCCGATCACACGGCCGGTCTTGCCGCGCAGGAGCTCGGCGACGTCCGGGTTCCGCTTCTGGGGCATGAGGCTGCTGCCCGAACCCAGCGCCGCGGTCCGCTCGAGGAACCCGAACTCCTTGGTCGCGAACAGGACGACCTCTTCCCCGAGGGCGCTCGCATGGACCGCGAGCAGGCTGAGGTCGAAGAGGAGCTCGGCGAAGTAGTCCCGATCGCTGACGGCGTCCATCGAATTGTGAAACGCGCGATCGAATCCGAGACGCTCGGCGACGGACCGGGGGTCGACCGGGAGGGTGGAGCCGGCGAGGGCGCCCGCGCCGAGCGGAGAGACGTTCGCCCGCGCCGCCGTCGCCCGGAGTCGGTCCAGATCCCGCTCGAACCTCCAGAAGTGGGCGAGGAGCCAGTGACCGACCGAGACGGGCTGGGCGCGCTGAACGTGCGTGTACCCCGGCATCGGGGTCGACCGCTCCTCCCGGGCCCGGGCGAGCAGGGCCGATCCAAGGTCGAGCAGCCGTCGCGCAAGGTCGCGGACCGCGGCCCGCAGGTAAAGTCGCTCGTCCAAGGCGACCTGGTCGTTCCGGCTCCGCGCGGTGTGCAGCTTCCCTCCGACAGGACCGACGAGCTCCGTGAGGCGCGACTCGAGGTTCGTGTGGACGTCCTCGAGCTCATCCCTCCAGGGGAAGGTCCCGGCTGCGACCTCGCGACCGAGCCGACGAAGCCCGGCCACGAGCGCGCCCACCTCGGCGGGCGCGAGGAGCCCGGCCCGACCCAGCATTTCTACGTGGGCGACGCTGCCGGCCAGGTCGTAGCGTGCGAGTACCCGATCGACGGGGAGTGACCCGAGAAAGCCGACGCTCGGAGCACGGACGTACGGAGGAGGGGCGAGGGGTTCGGACATGGTAGGGACCGGGCCCCGTCAGGGGCGCTGCGCGGCGGAAGCGATGCGCGGGGGGGCGGCCCGGGCGCCGATCGCGGCCCAAGTGCGGGCCGGCAGTCCCCAGACGTAGATGAACCCCTCCGCCATCTGCCGCCGATACTGATCCCCGGTGGAGTAGGTCGCGAGGGCCGCCTGGTAGAGGGCGTTCGGGGAGCGACGGCCGCTCACCCGGGCGGACCCCTTGAACAGCTTCACCGCGACCTCCCCCAAGACCCGCTCCTGAGTCGCGGTGACAAACGCGTCGAGCGCTTCGCGCAGCGGAGTGAACCAGAGCCCGTCGTAGATCAATTGAGCGTAGCGCTGCTCGACGCCGTGCTTGAAGTCGAGGAGGTCGCGAGGGAGGACGAGCGCTTCGAGCGCCTGGTGGGCCGCGAGCAGCACGAGGGCGGCCGGGCATTCGTAGACCTCCCGAGACTTGATCCCAACGACCCGGGACTCGAGGTGGTCGATCCGGCCCACCCCGTGCGCCCCCGCGGTCCGATTGAGCTCGGCGATCAGCCCGTGGAGGGGGGTCCGGCGGCCCCCCAAGGCCACCGGGGTACCGCGTTCGAACGTGATGGTGACGTACTCCGGGGCGTCCGGCGCTTCCGCGGGGGACCGGGTCCATCCGTAGACCTCCTCGGGCGGTTCGACCGCAGGGTCCTCGAGGATCCCGCACTCGACCGAGCGGCCCCAAAGGTTCTCGTCCGTACTGTACGGGGAGGACTTCGTCGCATCGACCGCGACGCCGTGCGCCGCGGCGTAGCCGATCTCCTCCTCGCGGGTCATCGCCCACTCTCGAGCCGGGGCGATCACTTCGAGCTCCGGGGCCAATCCGGCCGTCGAGAGGTCGAATCGGACCTGGTCGTTCCCCTTTCCCGTACAGCCGTGCGCGACGAACGGCGCGCCTTCCTTGCGAGCGATCCGGACGAGGTGGCGGGCGATCAACGGCCGCGCGAGCGCGGTGCTGAGAGGGTAGACTCCCTCGTACAGCGCGTTCGCGCGCAGCGCCGGGCCGATGAACTCCTCTGCGAACTCGGCCTTCGCGTCCGCGACGTAGGCGTTCGTCGCTCCCGAGGCCAGCGCCTTTTGGCGAACCTGCTCGAGGTCGACCGGCTGACCGACATCCACCGTCACGGCCACGACCTCCGCGCCTTTCGTCTCGGCGAGCCAGGGGATCGCCACGGACGTGTCGAGACCTCCGGAATACGCCAGCACTACCTTCGCCTTCGTCACGCCTCGCTCCGCACCCCGTCCGGGGACGGGGCGGCACCGATTTATAGGATGTGACCGTCGCCGGACAGTTCTGGGCAGATTTGTCCGAAACAGAACATACATGCCCGATCGGTCCGTCGCCCAGCAGGTCCGCGAGTACCTGGACGGGCACCCGGTGCTCGCGGACGCGATCCGCCTGCGGATCGGCAATTACTCGGCGATCGCTCGGCGCATCTGCCAGGACCTCGGGCTTGCCTCGACCGACGCGGTGCTCGTCGCGTGCCGCCGCTATCCGCGGGGGGGCGAGGCGTTCCGGGAGACCGGCGTCCGCCGCGTGCTTCGCAAGAGCCGCATCGAGACGCGCACCAAAGTCGCCGCGCTGACGGTGACGCAGGGGGTGGACGTCCTCCAGCGGCTCGGAGACGTGGTCGAGGAGCTCCTCGACCAGAACTCGCTCTGCCGGCTGATCCAGGTGAGCCGCGGGACGGTCATCATCGTGGACGAGGACTCGGTTCCGCGCGTCACCCGGGCACTGCGGGAAGGCCAGCTCATCTCGGTCCGCAAGGGTCTCATCGAGGTCGCCGTGACGAGCCCGGAGAGCATCGAGGAGACGCCGGGTCTCCTCCGCCACCTGACCGGCGTCCTGGCGGCGCAGGGGATCAACATCGTGGAGGCCCTCTCCTGCTATACCGACACGATCTTCCTACTCCATCACGAGGACCTCGCCGCCGCAACGGCGGTGCTGACGCGGGCCGTGCAATGACGCGGTCGAGTGTGACGATTCTGGGGGACGACATAACGCTTATCCGAGCCGGCCGGTAGAGACGGACGTGGCGCCGCCGGTGCTCCCTCGGCCGAGCGAGTCCGCGGCCCCGACCGGACCGGACCGGGTGCTGACGCTGCGGGAGAAGCTCCTTGTCGCCGGTCTTTACGCGGGGATCGCGGCCGCGACCGTGGCCGCCTTCCTGTTGCTCCTCGTGGCGGCCCGGAACTACGCGCTCCTGTTGCCGTTGGGGGTCCTGAGCTATACCCTCGGGCTCCGCCACGGCGTGGACGCGGACCATATTTCCGCCATCGACAACACCACCCGCAAGCTCCTCCAGGACGGCGAGCGGCCCCTCACCGTCGGCACGTGGTTCTCCCTGGGGCACTCCACGATCGTCATTGGGATGATCGTGGCCCTCGTCCTCGCGTTCAACTCGGTCACCGGGGCCCGGGATGCCTTCACCTCCTTCGGCTCGCTCGCGGGAACGATCATCTCGGGGGCGTTCCTCTGGTTGATCGGACTCATCAATCTCGTCATTGTCATCGAGATCTACCGGATCTTTCGCGACCTGAGGGGCGGTCGACTCTCCGAGTCGCAGCTCGAAGATCAACTGAGCCGACGCGGCTTCATGAACCGCTACTTCGGCGGCCTCTTCCGGATCGTTCGGCGGCCGTGGCAGATCTATCCGGTCGGAGTCCTCTTCGGGCTCGGGTTCGACACGGCCTCGGAGGTCCTCGTGATCGTGGTGACCCTCGGCCTGACCCAAGGGGTCGCGCAAGTGCCCGTGTGGACCGCGCTCCTCATGCCGTTCCTGTTCACGTGCGGGATGGTGGCCGTCGACACGACCGACGGGATCGCGATGCGCTACGCCTACGGTTGGGCGTTCTTGAAGCCCATCCGGAAGGTCTACTACAACCTCACGGTCACGATCATATCGGTCCTCGTCGCCTTCCTGATCGGGGGGCTCGAGGTCCTCATGGTCGTCGCGACCGAGCTTCGACTGCACGGGCCGTTCTGGGACCAGCTGGGTGCCCTCAACGGGGAAACCGCTTGGCAGTACGTCGGGTTCGGGATCATCGCGCTCTTCCTCGTCACCTGGGCGGTGGCGATGGCGATCTACCGTCACCGCCGGTATGAAGAGACGGGGTTCGGCGGAGTGCCGGCCGGGCCCATCTCGGGGGCCGGACCGTGACCTCTCGGGTCGTCCGGGTGGGGGTGTCGCTCGAGCCCGAGCTCCTCGGGCTCCTCGACCACTGGGTCGACGAACGGAACAGCCCGAGCCGTTCGGACGCGATCCGCGCGCTCATCCGTAAGGAGCTGGCCGACCGGACGCTCGCCGACCCGAATGCCGACGCGCTCGGTGTCGTGGCGCTCCTCTACCGCCACTCGGCGCCCAACGTGCTGCAACGCCTGACGGCCGCTGAGCACCGCTGGGGCGAACACATCCGCTCGACGACCCACGTTCACCTCGAAGGGGACGCGTGCGCGGAAGTGGTCGTCCTCCTCGGCCGCCGCCGAGAGATCGAAGCGGCGGCGGTCGACCTCCGGGGCGTGAAGGGCATCCTCGAAGGCGGTTGGCTCGCCACCACCCCCGCCCTCGCCGGGGGCCGGACCGGGCATCGCCACCCTCACCCCTCTTC
>DAIDCO010000081.1 GCA_027309555.1 bacterium
CGTTTTATACACGCCCGACGGTCCCGCCCTCCCCATGCCGTTCCCCGAGGCGGTCGAGCGATTGCTCAACAAGAAGGTCTGCATGAACTGCTCGGCCCGGAACCCTCCGAAGGCGGTCCAGTGCCGACGCTGCGGCTACAAGGGCCTGCGGGTGAAGTCGCGCGAGCGCTCCGGGAAGACCCAGTAGGGATCCCCGTCCGGGTCATCGGGAGACGCCGGCCTCGGAGCCGCTCGCGAACGGGACCGGAGCGCCCTTGCGGGACTCCCGCGCGACCTCGAACCGCTTGCGGACGAGGAAGAGGAGGTTCCCGATCCCGTCCCGCCAGCTCGACAGCTTGGGGGGCCCCCAGCGCTCCCCGTAACGGATCGGCACCTCGACGAACCGAAGCCCCCGCAACATCACCTCGATCTTGAGCTCCTCGCTGAACGCCATCCCTTCCTGCGTCAGATGGACCCGCTCGAGCACTTCCCGCCGGAAGACCCAGAAGCCGCTCTGGCTGTCGGCGAGCACCCGACCGGGGACGTCCCGGAGGAAGCGGTGGTAGGCCAGCGAGACGAACGCGTTCAGAAGCCGGTTCCCGATCCGGTGCTCGGTCGTCATCGCCGTGCGATCGAGGTAGGCGATCCGGTTGCCGGTCAGGAAGTCGATCCTTTCCTCGAGCAGCCGGCGAACGAGCAGCGGCACCGTCTCGACCGGGTACGTCGCATCCCCGTCCGCCGTCGCGATCACATCGCCGCGCGCTGCCGCGAATCCGGTCAGGTAGGCTCGGCCGTACCCCGGGCGCGGCTCGACGATCACTCGCGCCCCTTCGGACGCGGCGATCGCGGCCGTCCCGTCCTTCGACGCCCCGTCGACGACCAGCACCTCCCAGTCGATCGGGTCGTCGCGGAAGACCGTGGCGTTCGCTTCCGCCGCCGCGGTCCGGAACAGGCGGACCACGTGCGCGATGGAGGCGGCTTCGTTGAGCGTCGGGACGACCAGGGAGGCGCGCATCGGGGAGAACAAATTGCCCGCCGACCGCTTAAACGCTCCTGCCCCTCCCGGTCGACACGACCGCGAACGCGCTCTCCCGCCGTCCCGCCCGTCGCTGGGGCAGCTTCCCCACCACCGCGGATGTGGGGATCTGGGCCCGCGGGGCGAGCCCGGCGGCGCTCTACGAGGCCCTCGGTCTCGGGCTCTACGCGCTCATGACCGATCTGAGGAGGGTGCGGCCGAGCGAGGAGCGAGCCGTGAGCGCCTCCGCGGAGGACGCTCCGTCCCTCGTGGTCGCCTACCTGACCGAGCTGCTCGTGCTCAAGGAGACCGAGGGATTCATCGGCCGTCGGATCCGGGTCCGGCCGATGGGAAGTCCGTCGACCGCGCTGCTCGCGAGCGTGTCGGGAGAGCGGTTCGACCCGACCCGACACCTCGCCCGGGTCGACGTGAAGGCGGTGACCTTCCACGAGCTCAAGTTCGAGCCGACCCGCGGCCGGGCCCGGGTCATCGTCGACATCTAGGCCCGCGCGGGTCCGCGGCGCTACGGCATCCGGTCGACGACCGCCCGGAGCGCCGCGCCGGGCGCCGGAAGCCGTCCCGCCTTCCCGAGGATCCGTTCGAGCGCGGCGACGGTGACGAGCAGGTCGGGCCAGTCGGCGATTCCCATGTGGCCGATCCGGAAGATCTTGCCCGCGAGCGCCCCCTGCCCTCCCTGGACGAGGACGTTGTACTCCCGTTCGAGCACCTTTCGTACGGCGGCGTCGCCCATCCCGTCCGGGTTCCGTACGGCGGTCACCGTATCGGAGGCGTAGCGACGGTCGGGGAACAGCGCGAGTCCGAGCGCGTCGACCGCCGAGCGGGTCGCCTCCGCGAGGCGGTGGGTCCGCTCGAGCCGGTGCTCGAGACCCTCCTCCCGCAAGAGCAGCAGCGCCTCGCGCAGCGCCAGGAACAGCGGAACGGCCGGGGTCCACGGCGTGTCGTTCTTCTCCAGGGAGGCGAGGTGGGCGGCGAGGTCGAGATAGAACGTCCCCGGGTGGAGCGCCGCGCGGGCCCGTTCCGAGAGGTGCACGAGCGCGAGGCCCGCCGGTGCGGCGAGCCCCTTCTGGCTCCCCGCGACCACCGCGTCGATCCCCCAGGCATCGATCGGGAGCGGGATGCCCGCGACCGCACTGATCCCGTCCACCAGGAAGAGCGCTCCCGACGCGCGCACGGCCGGGGCGAGCCGCGAGAGGTCGTTCGCGAGCCCGACGCTGGTCTCGTTGTGGACGACACAGACCGCGCCGACGTCGCCCTTGGCGAGCTCGGCCGTCGCTTCGTCCCAGGGGAGCGGTTGGCCCCAGGGCGCGGAGACGGTCGTTACGTGGGCCGAGTAGCGACGGACGATCTCGTTCGTCCGTTCGCCAAAGTTCCCGTTCGCGAGGACGAGCGTTCGCCGGTCCTTCGGAACGAGCGCGGAGTACACCGCCTCGAGGCCCGAGGTCCCGCTGCCCGAAAGGACTACCTGGTGGCCCTTGGCGCCGAAGAGGACCGGCAACAGCTCCCGGATCTCCTGGACGATCCCGTGGAAGTAGTCGCCGCGGTGATTGAGGGACGACATCGACATCGCGCGCAGGACGCGCGGGTGGATCCGGACGGGTCCGGCGATGAGGAACGTCGTGGTCTCGGGGTCGAACGTCATCGGGAGCCTCCGGCCGGCGGCACGAGGGCGGCGAGCGGCTCCCCGCGCAGCGCGCGCAGGACCTCTTCGACGGTGTCGGAGCCCGCCCGGCGCTGGGCCTCCGCCGTCGAGGCGCCGAGGTGGGGGGTCGCGATCAGGTGCGGATGCTCGAGCAACGCTCGGTTCATGGGGGGTTCCTCCTCAAAGACGTCGAGCGCGGCGCCGGCGAGCCGTCCGGAGGCCAGCGCGGCAGCGAGCGCGGCCTCGTCGACGAGGGCACCACGGGCGACATTGATCAGGAAGCTCCCCGGCTTCATCTGGGAGAGGGCCGCCGCGTCGAGCAGGTGGCGGTTTTCCGAGGTGAGGCTCGCGTGGACGCTCACGATGTCGGCGCGGCCGAGCAGCTCACCGAACGGCAGGAGCTCGGTCGCGTCGACCCCGCGGGGAAGGTACGGGTCGAAGGCGATGCACCGGGCGCCCAGCGAGACGAAGTGGCGCGCCGCCTCGCGAGCGATCCGGCCGTACCCGACGAAGCCGACCGTGCGGCCCGCCAGCTCGCCCCCGTGCGTGCCACGCTCCCAGCGGCCGGCCTTGGTCGCGACGATTAACGGATAGAGTCCGCGCACGAGCAGGAGGGCGAGGAGGACCGTCAGCTCCGCGACGCTCGACGTGGCGGCGGCCGGGGCGTTCACGACCCGGACCCCGCGCCGGCTCGTCGCCGCGATGTCGATATTGTCGACCCCGACCCCGGCCCGCGCCACAAGGGTGAGGTGCGGGGCCTTCGCCAAGAGCTCCGCCGTCACCTTCGTGCGGCTGCGCACGACCAGGCCCCACGCCTCGGCGAGATGCGCCGGCAGCGTCGCGGGGTCCCGGCTCGCATCGACCACGCGACACGGTCCCGAGCGCAATCGCTCGATCGCCGCGGCGTCGATCGGGTCCGCGATCACCACGAGCGGCGGCTCGGTCATCGCGCCTCGGACCCGGGACCTCTTGAAAACCCTTTGCCGTGGGGGAGGGGTCACGCCGCCTTCGGGACGATCGTCCGCTCGAGCGCCGCGCGGACGATCGCTTCCCCGCGGACCCCCCGGATCCACGGCTCGGGCTTGACGATCACCCGGTGGGCGAGCGCCGGCACGGCGAGCGCCTTCACGTCGTCGGGCAGGACGAAGTCCCGACCTCGGACGAGCGCCCGGGCCCGCGCGACCTTCTGGAGCGCGAGGGAGCCGCGGGGCGACGCGCCGACCTCGCACCGAGGGTCGTCTCGCGTGGATCGGACGATCGCGACGACGTACTGCGCGATGGAGGGGTCGATCTCCACCTCCTCGACCGCCCGCTGCAGCTCCCCGAAGGTCGCCGCGTCGCTCACCGGAGCGACCTCGATCGATTCGGTCTTCCGGGAGCGACGCCGCTCGAGGATCATCCGCTCCTCCTCGAGGGTCGGGTAGCCGATCCGGAGGCGGAGAAGGAAGCGGTCGACCTGCGCCTCGGGCAAGGGATAGGTCCCCTCGAGCTCGAGCGGGTTCTCGGTAGCGATCACGAGGAACGGGCGGGGGAGCGGGTAGGTCGACCGTTCGCTCGTGACCTGGTACTCCTGCATCGCCTCGAGCAGGGCCGACTGGACCTTCGGCGGGGCCCGGTTGATCTCGTCCGCCAGTAGGAGGTTCGTGAACAGCGGTCCGGGGCGGAAGACGAACTGGGACTTCGTCGGGTCCAGCATCTCGGCCCCCGTGATATCGTGCGGCAGGAGGTCCGCGGTGAACTGGATCCGCTGAAACCCGAGCCCAAGGGCCCGGGCGAACGACTTCGCCATCAGCGTCTTGCCGAGGCCGGGGACGTCCTCGATCAGGAGGTGCCCGTCCGCGATGAGCCCGGTCAGGACGAGGTCGACCGCCTCGTCCCGGCCGACGATCGCGGTAGCGACCGCGGCCCGGAGGCGTTCCGCGAGGACCTGGGCGTCCGCTCCCTTCATGGCGCGCTCCTTCGGCGCGGCAGGCCCCGCCGGTATAAGGAAAACGCCCCGGGGATCGGGGGGCCGGTGCGGGCGGATGTTCCCCGGCCGTAACGATCCGCGTCACCGCAGGCGCACGCCCTCTCAGCGGTCTGACCCCGGCCGGGAGTGTCGGACACCGGGGTTGTCCTCACGTCATCCTCTACGGACGACCCGTCCGCATCGAGTCGAGAGGGACCCTTCGTCGGTACCCGGGCGCGGCCCTGGGCCGCGTCGAGACCCGGAGGGGAGGCGGACACTAAGAGGTTGCCGCCGGCTCCCGGTCGATCACTCCGGGGCGGGCCACGAGGAGCGCGAGGGCGACGAGCGCGGCGACCAAGAGCCCGGCGGCGACCCCGATGGACGCGGAACCCGAGGGCAGCAGGAGCGCGCTGGCCCAGGCGATGCCGAGCGAGAGGCTCGGGACGAGCAGGGTCGTGCGGGCGCGCCCGACCCCTCCTGCGGGCCGGGTCGGATCGTCGGCGAGCCACGCAAGGAACGCGACGCCCGCCACCCCGGCCACGAGCTCGGGCAAGAGGCCGAGGGGACTTGCCACCGCGCCGAGGACGAGCGCCGCGAGCGCGGGAAGCGGCGCCATCGCGCGCGCTCGACGGTGGGATAGCGCGCGCAACGCCACGCCCGAGCCGCTCAGGACGAGGGCGAGGCCGACCCCGAGCAGTACCGGCAAGGTCCCGAGGTACGCGAGGAGGGCGGCCGCGAGGGCGAGGAGGAGGGCGGGAGCGATCCCCGGCCGTCGTGCCGCTGGGGTCGACGGCGCCGCGCTCACCCGAGCCTCCGTGTGACCGGTCGGCGCAGGAACTCGACGAACCGCCCGAGCGACCAGTACTCCTCCCAGTCGACCGTCGGCGCTTCCTGCCAGGCCCGGGCGATCCGGCTCCGCCGGGAGAGCCGGACCATTCGCATCACGAGCGCTTCGTCCTCGGGAGAGAGCGAGGCGGCTTCCTGCTCGAGCGGGACGGGCGAGGGGCTGAGAACGATCACCGGATACCCTCGTCGGCGAAGATGGAGCAGTAGCTCGCCCGCGTCGTCATCCGCGAGCGACGAGAACAGGACGGTGGTCACGCCCGGGGCAAAGTAACGGCTCACCGCGACCGCCCCCCGTTCCGAGGGGACCCCTGAGGGACCGAGCCGTGCCGCAAGGAGCTGAGAGCGGACCCGTAGATGCTGGGTCCGGCCGCTGCCGATCGGTACCGCCTCGAGGAACTCGCCGAACACCCCCACACCGACCCGGGCCTTCTCCCGCAGGAACGATTCCGCGATGCCGGCCGCTGCGGCACGGGAGATCGAGAGCAACCGCTCGTCGATCCGGGCGCCGAGCGACGTCCGCCGGGCGTCCAGCAACAGCAGCACATCGCCGGTGCGGTCGAGCTGGTACTCGTTCGCGAGCAGACGTCCCGCCCGTGCGCTCGCCCGCCAGTTGATGCGCCGGTAGGGGTCGCTCGGCGTCGCCTCGCGGAGGCCGTAGAACTCCCCCACCGCACCGATCCGATGCGACCGAGTCTCCCCCGGGAGCGCCATCGTTCGGCGCAGCCGTACGGCGCCGACGCGGACCAGTTCTGGAGGGTAGCGCTCGGCCACGACCGGCGAAGCCTCGAAGACGGCCGACCGCTCGACGAGCCCGGCCGAGTCCCGCCAGACGATGCGGGGAGGGGGGAGGACGACGATCGTGGGCTCGCGGGCGCGCCAGTGGAACTCGAAGTCGAGCGTGCCCCCGTGACGCCGCAAGGCCGGGGGGGCCACCTCGGCGAGGCCGGGCGGGTCCTCGAGTTCGAGGTCGAGGTCGCGCGGATCGGTCCGGTCCAGGCTCCGCGCCCGACCCTTGAGCACGACCTCCATGGCACTGCCCGTGACCTCGCGCTCAACCTCGAGGACGGGAGCCCCCCGCGGCCCCCCGAGAGCGGCCGACGGTCCGGCGAGGAGCAACGGGAGGGCGAGGAACAGCGGAACGGGGGAGCGCAGCGCGACGGCGGTCACGAGCAGGCCCGCCCCCGTCGCGAAGAGGAGGAAAGAGAGCGGCGTCCACCGCAGGGA
>DAIDCO010000082.1 GCA_027309555.1 bacterium
GGGTTACCGGCGGGCGGCGCGGGAGGGGCGCTAGAGGGAACGCTCGGAGACCGGGCGGTCGCGTAGGAGAGGGCGGACGGTGCGGGCTCTTGGCGCCAGGCTGCCCGCGCGACCTCCTGGTTCTGGGCGGCACGTACCGCCCGACCGCGCCAGGCGATCAGCGCGACCGAGATCGCGAGGACCACGACCACGATCGTGAGCGATACGAGGGCGTCCACGGTCGAGAGGATCGCGTACGACGGCCCGAGTCCGAAGGTGAGCAGCAGGACCGCGAACCCCATGCCGAAGAATCCCCACGCGAGGGACCGCTGCGCGGTGGGGTCCCGCGACATCGCCTCCATGAGGTACGAACCAAGGGCAAAGAACAGCGAAAGGATCCCGATCGCGACCAGGGCCCAGAAGTGCGACTGCGCGGGGAGCGTCAGGTAGATCGCGGCGAACAAGAGCACCGCGACCACGAGGAATAGACCCGTGAGCAGCCAGCCGCTCCACTTCTCACGGACCGCTGATAGGGGCGGAGAAGGTGCGCTCACGGTATCACGCGGAGCGAAAAGGCGCGTGCGACTATAAGACGCTGCGGCCACCCTCCACGGCCCTAAAGGCGAGGCTCGTCATCCCGCTTGTCCCGGCGGGGACGGGCGAGCGGAGGAGGCGGCGCAGGGGGCTCGGGACTAGACCGCGGGGTGGGCTTTGACTCCTTCGAGGGGGGCGGCATCGCGGAGGAGTCCTTGTGCGGCGTGGCCGAGCTCTCGCGATGGGACGGGGCTTCTCCCTTCCCGGAGGGAGGCGCCCCCGAGGGTCGGGGCTTTTCGGCGGCCGCGTGGGAAGGTTTCGACGGGGAATCGGCGTGCGAGCCGGTCGGATGCTCGGAACGGGAAGCCGCGGTGCGGGCGGTGGAGGGTTCGCCCTTCGGAGGCGGAGTCTTGGAGCGGCTGAAGACCCCCTTGATCCCGGAGAGAGCCCCTCCGGTCCGGTGCGGAGGGTGGTGCCCGGTGGCCGGGTGGACTTCGACCCCTTCGAGCGCTCGCGTCGAGTCGGTGGTCACCGATTCTCCGCATTTCGGGCAGTTCGGGAACTGGCCGATGCAATGCTGACAGAGCGGGGCGGAGCAGGCGTGTACGACCGATGCGATGCCGCCGCAACCGACGCATCGCGCGAGCGGCACGCCCTCCGCGTGGGCCGACGTACGGGGACCGGCTCCTCCGGGGGCGGGATCCGCGTCCGTCGTGTACGACCAGTCGGCGCGCGCGCCGCCCGTCGCCCCGGACTCCGTGCCGCCCGCGGCGTCGAGCGCACTCGTCTCCGCGACCGTGTACGGTTCGCCGGTCGGTACTTCCGCACCCCCTTCGGGGCTACGGAACTCGGGGGAGTAGGCGCCGAGGTCGAGCGACGGGAGCGGGGCATGAACGGCGGTACCCGCCGCCTCCACGACCTTGATCAGACGGGCCTTGTAGATGCCGACCCGGAGGTTCTTCACGATCTGGAACAGCGTGCGCTGCTCGGGCGGAAGGCCGAGGGCCTGTCGGGCGAGCTCCTCCACATCGGGGGTCAGCGAGAGATTCTCGGCCCGCAGGTCGCCCTCGAGGACCGCCTTGAGGTAGCCGAACAGCCGCTGGATCTGCTCGAGCGAATAGGCCGGAGGGGCGAGGACCGCGACGTCGGCGAGCGTGAACCCGCGGCGCTCGATCCCGGGCGGCCGGCGCTCGAGCGCCGAGGCGATGAGGTGGTACGTCGCGTTCTCCAGGTCTCGGATCTCCTCGGGTCCCAGGTGCTCGAGGTCGACCTTGGGCGGCCGGCCGATCGCGACGAGCACCGGCTCGAGGAACTCGTACGGCACGTGGAGCGTGACGAACAGTTCGTTCTTCGAGACCGTGTGGTTGACCCGCGCTTCGAGGAGAAGGGCCTCGCGGCCGAACCGCTGGATCTCCACATCGCGCGTCTTCTGCACCGCCACTTTCTTCCCGTCCTTCGCCGGACCGAAGTCGGAATCGAGGGCGAGCGCTCGGTCGAACGCGGCGACCGCCTCGGTGGGCCGCGACGTCGCGACGAGCGCGAGCCCGCGGCTCGTCCAAGCCTGCTTGTTCGAGGGGTCGGCTTCCGTCGCCCGTTCGTAGAAGGCCAGCGCCTCGTTCGGGTGTTCGAGGCGTTCGGCCACGAAGCCGGCGCGGAGGAGGACGTCCACGTTGGCCGGAGCGACGACGAGCGCGTGGGCGAACGCGTCGGCGGCCTCCGCCCATGCCTGACGGGCGACCCCGAGCTCCCCGAGGCGGACCCAGAGCCCGACGCTCTTCGGCAGGACTTCGACCGCCTTGCGGCCGGCGTCGTGCGCGAGATCGAGGTGGCCGAGGCCGCTCTCTGCCTCGATGAGAAGGAGGTAGAGGCTCTCCTGGGGCGGCAATTGAGGCATCGCGGCCCGCAGGAACTCTGCGGCCTCGGCGTGCTGGCCTTCCTGCAGCATCGACTTCGCGATCCCGGCGAGCGCGACCGGGGACTTCGGTTCTCGCTGGCGGACCTCCTCGTAGACGGTCCGGGCCTCGCTGGGCCGTTCGAGGGCATCCAGGACTTCCGCGCGAAGCAGGAGGGCGGCGAGGTTCGGCGGAGCCCCGGCGGGGTGCGACTTGAGGCCGGTGTCGAGCACTTCGAGCGCGAGGTCGGGGCGCCCGGCGGCGAGCCGCAGGCGCGCGCGGCGGATCGCGATCTCGACCCCGTAGACCGGGTCGATCTGGGCCGCCCGCTCGTAGGACTGGTTCGCCTCCTCGGTCAGTCCGAGGCCCGCGGCGAGGTCCCCCCGCTCGAGGTGAAGGGTGGCGTCCTGCGCCTCGGGCGCGTCTGTCGAAAGGAGGTGGTTCAGCGCGTCGTAGGCCTCGCGCGTCTCCTTCGCCTCGCGATGGAGGCGATACGTCTCGAGAAGGGCGGGGCCGTTGTCCGGCTCGAGGAGGAGGATCGCCCGAAGGGAGTACTGGACCTCCGAGGGCCGGCCCAGGGCGCGCAACGCGTCTCCCCGGACCTTCCAGGCCGCGATTTGGTTCGGGTCCTCCGTGAGGAGCGGGTCGATCAGCTCGACGACCTCCGAGTACTGGCCGGCCAGCTGCAGCGTCTCGGCGAGCGCGAGGCGGCCATGGGGGTCTTTCGGGTCGATCGCGAGCCCTTGCCGGTAGTACGAGATCGCGTCGGCGTATCCGCCCTGCGCTCGGAGCGCCTCGGCGACCTCGAAGTAGGAGTGCGGGTCCCCGTGGGCGCTCTGGACCGCCTGCTGGAGGGCCGAGAGGGCCTCGGGTCGTCGGCCCGCTTTGAGGAGAAGCTGGCCCTTTTTCCGAAGGTAGAGGGGATTCGTCGGCTCACGTCGAAGGAGATGTTCGAGAAGCTGGAGCGCCCGCGCGTCCTGGTTCAGCTGCGCGAGCACTTCGACGGCGCCCCAGAACAGGTCGGGGTCCTCGAGACCGCCCGAGATCGCCTGCCCGTACGCTTCGGACGCTTCGGAGTAGCGGCCGGTCTCCCGCAGGGCGTGTCCGAGCTCCTTGCGGATGTCGTGGCGCATCTCGTGGTCGTCCTGAGCGAGAAACGCCGCATAAGCATGGAGCGCCCGTTCGTGGTCCCCGACGAGCCGGGAGGCGCGAGCGATGCCGAGCTCGGATACGCCACGAGCCTCCGCGTCCCGCGACGCGCGTTCGAAGCAGACGAGCGCGGTTCGGGCCGCCTGGTCCCGCTCGCCGGAACCCTCGGCGCGGTCGTACGCCAGGCCGAGGTAGAGGTTCCCGCGCTCGACCGCGACCTCAGTGCTCGTCGGGTCGAGACGGAACAGTTCGTCGAGCACCGGGGCGACCTGCTCGGGGTCGTTCGTGCGTGCGACAACCTCCTTCTTCTCGAGGAGGTACGGCAATCCTCCGGGGTGGGCGGCGATCAGCGCGTCGTAGGCCGCGATCGCGCGGTCCGGCTCCCCCTCGGCGGCGAGCGACCGGGCGAGGGCGAGCTGCGCGGCGAGGTCGACGGGGTCCTCGGAGAGGATCGCCTCGGCGAACTCCCGGACGACGTCGGTCCGCCCGGCCTCGCGCGCGACCTCGAGTCCCTTGCGAAGCTCGCTCACCGCGTGCGGATGCACCTTCCGCACCGCTCGATAGGCGTCGATGGCGAGGTCGCGGTGCCCCTGGGCGAGCTCGACCTCGGCGATGCCCCGCATCGCCTCGAGGTTATCCGGATTCACCGAAAGTACGGCTTGGCACGCCGCCATCGCGACCTCCGCCCGGTCGAGGCGGCTCGCGAGGGCGCGCAGGTCGAGGAGGTTCTGGACGTTCCGGGGATCCACCTCCCGGAGTCGCTCGCGCGTCGCGAGCGCGAGCTCGGGGGAGTTCGCCTCGGTGAGCGCGATGATCTCGGTAAGGGTCGACGCATCGGGCGCGGTCGGAGATTCGACGATCCCCTCGGCGATCGGCACCGCCTCCTCGGCGCGCCCGAGCTGGAACAGTACGCGCACCTCGAGCAGCGCTGCGCGGAGCTCTTCGGGCCGCTCGGCTCGTACCCGCGCGAGCGGAGCGAGCGCCTCCTGGGTCCGGCCGAGCGACGCGAGGATCTCGGCGCGGGCGAAGAGGAGCTCGACGTCGTCCGGGTTCGAACGGAGGAGCTCGTCGCAGGCCGCGAGCGCCGGGAGGTTCCCGCCGACAGCCCGGTGGAGTTCGAGCTTGGTCTTGAGCACTCGAGCGTCGTGCGGCGCGAGCTTGAGCGCCTTGTCGACGTACTGGGTCGACGCGGCTTCGAGCTGCTGGGCGCGCAAGTACGCCTCGACGGCCTCCGCGGTGCTCCCCTGGAGCCGGAGCGCATCGGCCCGGGTCGCCCAGAGGCTCTTGTCGTGCGGGTTCGCCTCGAGCGCCTTATCGACCAGGCGAACGACCTCGGGAAGGTCGGTGTTCTGGGCGAGCAGGACGAGCGCTTTCTGATGGAGGAGCGTCGAAGCGCCGGGGCTGAACGCGAGGCCGAGGTCGACCGCGCGCAGCGCGAGCTCGGGGTGGGAGGCGCGCGAGAACGCCATCGCGGCGTCGCTCAGCATCGGCGCGACCTCGCTGCCGGCCGCGGAGAGCTCGCTCGTGCGGGCCTCGACCACGGCGAGGAATCCCTTGAGCGCGGAGAGGTACCGCGCCCGGTCGGGTCGCGATTCCGCCTCTTGGACCGAGTGCCAATGGGTGCGGACGTCGTCGAGGGGCTCGGCGTCCGGGGCCGTAGCGACCCCCTTGGGAGCCATGATCGCCGGCGGACGGCCGGGTTGTGATAAATACATTCGTCCTCCACTCGGCTTCCACGGCCGGCCGCCTTATCCGCCCGGACGCTTCGAGCCCCCGGGATGCCGCATTCGGCTCGTGCGTCCGCCCATCACAAGTCGATCTTCGACCCCGTGCACGGCCCGATCGCGCTTGACGGGGTCGCGCTCGCGCTCGTCGGCACGGCGGAGTTCCAGCGGCTCTGGGGGATCCGACAGACCGGCTTTGCCCATCTCGTCTTTCCCGGGGCGAACCACACGCGCCTCGAGCACTCTCTCGGGGCGTACTGGGTCGCGGGGGAGATGTGCCGCCGGCTCGACCTCGAGCCCGGAGCGGCACGACGCGTCCGCGCGGGCGCTCTGCTGCACGACCTCGGTCACGCTCCGTTCTCCCACACGCTCGACAGTCCGATGCGCGAGGTGCTGGGTGTCCCGCACGAAGCGGTCTCGTGCGCCCGCATCGAGGGCCGGGACCCGGACTGGCCGGCCGCGAAGACCGAAGTGCCCGCCGTGCTGGAACGGCACGGGCTCGCGCCGAAGGAGGTCGCCCGTCTCATCGATCCCGAGAGCGACTCGCGCCGACCGAGCGTCCACCGGTCGATCCTGCACGGCCCGATCGACGCCGACCGTATCGACTACATGCAGCGCGATGCCTACTACACGGGCGTCGCGCACGGCGCGATCGACGCCGTCCGCCTCCTCGACACGCTGCGCTCGGCCCACGGCCACCTGGTCTTCGAGGAGAAGGGCCGCAGCGCGGTGGAGGGGTTCCTCGTCGGCCGCGCGCTGATGTACTCCTCCGTGTACTACCACAAGACCGTCCGCGCGGCCGAGATGATGGCCCAAGCGGCCGTCGAGCGACTGCCCGACTACCCCGAGGCCGCGCGTCCGCTCTTCCGGGCGAGCGACGGGGAACTGCTCGTCC
>DAIDCO010000083.1 GCA_027309555.1 bacterium
CCGTGACAGGCTCTGTCACGGCCCTCAGAGCGACCGGGTAGGCAGGTCACTCGCGTTCCTCGCGCCCCCTCTCTTTAAATAGGACTCCCGGGTCGAAAGGGGTGGTTGCCATGACCGAGGAGGGAGAGCATGTGGACGGATCAGATCGGCCGAGCTTACCGCGCTGCGGACTCTCTCCCCGGGGGGCCCGGCGTTAGGGAGTTCGCTGCCTGCGAGTTCCCGCGCGAGGAGCTCTCTTGGGTCGTCTCCCAGACCCGGCGGCCACGCACTCTAAGGGTGGGTGGCCGCTGGAGTTGGGGACGGCTCCGGCGAGCGTTCGGTACCCCCGAGGAGTCGAAGCCCGACAACGAGGCGATCGTCGACTCGGCTACCGCGTGAGCGGGAACCCCACGACGCCCAGATGCCCCGGCCGGAGGTTGGGGTATCTGGGCTAACCATTTCCGATTAGCTACTCTCGATCCCCGGCCGGCCGAGGCGCTGACCCTCGGCGAACGCTGGGTCTCTGCGCGAGCATCGAGCCGGGGCCCTATGGAACTCGACGCGCCATTACCGGTCCGATCGGCCGGTCTCCGCCCCTCGCGGCCGAGGGACTTCCCTTCCCGATCTAGACCGACTCTTCGATCTCGCCGGCCTGGGGGGTCCCGGCCAGCCGTTCCGCGACCGAGCCAAGGATCTCGAGATGGCGATCGACGTCCGCGTCCGTGTGCTGCACGGAGAGGGTCCACTGCTCGTCCGGTCCCGTCCCCGAAGGGATGAGACCCTTGTTGAGGCAGAGGTAGTAGTAGAGCATCGAGCGGTCCCCGTCCACCGACAGGAAGTCGCGCCAGTTCCGGACGGGGTGGTCGGCGAAAAAGACCGTGCCCGACACTCCGTCCGCCGCCACGTGCGCGGTGACACCGGCGTCGTCAAAGACCTCGACGTACCCCTTCGCGAGACGCGAGTTCAAGCGGGCGGAGCGCTCGAGCCCTTCCTCGGTCAGGATGTGGTCGAGGGAAGCGATGCAGGCGGCCATCGCGAGCGGGTTCGAGTTGTAGGTTCCCGCGTGGGCGACCTTGCGCGGACCGACCTCGTCGAGGATCCCCGGTCCGGCCGCGATCGCGGACATCGGTACGCCGCAGGCGATCGACTTCCCGAGCGTGAGGAGGTCCGGACGGACCCCGAGCCGTCCGGCGCCGCCGTGCGGGTACTTCGCGCCGGTCTTGATCTCGTCGAAGATGAGGAGCGCCCCGAGCTCATCGGCGAGCTCGCGCAGGCCCGAAAAGAACCCGTCCTCGGGAAGGATGAATCCCATGTTCATCGGGATCGGCTCGGCGATGATCGCGGCCAGGTCCTCCCGGTGCTCGTGGGCGATCTTCCGGGTGGCCGCGAGGTCGTTGAACGGGGCGACGAGCGTGCGTTCCGTGAGCTCCGGCAGGATCCCGGGGGAGGCGGGGGCGGACTTCGGGTGCTCGTGCGGGCCCGCGACCGAGAGGCGCGGCTTCACGCCGACGAGGAGGGTGTCGTGGGAGCCGTGGTACGACCCCTCGAACTTGAGCACGAAGCGCTTCTTCGTGTACGCCCGGGCGAAGCGGATCGAATGGTGGGTCGCCTCGAGGCCGGTCGTGCTGAACCGGACGTTCGCCATCCGGTAGCGTCGGCAGATTCGCTCCGCCACCTCGGGAGTGCCCTCCCATTCGTAGCCGTACACGCTTCCGTTCTCGAGCTGGCGCTGGAGCGCTTCGACCAGCTTCGGGTGGGCGTGGCCGCTCTGGAGCGAGCCGAAGCCCATGTTGAAGTCGAGGTAGTCGTTTCCGTCGGCGTCCCAGAGGGTGACGCCCTTCGCCCGGCTCACGTAGAACGGGTACGGGTCGAGGAAGCGGTAGTTCGAGTGGACGCCGAGCGGGCTCCACCGTCGCGCGCGCTCCCACAGCTCCTTCGAGCGGGGGGTGCGCTGGCGGTACTCGGTGTACGCGGCTTCGAAACGCGGGTCCACACTACCAATCCCCCGATACGACCGCCCGCGGGGGAGGTCGCCGTCCCGGTTCCGAGCCGGCCGCCCTACAAAAGGTCGCGTCGCGCCGGGAAGATTCGTCAATCGCCGGACTCCCCCCCGCGAGCGTCAAGTCTCCCGGCGGTTGCGGGAGGCCGGAGAGCCCCGTGGCCGAGACCGAGACGCTCGAGAACTTCGTGGACGGAGCCTGGGTGCGGCCGGAGGGCCGGGACCTGCTCGACGTGCCCGACCCGTCGAGCGGCGCCCTGATCGCCCGAGTGCCGCGTTCGGGGGCCTCCGAGGTCGATGCCGCCGTGCGGGCAGCGCGCCGCGCCTTCGGGAGCTGGCGCGAGGTTCCCGTCGTCGAGCGCGCCCGGCACGTCCTCGCCCTCCGGGCCCTGCTCGAAGCCCACGCGGAGGAGCTCGCGCGCACGGTCGTGCGGGAGAACGGAAAAACGCTCGACGAGGCGCGGGGGTCGGTCCGCCGCGGGATCGAGGCGACCGAGTTCGCTGCCGCGGCCCCGACGACGCTCCAGGGATCGTTCCTCGAGGACGTCTCGCGCGGGGTCGACACAACGCTCCTCCGCCAGCCGGTCGGGGTCGTCGCCGGGATCACCCCGTTCAACTTCCCCGTCATGATCCCGTTGTGGATGGCTCCCCTAGCGCTCGTCTGCGGGAACACGTTCGTCCTCAAGCCGTCGGAACGCGTCCCGCGTTCCGCGAGCCTCCTCGCCCGATGGGTCGCCGAAGCCGGGTTCCCGGCGGGGACGTTCAATCTCGTCCATGGGGACGCCGCGGCGGTCGACGCGCTCCTCACCCATCCCGGGGTGGACGCGGTCTCGTTCGTCGGCTCGGCGCCGACCGCCCGGCACATTTACACGACCGCCGCGGCGCACGGGAAGCGCGTCCAGGCGCTCGCGGGGGCGAAGAACTACCTGATCGTGATGCCGGATGCCGAGCTCGCTCGCTCGGTCCCGGCGATCGTCTCGAGCGCCTTCGGCCAGTCCGGGGAGCGGTGCCTCGCGGGCAGCGTGGTCGTCGCGGTCGAGCCCGGCGCCGACCGCCTCGTCGAGCAGCTCTCCCGGGCGGTCTCGGCGCTCGTCACCGGTCCCGCGAACGCCTCGGGGACCGAGGTCGGGCCAGTGATCCGCCCGGAGCACCGCGACCGGGTCCTACAGTGGATCCGTGACGGAGAACGGCTCGGCGCCCGCGTCGTCGCCCGGGGGTCGGTGCCGCCCGGCTCGGCAGGCTACTACGTCCCGCCGGTCCTCTTCGACGGGGTGCGGCCCGAGATGCCGATCGCCCAGGAGGAGATCTTCGGCCCGGTCCTTTCCGTGATCCGGGTCGCTTCTCTCGACGAGGCGATCGAGGTCGCGAACCGCTCCCGCTATGGGAACGCGGCGGCGATCTTCACTCGGGACGGGCGTTCGGCCCGCGAGTTCACGCACCGGATCGAGGCCGGCATGCTGGGCGTCAACATCGGCGTTCCCGCCCCCGCCGCGTTCTTCCCGTTCGTGGGATGGAAGGGGTCGTTCTACGGCGACCTCCACGCCACGGGCCGGGACGCGGTCGAGTTCTACACGCGGAAGAAGGTCGTGACGACGCGCTGGTTCTGATCTTTCCGGGTGCGCTAGGTCGCCGGCTCGGCCTTCGCGTCGGCGAGGGCGAGGGCCCGGTCGAGCACCTCGAGCCCATGGTCGAGCTCCTCGCGCGTGACGATGAGCGGGGGCGCGATCACGAGGTGGGAGACCCAGCCGATGCAGAAGACCCCCTCCTTCATCATCGCGCCCGTGACCTGGTCGACGACGAGCGGGCGGCCGGCGACCTTGTCCTCTTCGGTGTTGAACGGCGCTTTCGTCCGGCGGTTCTTGACCAGCTCGACCGCGGCAAATAGCCCCAGTCCGCGGACCTCGCCGACGGACGGGTGCTTCGATGCGATCTCCTCGAGCCGGGCGAGGAGGTACTCGCCGTCCCGGCGCGACTTCGCGAGGAGGTCGAGCCGCCGGTACTCCTCGATCGCCGCCGTTCCGGGCGCGAGCGTCAATGGGTGCGCCTCGTAGGTGTGCCCGTGAGGGAAGTAGGCGTCCCGGAACGCATCGTGCACGGCGGCCGTCGTGGCGGTGAGCCCGAGCGGGATCTGGGCGCCGGTGATCCCCTTCGCGGTCGTGAGCAGGTCCGGCACGACCTTCCAGCGGTCGACCGCGAACCACTCGCCGACGCGGCCCCAGCCGCTCATCACTTCGTCCGCGATGAGGAGCACGTCGTGCTCCTTCGTGATCGCCCGGATCCGCGGCAGGTACTCGGGCACGGGGACGATCACCCCGTTGGTGCCGACGACCGGCTCCACGATCATCGCCGCGACGTCCCCCTCCCGCGAGAGCTGGTAGTCGACGTACTCCGCGCAGGCGACCCCGCAGCTCGGGTAGGTGAGGCCGAACGGGCACCGATAGCAGTAGCAGTCCGGCGCGAAGACGGTGCCCGGCACCTTCTGCAGCGGCTCGATCGCCCGACGGCGCAGTTCGCCGGTCACGGAGATCGACCCGGCCGTCGCGCCGTGGTAGGAGCGGTAGCGGGCGAGGACCTTGGTGCGCCGGGTGACCGCCCGGGCGATCTTGAGGGCCGCCTCGTTCGCCTCGGTCCCCGAGGTGCTGAAGAAGAACCGCTCGAGTCCCTTCGGGAGGACGTCGAGGAGCGCGAGGCTCAGGCGCGCGCGGGCCTCGGTCGCGAAGCCGGGCGCCGCGTAGGCGAGCGCGCGGGCCTGCGAAGCGATCGCGTCCGCGACCCGGGCGTTGCCGTGGCCGAGATTGGTGGCGATCAACTGGGAGGAGAGATCGAGGTACTCCTTGCCCGAGCTGTCCCAGAACCGGGAGCCTTCGGCCCGGGTCACGACGAGCGGTTCCCATCCCCCCTGCCGCCGCCAGGTGACGTAGTTCGTCTCGCGGACGATCCGCCGGATCTCCTCGCCGTCCATCGACCTGCCTCGGAGAGGCGCACGCGACCCGAGGGGCCCGTTCGCCGCAGGGGGCGAAGCCGGTCCCCGCTTATGACGCCCCGGGCCGGCGCGGGGGCTCGGGAAGGCCGAACAATCGACGGGCGTTCCCTCCGAGGATCGCCTCCCGATCGGGCGCGGGAAGGTCGAGCTGATCGACGACCTCGATCGCGACCGCGAGCTCCTCGAGCGGCCAATCGGACCCGTAGAGGATGCGGTCCGGTCGCCCGACCGTGACGATCGCCGAGTAGACGACGTCGCGGGCCTGCCGGACCATCCGCTCGAAGTAGGGGACGGACGGGTGGGCGAGAAGGCCCGAGGTGTCGGCGTAGACGTTCTCGTTCTTGTAGACCATCTCGGCACCTTCGTTCACCCAGGGGTTCCCGAGGTGGCAGAGGACGAACCGGAGGTCCCGGAAGCGGCCGGCGACCTCGTCGAGCTCGAGCGGCCGAGCGTACTTCACGAGGCCCCGGCCCTCGAGCGTGTCGCCCTGGTGGACCAGGACCGGGAGGTTCCGCCGGTGGGCGTACTCGTACACCGGGTCGAGCCGGCGGTCGTGGGGGTAGAACGCCTGGTAGCCCGGATAGAGCTTGATGCCGGCGAGGTCGGGCGCGGTCTCCCACAGGGCGAGCGCCGCGCGGACCTCCTCCTCCCCACGGGTGGGGTCGACCGTCGTGACCGGATGGAGGCGCCCGTCGCTCTCCGCGGCGATCGCGCGCGCCTCGGCAAGGCCGTCCCGAACGCTCGGGGCTTCGTGGAGCTGGATGACGATTCCATGGTCGATCCCGTTGCGAGTCATCTCCCCGAGGAGACCGCGGACCGAGTACTCGAGGTCGGCCCGATACCCCGTTCTTCGAATCTCGTGCCACCACTGGCTGAGGTGCAGGTGGACATCGACCCGGTGCGGACCGCTCGAGCCGGTCACGGAGCGGTTTTCACGGGCGTCCGCCACGAAACGGGGGAACCGGGACCCGTTTATGTGGTTGCGTGGGGGCGGTAGGTACCCCCGTTTTCCCACCGTCGTACCGGGGCCCACCCCGGCCCGGACCCGGCGGCCCCGGTTCCGCGGTCGCGGCTCGGGAACCCCTCGGGTCGATTCGTCGGTCCGCCTCCGAGGATTGATATGGCGCCCTCCGCTGACACTCCGCGGTGAGTCCGATGACCGAACCGTCGGAGTGGCTGAGCTTCCCGGACGCCCCCCGCATCCTCCACC
>DAIDCO010000084.1 GCA_027309555.1 bacterium
CGGTCCGACTCCTACAAGCGCTACTAGGTCCACGCCCCTCTCCCGGACCCACAGAGCGAGAACCTCTTCCCCCACCCGAGAGGGCGGGGGCTCGCCGATATCGGCGGGCGCTCGTGATTAAATAATAGCGGCCGCTCTCGCGCTCGTCCATGGCCGACGAGTCCCGCGAACTGGTCCTTTACGTCCAATCCAAGAAAGCCGTCACCACCTTCTACCGGCCCCCGCCGAGCTCGTCGCGCGGCCCGATCGCCGGTCCAAGCACGGCCGCTGCGCCGAGCGGGAGCGAAGAGTCTCAATCGGTCGGTGAGCCGGTCTTCTTCCTCTCGGACGACCAGTCGCGGTGCATGGCTCTCACCGAGGAGATCGCGGGGAAGCGCGGTTTCCACGTTCGGGTCGTCGACGTCGAAAAGGCCGGGCGGCTCGAGCGGCTCATCACCGAGCACCTGCGCGGCGTGCAGAAGTTCCCCGTGCTGATCTCGCCGCTCGGCCGACGGCTCGAGGGCGTCGAGCAGTTCACCGAGGACGATCTCGCCGCGATCATGCCGACCGACCTCAAGAGCGTCCGCGCCTTCTCCTATCTCAAGGTCCGGGGCGGCGACCTCGACCGGATCCGCCGTCTCCTCGAGACCCTGCCCGAGGTCAAGGAACTCCACTTCCTTACCGGCGACTGGGACATCCTGGTCGTTCTCGATTTCGAGCCCAGCGTGTCGAACAAGCGCCGGGTCCTCGACTTCGTGACCGACCGGATCCGAGGGATCCCGGAGATTCTCGACACCTCGACGGTCGTCCCCGAGTACTCGCTGACGAAGTTCCCGCTCACGTAGCCGGGCGACGCCGTCGGCGCCGCGCGGCAGCGGGTCGCCGGTGCGGCACCACCGGCTTCGGGCGGACCGCGCCGAGATCTCCGTCGCGTGACCCCGGCTCGGGCGTGCCGTACAGCGCGTCGACCGTGAGCGGATGCTCCTCGAGCCAGGCGACCCCCTCCACGTAGGCGGCGAACGGTTCGAGGCTGGTGAAAAGGGGCAGGCCGAGCTCGACCGCGCGGCGTCGTAGGAAGTACTCGTCCTCGAGCATCTGCTCGAATTTCTCCTGCGTCAGCGACAGGGGGACGTTCAGGAGGAGGTCGATCTTCCCCGCGTCGAGCTCCTCCCGCACGTTCGGGTGGCGGTCGGGCTCCGAGACCTTGTGGAGCGTCCGCACCGGACGCACGCCGTGCGCGGCCAGGTAGGCGCCCGTGTCCTCGGTCGCCGCGAGCTGGAGACCGAGCGAACGAAGCCGCCGGGCGATCGGCAGGAGCTCCTCCTTGAGCGCCCGCCCGCCGACCGAGAGGAACGCCGTGCCCCGACGGGGGATCAGGCGCACCCCGGTCGCGACGAGCGCTTTCACGAGCGCGTCCGAGAACGTCGGTCCGAAGCAAGCGACCTCGCCGGTCGACTGCATCTCTACGCCGAGGAGCGGGTCGGAGCCCGAAAGCTGGAGGAAGGAGAACTGGGGGACCTTGACCCCCCAACGACCGGGGGGGAGCGGCGCCACTCCCTCGCGCGAGATCGGTCGCCCGAGCATGGCGCGCGCGGCCTCGGTAAGGAGTGGAACACCGGTCGCCTTCGTCAGGAACGGGAGCGAGCGGCTCGCCCTCAGATTGAGTTCGATGATCTGGTACGCGCCGTCCTTGACGAGGAACTGGACGTTGAACGGTCCTTTGATCGCGAGCGTGCGGGCGAGTCGGCGCGCGGCATCGAGCAACTTGGCCTGGACGTCCGCGGGCGTGTGGCGCGGCGGTAGGCAGAAGATGGCGTCGCCCGAGTGGATCCCCGCGCGCTCGACGTGCTCCAGGATCCCACCGACCAGGACCCGCTCCCCGTCCGAGATGGCGTCGAGCTCGACCTCGTCCGCCCCTTCGATGAATTTCGTGATGACGACCGGGTGCTCCGGGGAGACCCGCGCGGCCTCCGAGAGGAAGTGGGCCAGGTCCGACCGGCTCCAGATCACCCTCATCGCCTGCCCCGAGAGCACGTAGGAAGGTCGAACGAGAACCGGGTAGCCGACCTCCTCGGCGAACGCGCTCGCCTCCTCGATCGTGCGGAACGCCCGCCAAGCCGGCTGCGGGATCTCGAGGCGCTCGAGCAGCTGGGCGAATCGAGCCCGGTCCTCCGCGTTGTCGATCGATTCCGAGGAGGTCCCCAGGATGGGGAGGCCGCACATGTGCAACAGCGGGGTCAGGTTCTGCGCGAGCTGGCTGCCGACGCAGGTCACGATGCCCGAGAACGCCTCGATGTCGTAGAGGTCCCGGACGCGCTCGAGCGTGATCTCGTCGAAGTAGAGGCGGTCGGAACGGTCGTAGTCGGTCGAGACGGTCTCGGGGTTCGAGTTCAGGACCGCGACGCCCGGGACGCCCTCCGCCCGGAGGCCTTCCACGAGGTTCATCGTCGACCAGTCGAATTCGACGCTCGAGCCGATACGGTAGGGGCCGGCCCCGATGACCAGCACCGAGCCTTTCGGCATCGGTCGTATATCATCGGAGTCGGCCCGGTAGGTGACATAGAGATAGTTCGTCCGCGCCGGCCACTCGCCGGCGAGCGTGTCGATCATCCGCACCCGGGGGCGAATCCCCGCCGCCAGTCGGAGACGACGGACTTCCTCCTCGTCCCGACGTGCCGCGCGGCCGATCGCGCGGTCGGAGAGCCCGAGCTCCTTCGCCCGGCGCACGAGCTCGTCCGGCAGATCCCCGTCCGGTCGGACCGCGAGATCCCGGTGGACGGTTTCGATCTCGCCGAGGGCGCTCACGAACCATCGGTCGATGTACGACGCGCGGCTCACGGTCTCGGGGTCGATGCCGGCTCGCAACGCCTCGAGGACGTTCGAGAGGATGGCGGGGGTCGGGGTGGAGAGGTCGGCAAGAATCGTCTCGACCGGCCGCACCTCGGTCGGGGGCAGGAGGTCCGAACGCGGGTCCGCCATCCGAACCGCCTTCGAGAGCGCCTCGGGGAACGAGGCCCCGATCCCCATCACTTCGCCGACCGACTTCATCGACGGACCGAGCCGCCGGTCGGCCCGCTCGAACTTGTCGAGATCCCACCGCGGGAGCTTGACGACCACGTAGTCGAGCGCCGGCTCGAAGCACGCCGTGGTGACCCCCGTGATCCGGTTCTTGAGCTCAGTGAGCGAGTAGCCGAGCGCGAGCTTCGCGGCGACGTAGGCGAGCGGGTAGCCGGTCGCCTTGCTCGCGAGCGCGCTCGAGCGGGAGAGGCGGGCGTTGATCTCGATCGCGTAGTACTCCTCGCTCGCGGGGTCGAGGCAGAACTGGATGTTGCACTCGCCGACGATCCCGACCTCCTCGACCGCGCGCAGCGCGGCCTGGCGGAGCATCTGGTACTCGGAATCGGTCAGCGTCTGGCTCGGCGCGACCACGACGTTGTCCCCGGTGTGGACGCGCATCCCGAGCACGTTCTCCATGTTGCAGACGGTGAGTGCGTTCCCCTTCGCGTCGCGCACGACCTCGTACTCGAGCTGCTTGAACGCCCCGACGTATCGCTCGAGCAGGACCTGGCCCACCGGGCTCGCGCGGAGCCCGCGGCCGACGACCGCCTCGAGCTCTTCGGCGGAGTGCGCGACCCCGCCGCCCCGCCCGCCCAGCGTGAACGCCACGCGGACAATGACGGGGAACCCGAGCTCGCGCGTGGCGGCGAGCGCCTCCTCGTAGGAGTACACGGCCCGGCTCGGGAGCGTCGGGACGCGGGCCCGGGCCATCGACCGGACGAACTTCGCCCGGTCCTCGGTCGCTTTGATCCCGCGCAGCGGCGTTCCGAGCACCGAGGTGCCGGTGCGCTGGAGCACCCCCTGGTCGGAAAGCTGAACCCCGCAGTTGAGGGCGGTCTGGCCCCCGAAGGAGAGCAGGATCCCTTCCGGGCGTTCCGCGTCGAGGATCGGTGCGACGAATCCGGGAACGATCGGCTGGAAGTAGACGCGGCCGTTCTTCGGCGGGTCGGTCTGCAAGGTCGCGATGTTGGGGTTGACGACGACCGCGTAGATCCCCTCCTCCTCGAGCGCTTTGAGGCACTGGCTACCGGAGTAATCGAACTCCCCTGCCTCTCCGATCTTCAAGGCACCGCTCCCGAGCAGCAGGACCTTCTTCGGCAGAGAACGGTTCATGCGCGTCGCTTCACCGCCCCGACGAACCGGTCGAAGACGAACCCCGCCTCCTGGGGACCCGGGTGGCCCTCGGGATGTCCCTGGAGCGCGAGCACGCGGCCGCGACCGTCGCGGAACCCTTCGAGCGTCCCGTCGTCCGGGTTCGTCGCCCAAGGCACGAGGCCTGTCGCGGTAAGCGATCCCGGGTCGACCGCGTAGCCGTGGTTCTCGCTGACGATGAGCGCCCGTCCGTCCGAGAATGTGATCGTCTTGTTCTGTCCCCGGTGCCCGTACTTGAGCTTGAAGGTCGTGCCCCCCCGAGCGAGCGCGAGGAGCTGGTGGCCGAGGCAGATCCCGAGCGTCGGGAGGTCGCGGTTCGACGGCCGCCCGAGCTCCTCGATCGTCGAGGCGAGCTGGGCGGGGTCCCCCGGGCCGTTCCCGACGAGGAGCCCCCGGACCCGACGGCCGTCCCAGCGCGCGGGGACCTCGTGGTCGAACGGAAGACGGAGGACGGAGACTCCGCGTCCGAGGAGCGCCCGTAGGATGCTCGCCTTCACGCCGCAGTCGAGCACCGCGACGACCGGCACCTTCGGCCGGCCGAGGAGGGTCGGCGTCTTCGGAGCGACCTCGGCCATGTAGTTCTCCTCGGCGTAGCCGGGGGCGCGAGCGATCGCCCTGGCGAGCTCCGCGTCCGTCGGAAGGTCGCCCGGGGGGCCGACATCGATCACGCCCCGGACCACGCCCTCCGTCCGCAAGTGCTCCGTGAGCCGCCGGGTATCGACCCCTCGGATACCGGGCACTCCCTCGGCGGCGAGCCAATCATCGAGCGACCGAGTGCTCGACCAGTGGTTCGGTCGGGTCGTGCCGCGGACGACGATCCCCCGGACCTGGACCCCCTCGCTCTCGAGGAGGGGGAGCCCGTCCGGATCGCGAGCCGCCGGGTCCGGGACCCCGTAGTTCCCGATGAGAGGATAGGTGAACGTGAGGATCTGGCCGCGGTAGGACGGGTCGGTCAGCGACTCGGGATACCCTACCATCCCCGTCGAAAAGACGACCTCGCCGACGCGACGGGTCGCGGCGCCGAACCCCACACCGTCGAACCGAGTGCCATCCTCGAGAAATAGGGTGCCCCGCAGCGCGGCGTCCCTTGGTCGGGCCGGCTCGGGCGTCAAGAACCCGGGGGAAACGAGGAAAGGTGCGGCCCTTAACTTTTGCCGTCGCGCGCTCGTGCGGTCGGCAGCCAAAGCGTTCGGCCCGGCCAGCGAGGCATCAAATCTTCCTTCCGAGTGGGCCGGGCGATGGCCGGGTTTCCGCGCTTGCAAGAGTCGTACGACTTTGTCATCGTGGGGGCGGGTCACGCCGGGCTTCAGGCGGGTCTCAAGGCCTCTCTCCTCGCGTACTCGGCGCTCCTGATCGATCGCGGGCCGAAGTACTCCCGGTCGTACTACGCGCCACGGATGGACAACATTCCCGGGTTTCCCGAGGGGATCTCGGGCCACGCCCTCCTCGACCGGCAGATCGCGCAAGTTCGAGCGGTCGACGCCCGAGCGACCTACGTCACTCCGGCACGGGCGCTCGGCGCGACCCGGACCGCCGCCGGCTACGAGGTGAGGTTCGAGTGGCTTCGACAGACGCACGTGGCCCGGGGGCGGGCGCTCGTCCTCGCTCTCGGTGTCGTCGACCGCATTCCCGTGGTGGGCGGGAGGATCGACCCGATCTTCCCGTGGGCGAACTTCGGGATCGTCGACTTCTGCGTGCTCTGCGACGGGCACACGTTGGCCGAACGCTCGGTCGCGGTGATCGGCCACGACCCGTTCGCGGTGCGCACGGCCCTCGACCTCCTGCACTTCCACCCGCGATCGGTCGAGCTCCTGACCCACGGTCGCGGGCTCCTCGAGGGCGCACGGCCCGAGGAGCGCGCGGCACTCACCTCGGCGCTCGCCGAGCACGGGGTCGGGGTGGTGGAG
>DAIDCO010000085.1 GCA_027309555.1 bacterium
CCGAGAATCCCCGGCAGATGGTGGAGCCCCTCCTCGACCCCCACCGGGCCGTCCTCCGGGACCTCCGGACCGGGTTCGGGCTCGCGGGTCGCTCGGGGGACCCGGGGAGCGACGACCTCCGTACGCGGGCCACCCTCGCCCACGAGAAGATGGAGTGGTTCCTCCGGGAGCTCCTTGGCTCCCGCTCCGGGCCCACCGAGGTCCTCGGGGGGCCCGCCCCGGTCCGAGCGGAAGTCGTGGCGCGAATGGGAGCCTGACGCCCCCGACCGTCGGCCGTGGACGCGAAGCCGGAAGGCGGCCTGTCCCGTCGGTTCAGAGGGAGCCCCCGGCCAACGATAAGCGGCCGTGACTCCTCTGTCCGGACGGTGAGCGAGGGCGTTCGGAGGATCCACGCCGTGTTGTTCGACCTCGGGGACACCCTGGTCGACGGGCGCGACTACGCCGGGTGGTGCTCGCTCGCCGGCCGGTTCTCGCTCGAGTTCGACCCCGACGCGCTCACCCATTCCTACCTCGAGGTCGAGCGGGAGATGGATGCGGCGCCCCCCCTCCTCGACCGAGAACGGAGGCTCGTGGAGTTCTGGCGACGGACGCTCTCCCGGGCCGCGGAGAAGGAGGTGGACGTCGAGGTGGCGAGGCAGTTCTGCAGCGCCGCGCGCGCGCTGGATCCTCCCGTACGGCTCTTCTCCGACACCCGTCGATGTCTCGAGGAGCTCGCGGGAGACCACCGCCTCCTCGGGGTCGTTTCGAACTCGACCAGCGAGGCCCGCGTCCGGGCCCTCCTGGAGCGCGTGGGGATCCTCGACTACTTCTCGCGCGTCGTCTCCTCGGGCAGCGAAGGGGTCGAGAAACCCGACCCCGAGATCTTCCGTAGGGCGGTCGAGCGGCTCCGGGTGCGGCCCGAGGAGGCGCTCTTCGTAGGGAACCTCGCCCATACGGACGCGAAGGCCGCGGCGGCCGCCGGCCTCCACTCGGTCTGGCTCAACCGGTACGGGTTCGGCTACGGAATCGACCCGCCCGAAATCACGTCGCTCCTCGAGGTGCCGCTCTGGGTGGCCCGGATCGAACAGGGCGAGTAACGCCCCGGAACCTCCGGGCCGGGGGCGTCCTTAAATAGCGACCGCCTCTCCGAGTGAGTGGCCGCGCGGCCTCTTCGGAGGCCCGTGTCGCGCCGACGCCGCCACGGCGAGCCGGGGACGCATGATCCGAGCTCTTCCGGGCGACGCCACAGATGGCCCGACAGGGCGTGGAGCCCCGAGATCCCCTCCCCGCGAACGGGGAGTGACCTCTCAGGACTGACGGAAGAGACGTACGCGAAAGAGCGCTCAATCAGAGCGAAGAGCATAATCCGCCAGTCAGTTGATCGTTCACGATCTTGAACACGTATTCCCGCACATGCGAAGTGTGCGAACAAATCCGGTTGATCCTGCCGGCGGGCACCGCTATTGGAGTTCGCTTAAGCCATGCGAGTCGAGAGGGGTAAGCCCTCGGCGCACTGCTCAGTAACACGCGGACAATCTGCCCTCGAGACGGGGATAATCCCGGGAAACTGGGAATAATACCCGATAGATCTGAGATGATGGAAGGCTCCCAGGTCCAAATCCTGCGGGGCTCGAGGATGGGTCTGCGGCCTATCAGGTAGTAGGGGGTTTCACGGACCCCCTAGCCGAAGACGGGTACGGGCTTTGGGAGAAGTCGCCCGGAGATGGATTCTGAGACACGAATCCAGGTCCTACGGGACGCAGCAGGCGCGAAACCTCCACAATGTGGGCAACCACGATGGGGGAACTCCAAGTGCCTACACTATGTGTAGGCTGTTCTCGAGCCTAAAAAGCTCGAGAAGTAAGGGCCGGGTAAGACGGGTGCCAGCCGCCGCGGTAATACCCGCGGCCCGAGTGGTGCTCATTATTATTGAGCCTAAAGCGTCCGTAGCTGGCCGGGCAAATCTCCGGGTAAATCGGGCCGCCCAACGGTCCGAATTCCGGAGACACTGCTCGGCTTGGGATCGGGAGAGGGTGAAGGTACTCCCGGGGTAGGGGTAAAATCCTGTAATCCTGGGGGGACCACCAGTGGCGAAGGCGTTCACCTAGAACGAATCCGACAGTGAGGGACGAAGCCCTAGGGCGCAAACGGGATTAGATACCCCGGTAGTCTAGGGTGTAAACTCTGCAGACTTGGTGTTGGGGGTCCTGCGTGGGCTCCCAGTGCCGGAGCGAAGGTGTTAAGTCTGCCGCTTGGGGAGTACGGTCGCAAGACTGAAACTTAAAGGAATTGGCGGGAGAGCACCGCAACGGGAGGAGCGTGCGGTTCAATTGGATTCAACGCCGGAAAACTCACCGGGGGCGACGGAGGGATGAAAGCCAGGCCGAAGACCTTGCCCGATTCTCCGAGAGGTGGTGCATGGCCGTCGTCAGTTCGTACCGTAAGGCGTTCTGTTAAGTCAGATAACGAACGAGACCCTCGCCCTTAGTCGCGATTTCACGAGCGATCGTGAGAGCACACTAGGGGGATCGCTGCCGCTAAGGCTGAGGAAGGAGAGGTCTACGGTAGGTCCGTATGCCCCGAATCTCCCGGGCAACACGCGCGCTACAAAGGTGGGGACAATGGGATCCGACCCCGAAAGGGGAAGGCAATCCTGAAACCCCATCGTAGTCTGGATTGAGGGCTGTAACTCGCCCTCATGAAAATGGATTCCGTAGTAATCGCGGGTCAACATCCCGCGGTGAATGTGCCCCTGCTCTTTGCACACACCGCCCGTCAAGTCATCCGAGTTGGGTCGGAGTGAGGGTGACTCATCTGGGTCGCTCGAACTTCGGTTCAGCAAGGGGGACTAAGTCGTAACAAGGTATCTGTAGGGGAACCTGCAGATGGATCACCTCCTAAACGCCGACCTCCGTGTCGGTCGTCAAGGTCGGGGTCGATCCGCTGTCCTCGATGCGTACGTCGCTTCTCCTGTCGAGCTATCAACCCTTTTTTGAGTAGTTACAACTGGTTTATTAGCGACCGCCGGCTGGTCCGGGACGTGTTGCGCCTCGACCCTGCCCGACCGCTACCGGCCGAGCTCGTCGCCGCCGCCCGCTCGCTCGCCGCGGGCGAGCCGACCCTCATCTTCGACGCGGCCGACCGGGAAGCCGAGACCGACCTCGTGCTCCTCTCCGAGAAAGTGACCCCGGAGCTCGTGCGCCTCTTGCGGGTCGACGCCGGTGGGCTCATCTGTACCGCCCTCTCCGACGAGCTGCGGCGGCGGCTCGACCTCCCGTACTACACCGAGCTGCTCGCGCTGGCGGCTCGCGAGTTCCCGTCGGTCGCGGCGCTCGTCGAACGGCCGCGCTACGACCGACGCAGCGCCTTCGGTATCACGATCAGCCATCGGAACACGTTCACGGGGATCCCGGACAACGACCGGGCGCTGACGATCCGTGCGCTGGGGGAGCTCGCGGCCGCCGCCCCTTCGATTTCGGACCGGGAGCTCCACGACCGATTCCGCCGGTCGTTCGTCTCCCCCGGGCACGTCCCGACCCTGTACAGCGCGCCCGGCCTGGTCGCGGAGCGAAAGGGCCATACGGAGCTCGCCATCTCGCTCGCCCGGATGGCAGGGCTTTCGGAGTCCGCGACCGTCTGCGAGATGCTGGGAGACTCCGGCGGGGCCCGCGACCCGGAAGCCGCCGCGCGGTACGCGGAGGCGCACGGCTGGCCGTTCGTCGAAGGTCGCGCGATCGTCGAAGCGTGGCGGACATGGTCGTCCGCGTAATGGCCACGGGGGTCTTCGACCTCCTCCACCCGGGCCACATCTACTTCCTCACGGAAGCGAAGAAGCTCGGTGACGAGCTGATCGTGGTCGTCGCCCGGGACCAGACGGCGCGCCGGCTGAAGCACGAACCGTACGTCCCCGAGCAGCTCCGGCGCGAGATGGTCGAAGCGCTGAAACCGGTCGACCGCGCGGTCCTCGGCTCGACCACCGACATTTACGAGACAGTGGTGCGCGAGCAGCCGTCGATCATCGCGCTCGGCTACAACCAGGTCTGGAACGAACAGGAGGTCGAGCGCGAGTGCGCCCGACGCGGCGCGCCCCTCACGGTCGTACGGATCGGCCGGCGGCCGCACGACGAGCTCGCCACCCGGCGCATCGTCGAGCGGATCCTCGAGCGGACCCGCGGGGAGGAGCGGAAGTGAAGAAGGTCGGGGTCGCCGACACGACCTTCGCCCGCGTCGATCTGGGCCGCTACGCGGTCCGGGCGCTCCAGGCTCGCGGCACCGGCTTCAAGATCCTTCGGCGCACGGTCCCCGGGATCAAGGACCTCCCGGTCGCCTGCCGACAGCTGTTCGTGGAGGACCGGGTCGACCTCTGCCTCGCGCTCGGCATGCCCGGCAAGGCCGAGTACGACAAGACCTGCGCGCACGAGGCATCGCTCGGTCTCCTCTTCACGGGCGTCCTCGAGGCGAAGCCGATCGTCGAGTGCTTTGTCTTCGAGGGGGAGGCCGAGGGCCCCCGGGAGCTCGAGGAGCTCGCCCGCCGCCGCGCCGAAGAGCATGCGCTCAACGCGTTCTCGCTCCTGTTCCGCCCGCACGACCTCGCGCGCCACGGAGGCGAGGGGCTCCGCCAAGGGTTCCCCGACGCGGGACCGGTGCGGCGGAGCCGCTGACGGCGGAGAGGAGAACGGGGGTACCGAATGCCGAAGGGAACGAGCGAGGGGAAGGGAGTGCAGGTCGGAATCGTCGCGAGCGAATACAACTACGACGTCACGCTCATGATGCTCGAGCGGGCCAAAGAGGAGGTCGAGTTCCTCGGCGCCACGCTGGGGCCGGTGGTCAAGACCCCCGGCGTCTACGATATGCCGCTCGTCGTCAAGGTGCTGTTCGGCCGGCCCGACGTCGATGCGGTCGTCGCGCTCGGTGCCGTCATCGAAGGCGAGACCCAGCACGACGAGGTCGTGATGAACCAGGCGGCGCGCAAGCTGACCGACCTCTCGGTCGAGTACGGCAAGCCCGTGGGGCTCGGCATTTCGGGACCCGGGGAGACGCGGCTCCAGGCGCAGGACCGGATCGAGAATGCCGGTAACGCCGTCCGGGCGGTCGTGAAGATGGTCCGTCGCCTCCGCGAGCTCGGCTGATCGCGACCGGGACCTCCCCCTCCGACCATGGCCGCCGGGTTCTGCTCCCATTGCGGAAAGCCGCTGCCGTCGGGCGCGACCGCGTGCGCTGCGTGCGGAGCGACCGTCGCCCCCGGCGGCGGGGCCGGAACGTCCCCCGGCTCTCCGCCACTGGCCGCCGGCGGATGGGTCCGGAACTGCGTCCAGTGTCGGGTCCCGATGCGGTCGATGGGGACCGTCAACCTACGATCGACGTTCTGGGGGACCGTCTCCGACCCGATCCTCGGTTCGACGCAGCAGCCGGTCGACCGCTTCCATCCGTTCAGCCTCTACTACTGCGGAGCCTGCGGGCGGTTCGACCTCTTCTATCCCGGGACCTGAGCCCCTCCGGCCCGCTCCACCGTCGCGGCCGGCTTCGCTCAGAGCCCGAGTCGGTCTCCCAGGTAGGCGAAGGCAGCCTTCCCCTTCGCCGTGTGGGGGATCACGTTCAACGGTCCGGCGACCCCCGTCTCTTTGCGTCGGGTCGTGAGCGCCGCCCGCAGTCGATCGTGACCGACTTCGATCGTGACGTCCGCCGGGCGGAGGGCTCCCGGACGGACCGTGACGACGCCTCGTTCGTCGACCCGCAGGGAGGCGACCCCGTCCTCGGTCTGGAAGACCCAGGTCTGGGGCAGGTAGTGGCGGAGCATTCCTCCGAAGAAGCCGCCGAGGCGGGACTGGATCTCCTTCTCTGCGTCCCGTCCGACCTCGGCGAGCAGCCCCTCGATGCAGCTCATGGAGGCTCGGCAGCACCGCTTCGGGATATAGGCCCGGCCCCTCGTGCGACCGGCGCCTCGCTCTCGAACGGTCGGGTTGACCGCCCGCTCGTCGCGCTCTCGCCCGGGTCCTTCGGTGCCTCCCGCCCCGTTATC
>DAIDCO010000086.1 GCA_027309555.1 bacterium
CCGCCCGCCAGGGCCCCGGCCCCGACCGCGTCCGCCCCGCATCGGCCGGCCCGCGCCCTCCTCCTTCGGAGGTAGGATCGAGACCCCGACGGGACCGCGGACGACCTTGAGCCGTTCCGCGTCCTCCGCCGGCACCTTGAGCTGCGAGAGGCCGAGCAGGGCCCGGTACGCCGCTTGGGCATAGTTCACGGTCGTCTTGGTGTGTCCTTGGGTGAACCCCCAAGCATCCGTGATCCCCGCGAACCGCAGGACCGGTTTCGCGACCTTGCCGACCGCGAGCCCGACACCCTGGGGCGCCGGCTTGAACGAAACAACCACGGAGCCCGAACGGCCCGAGGCGAGGAACGGGAGCGTATGGGCGCGACCGCAGCCGCACTCCCAGCTCCCGCATCCGCGCAAGACCTCGATGACCTCGAGCTTCGCCCGGTCGATCGCCCGACGAATCGTCGGCCCGACCTCTCGTCCCTTCGCGCGACCGAGCCCGACATAGCCATCGCCGTTCCCGACGACGACCGTCACGGCGAACTTGAAGCGTCGACCGGAGTCGGTCATGCGCTGGACCATGTTGACATCGAGGACCTCATCGTGGAGGTTCGGGAGGAGCTTGTCCACGATCTGCGGCTCGCGCAGCGGGAGTCCGCTCGCGAGGGCCTGGCTCATCGTCGTGAACTCGTCCGCGGCGACCCGCCGGCCGAGCTCCGTCTTCGGCACCCACTGGGGCTGGGCGGGAGCCCCGCCACCCCCGCCGCCACGGAACGGCGGCTGGGGTCCGTGCATCGCAGCGCTCACGACGGGGCCTCCGGCCGGGCGAGGAGCCCGGGCAGCTTCAGCTTGTAGGTTTCCATAGGTTGGGGGAGCGGCTTCGGAAGATGGGTACCGTTCAGGCGGTCGGCGCTCGGGAAGCCTCCCTCCCCGTGCGGGATCTCGAGTCCCGCATCGAGCAGGCCCTTGAGCGTTGCGGAGAGGCGCCCGCCGGTGGTCGGATGCCGCAGCCCCGTATCGAGGACCGCGGTCTCGGCGCCCGCCGACTTCGCGCGGAGACCGGCGAGGTAGCCCGTGAGGTACGCCGCGGGGGTCGAGGCGAGGCTCGTAGGGGGAAAGGCGATCCCCGCGAGCTCGTTCGAGTCGGCCTGAGCGAGCACCCGGTCGCCGACCGGGTCGAAGCGGACGATCGCGACCCGGACCCGCCGCTCGCTCATGCGAACGACCGCCCGGGGGATCCCCGATTTGAGGAGGCGGAGGCGCACGCGATAGTCGGTCTTTCCCTCGCGGCGGCGGCGGAACGGGACCCGGTAGCGCGGACCGATGCTCATGGCCGTGCCTCCGTTAGGTGACCCGCGAGGCGGAGGTTGACGAGCAGGTGGGCCCGGCTTCGGAACATGCCGCCCTTCGCCCGACGGAAGAACTCACGATAGATCCCGGGAGTGATCTTTCGCTGCTCGCGGAGCTCACGCAGGAGCGAGCGCTGCGCACGGATGCGACGCATCCAGCGCGACTTGCGGGAGATGCGGGAGGCGGGGGTCCCGCGGCGGGAACCCGGACCCGAGTGACGGCCCTTGCGAACCTCGGCGTCATGCTGCCGCGCCCGGCCTCGAGAGGTCCCGGCGACCGGCAGCCGGCGAATGACCCCGGCCTTGATCGCGCTGCGCACATCGGAGCGGGTCACCGCGTCGGCGAGCTCTTCCTGGCTCGCGGGGTCGATCCAGACCCGGCCCTCCCCGCACTTGAGCAGCGCCGCGGCTAGGCGTCGTTGGTTGGACAGGTCGGGCATGGTGCCTAGGTCCCCCCCTCGCCCTTCACGATCGGATTCAGCACGCGGATCCCGAGCTTCCGCGCCTCCTCCTCGAGCACGAGGCGGCGGCGGGTGCCCACGGTGCGGGCGATGACCGCCGCGTCGACCCGCCCGTCGAGCCCCTCGAGGTCCTTCGACGTGCGGACGAGGATCGGGCGGAAGCCGCTTGGCACGAGGCCCCGGACGCGGGCGGGGGAGCGGTAGCCGACCCGGACGATCTTCGCGCGGTAGCCGTAGTGGCGGCGCTGCTTCGATTGGAGGCCCCGGGGTCGGCGCCAAGCGCCATCCCGGCCGATGCGGAAGTAGCGGTTCGCCGCCTGGCGGCCGAAGATCGGCCGGCGACCGTCGAGCGTGCGTCGGGTCCGGAGCAGTCGGGACTCGGCCGGGGGCAGCGTCGCCCGGTTCGGGGCCCGCGGTCCCGCCGACGCCTCGGTCGCGGTGCCCTCCTCCTTCGGGGACGCCGGCGCCTCGTTCTCGGTCGTCGGCGTGACGGCCCGGGCCGCCCGACGCGGCGAACGCTTCTTCGCGGGGGGGGCGTCGGGAGTCTTCGAGGCGGTCGATTCGTCGGGCACTAGCTTTCCTCCCGGAGATGGGCGCGTTCGATGAGGTAGATGCCGTCCTGGAAGACCCGCGGGTCGTAGTCGCGAATGCGCGTGACGCGCTCGATGTTCGCCGCGCTCTGTCCGACCTGCTCGAGGTCATGGCCCGTGAGCGTCACGATGTCGCCCTCGACCTGCGCCTTCGTGCCGGGGACGAGCTGGGTCGCGCGCGGGTGCTTTTCCCCGAGGAAGTTCTCGATGACGAGCTCCTCGCCGCGGACCTGGACCTTCATCGGGAAGTGGGCCGCGACCACCTTCATCCGCGCCTCGACGCCCCGCGTCAGCCCCTGCGTGATGTTCCGGAGGTGGGCGGCCCAGGTCTTGAGCAACGCCTGCGACTTCTTGCGGTGCGCCGGGAGGCGCAGCTCGAGGGTCACGTTCCCGCCCGCGACGTGCAGCCCGATCGCGTCCGACGGGAACGGACGCTCGACCGAGCCGAGCGGTCCCTTCGCTCGGAGCCGGCCCTCGCTGACCGAAACGCTGACGCCCTTCGGGAGGGCGACCACCTCTTGGGTCGACTCGCCGTCAGTAGACATAGGCGAGCAGCCGACCTCCGATCTTCATTTCGCGGGCTTCCTGGTGGGAAAGGACCCCGCGGTTCGTGGAGAGGACCAGGAGGCCGAAATCCTGGGCCGGCAGGAATCGGGACTCGTAGCGCTCGAGCCCGTCGTGGGCCACGGCGATCCGAGGCTTGATGACGCCGCAGGAGTTGATGCGGCGCGAGAGACGGACGTCGTACCGGCCGCCGCGGCCGGTCGGGACGAACGTGAACTCCTCGATGTACCGGTGCTCGCGGAAGATCCGCAGCACCTCGGCGATCAGCTTCGAGGTGGGCGCGATCTCGACCGTGGGCTTGCCGTCCCGGTCGGCGTGGCGGAGCGCGACGAGCGCGTCGTTCAAGAGGTCGTGTTGCATCGTGCGTTCCTCCTCACTGGTACTTGCGGAACCCGAGGTCCATCGCGACCTCCCGGAAGCATTGGCGGCAGAGGTGGAGGCCATAGCGCCGGACGATGCCGCGCTTGCGGTCGCACCGCAGGCAGCCCTCCTTCCGTCCAAAGTTCTTCTTCGGTTTCATGGTCCCCTCACTCGAGCAGCGTGACCCCGAGGATCTGGACGAGAAACGTCCGGGTGTCGTCGCGCGTCGACCGCAGGGCCCGCGGGAGGGAGCGGGACTGGATGCGGCGCTGGCGGATGCGGTAGCCGGCGCGGCCGAGCTCCACCGCGATGTCCATTCCGTGGATCCCGATCTGGGGGTCGTACTTCAGACCGGAGAAGTCAGTGTAATCAGCGATGCCGAACGAGAAGTTCCCGTTCCGGTCGATCGATTCGGCGTCCAGCTGGCGGTCGCGGGCCTCGAACGCCCGCTTGAGGAAATCCACCGCGGGGCTCCCGCGGAGGGTGACCTTCGCCCCGATCTCCTGACCCTTGCGGATACCGAAGTCCCGGTTAGTCGAATGCGACCGGGTGGCGATCGGCTTCTGGTGAGTCACCATCTCGAGGACGCGCGCCGCCTTCGTGCGGGCCTCGCCGGACTCCCCGACCCCGGCATTCACCACGATCTTGATCACGCGTACGGCCCGGTGCGCGTTCGAGGGGGCGCTCGGTCCCGTCGGGGCCGGCACTGTGGAGGGGGGCGCGCTCATCGGTCGGCGCCCTCCCCGATCGTGACCTCGGGCGCGTTCTGGCCCACGACGAAGACGTACTCCTTCACCGTCGAGAAGCCTTCCTTGAAGTGGACGAGGTTCGGCTGCGAGGAGTTGCGCACTTCGACCCGATCGACGCGGGCCAGTTCTCCGACGTGCGTGCCGCCCGAGACGTAGGCGAGGGCGCCGGGGGCGAGCGGCAGGTGTTCCACGACCTTCTGGCCGGGGACGGCGATCTTCAACGAGTCGCCGACCCGGTACGGGCTGTTCGCCGGGACGAGGAGGTTCCGCCCGTCGTGGAGCGTCACCTCGACCCGACCTCCGCGCACGGCATGCTTGAACCGCACGCGCGCGAGCTTCACCGTCGCCTCGGTCGCGGGGATCGTGACGAGGGCGAGCTTGCCGCGACGGTCCTTCATGACGCGATAGTGCGCATCCAGCGGCGCAGCGAACGAGAGGGTGTCCATGAGGCCGAGCCCGCGGTCGAGGTCCTTCGCGATGGCGCCGTCGACCCGTACCGCGCCCGAACGGAGAAGGATCCGGGCCTCGCGCGCGGAGGTAACGATGCTGCGCACATCGCGCAGCACGAGCAGAAGCGGCATCGACTGGTCCTGGGCGTGGGGACCCGGACCCGGCCGCTTCAGCCACTTCGTCCCCTTGCGGGGGGTGGTCCAGCTGCGCGGAGCGGCCCCCCGCTTGAGTCGGAACGTCATGCCTCCTCCTCCCCCTCTTCGGTCCCCTTCGGCGGGGCGGTGCGCTTCGACTTCGCGCGCTTCGCCGGAGGAGCGGACTCCTCCGGCGCCGGAGGCGCGGACACGGTCGCCTCCGGGGCCTCGGTCGTTCCCTCCTCCTTCTCGGGGGTCTCTCCGCGCTCCTCGGGGGTGACGTCCTCATCGCGGACGCGGAGGGAACGTCGTCGCCACGGGTCCGAAAGGTTGAGTCGGGTGATCACGAGGTGGGCCGTGCGGAGCGCGAGGGGCTTCATCTTCTCGTCCGCGGCCTTGAGCGTGACGTTGTCGAGGGTGACCGAGTAGTCGCGACGGTCGACTCGCGCGACCCGCTCTTCCCGGCCGACGAAGCTGCCCGCGAGCACCCGGACCGTGTCGCCCTTGCGGACCGGCGTCGAGCGCCGGCGGAAGCGCGCCCGCAACTCCCGCGAAAGCAGGACGCTCATCCGCCGCCGGCGCTCGAACGTATCGGCGGTGTAGAGGGCCTTTCGTTGGCGCCTCGGGGAATGAGGAGACATTCGCACGGGACCTTCCTCCTAGACGATGATGGACGAGGCGGCGGCGATCCGCGGCCAGCGTTCGGCGGCCTCCTTTGCCACCGGTCCCTTGATCTGGGAACCCTTGATCTCGCCGGTCTCGGTCGTGATGACCGCGGCGTTGTCCTCGAACTGAAGCCGCGAGCCGTCCGCCCGACGGATCGGGGAGCGGGAACGGACGATCACCGCGGTGAGCACCTGACGCCGCATCTCGGGCGTTCCCTTCTTGACCGAGACGATCACGAGGTCGGCGATCCCCGCCCGGGGATAGCGGCGATGGGTCCCGTGCCAGTTGCGGACCGCGATGATCTCGACGATCTTCGCGCCGGTGTTGTCGACGCAATCGAGGCGGGCTCCCTTCGGGAGACCGCGACCGCGACGGCCCGCGAGGCCCTTCATGCCTCCTCCTCTTTGGCCGGCGTCGCTCCGATTGGTACGACGTCCTCGCCGCGGACCCGGTGCGCCGCCTCGCCGAGGTCCTCGACGATGCAGAAGCGCACGAGCTTCGAGAGCGGCCGTGTCTCGGCGATCCGGACGCGGTGGCCG
>DAIDCO010000087.1 GCA_027309555.1 bacterium
GGGTCCCCCACTCGTCGCCCCCGCCCCGGTTCCGGTGGCGGACCCCGGAAGCGCGGCCGGGCCCCCCGGAGCGGCCGCCGTCGCCGTCGGTTCGGCGCTGTGCGTGGGGCTCGCAGCTCTTTCGGCGCTCCTCTTCCGGCGACGCTCACGGGCTCGAGCGCAACCTCGGCCTGAGCCCGACCCCGGAGAGGTGCTTCGGCGGATCATCGAGCCCGCCGACGGGGCGGACCGAGCCACGGTTGAGCTCCTGGCGGAGGAGCGCGGGATCTCGATCCCGCGTATTCGGGAGACGATCGACCGACTCATCGCGGACGGACGGGTCCGCTCCGAGACCGGGAACGACGGAGAAGAGGTGCTCTCATGGAGCGCACCCGAGGAGCCGTGACCCCCCGCGCCCGCCGTCCGGCACGTCTCGGGCGGTACCTCGCCCTCGCCGTCGTCCTCCTCGTCCTCCTATCGAACATCGCCGAGGGCCACCCGACCCCGTCGGCGCCGTCGGGTCCCTCCTCCGACCCGACCTCGGCGGCCGTGGGGAACTTCTCCGCCGCGATCGACCGGCTGGTCGAGCTGGTCGCCCTCGCCGGGAGCGGGATCCTCTCTCTCGTCTGGGCGCGGGTCGCATTGAGCTGGTTCTCGAACGACATCACGAAGAAGGTCCAAGCGAAGGACCGGGCTCGGGACGCGCTCGTCGGCACGCTCCTGTTCACCGCTGCGGTCACGGGCCTCTTCTGGGGACTCGCGCACTGGGTCCTCACGGGCTCGTAGGAGGTCGGGGTCGGTGTGGGCGATCGACCTCGGTCAGCTCCTCCAAGTGCTCCTGTTCCTGCTCTTTGCCGACCTGACCGCGCTCGTCGCCGCGGTCATCGGGCCGACGTACGACAACCTGCTCGTCCCCGAGCTCTCGGTCCACTCGCTCTTCCCGTCGCTCGTGGCGTCGGGCGCCGACCCGGCGAACTACCTCGCACCGGCGGCGCAGTTTTCGACCTACACGCTCGCGAACGTCGTTGACCCGGTGGCCACGCTGGTCGCGCTCGCGGTGGGGGTCCTCTACCTCGCGAAGCCGCTCGCGACCCGTTGGGCGGCCACGTTCGATGGGCTGCTGCCCCGGCTCGTCCTCGGGGTCGTGGGGGCGAACTTCACGGTCCCGATCGCCGGCGGGATCCTCTCGGTGGGGGGAGCGCTGTATCCGGTCTTCTCCGGCTGGGACGGCGGAGCCTGGCAGCAATGGGCCCACCTCGCCGGCTGGGGAGAGCTCTCGTTCTCCTGGGAGAACGGAGCCCTCGCGTTCGTTCTCGCGATCGTCGAGTTCGGCGCGGTCTTCGCGCTCGTGCTCGCGGTCGGGCTCCGAGATGCGCTCCTCGCGGTGCTCCTGGTCGTCCTGCCGATCTTCACGCTCCTGTGGCCCCTCCGCCCGCTCTCCCTGCTCGCGCGTCGGGCCTGGTTCCTGTTCGCGGAGCTCGTCTTCTTCCCGTGCGTCCTCGTGATCCCGCTCGAGCTCGCGGTCGGCAGCCCGAACCCGGTCCTGCTCGTCGGCTACCTCGGCGCGGCCGTCGCGTCGCCCTACCTCCTCTCGCTCGCGGGCACGCAGCTCGTCGCCTTCGGCTTCCCCGGAGCGAGCGGGACGCTCCACGGCGGGCTTTCCCGCGGAGTGGTCGTAGCCCCGACGGCCGCGACGGCGCACTTGGGCCCCATCGCGGGCGCGGCTCGGCCGACGGGCGCCGGCGGGCGCGCGTTCTCGGGCGCGGTCCGGGCGGCCGGTACGGCCTCCGCACCGACGGCGGCGCCGCTCGCCGTCGCGGAACTGATCGGCCACGGCGCGCTCCACCTCGTCCGCCACCTGCCCCGCCCGGGCGCCGGCGGCCCGGGCGCGAGCGGGTGGCCCCCCGTGCGGGGCGGGGGGTCGCGATGAGATGGCGGACGATACCGACGGTCCACCGGTCGTCCCGATCCCCGAGCGGGTCGACCGTCGCCTGCGTCTCGGTCCCTTTCCGTCCGCCCGGGACGCCCTCAAGTTCCTCTGCTACGCTGCCGTGGGCGCGGTCGCTGTGCCGCTCGTCGACGTGCCGGCCGGGCTCTCGGTCGTCGGCGCGGGCCTCCTCGCTACCCTCTACAAGCCGGACGGTCAGGCCTGGGACGAGCGGGCCCTCTCGCTCCTTCGATGGAAGTACCGCTCCCGCCGCGAGGAGCGGATGACCGGGGCGGGCCGGCAGTCGCCGCTCCTTCGACAGGGCCTCGTGCGCCTGGCGGGAGCCGATTGGGTCGCGGTGGTACGGACCGGCGGAGCGCCGCTCGCCTATCTTCCCCCCGCCGAGCTCGCCCGTCGGTTCGAACTGTACCGGGACCTCTTGCGCGGAAGCGACGGCCGCCTCGCGTTCCTTGCGACACTGGCGTCGATCCGCGCCGCGCCGTTCCTCCCCCCGGCGGATCGAAGCCTCGCCGCCGACCGGGACGCCCGCGCCGGCTACTCGGAGTTGGTCGCGCTGCTCTGCCGCCGTCGCTACGGCCGCCGCGTCTACTTCGTCCTTGGCGGGGGCGAAGGAGGCCCCGACGCGCTGGCTCGTCTCGAGGGCCAGGTGGCGTCGCTCCTCGAACGGCTCTCGGGACTCGGCCTGCGGCCCGTCCGTCTCAAGGACCGCGGCCTCCTCGAAGCCGCCCGGCGGCTCGGTTGGGCGGGGCCGGGGGCGGATGCGTGATCGGACGTCTCGTCCCGGGTCCCCGCCCCGAGCTCGAGGTCTTCGGGACCGCGCTCGCGTGCGCCCTCGTCGCGGGGGTCCTCTCGCTGTTCGCCCCTTTCCTCAATGCCCTCACGGGGACCCTCGCCGCTCTCGCGTTCGCCGGCTGGTGCTCGGGGGTCGGGCGGGACGAACGGCGGAGGCGGGACGCGGCCCGACCCGGGTCCCTCGCCGCCCTCGGGATCGGCGCGGTGGGCGCGACCGTCTTCGTGTTCCCGGGTCCCGTGAGCCCCGCTCGGGGCCTCCTTCTGGCGCTCGCGCTCCTCCCCCTCTGGGGGTTCGCCCGGTTCCCCGGGAGGATCTCCGCCGCGCGAGGGGGAGCCCCATGATCCGGCCCGAACCGGCTCGGGGGGCGGAGGGCACGACCTGGATACGGACGGGCCGGCTCTACCGCGCCCCCCTCCTCGTGCACCAGTTCCCCACCGAGGTGCCGTTCGGGTTCCTCGGGAGGGTCCTCCCCACCACCGAGTCGCACGAGCTCTTGGTCGAGGCCCACCGGCTCCCGGCCGAGCGGGCGCTCGAGATCCTCCACGGAGCCCGCTCCGTCGCGGAGGCCGAACTTCGAGCGGGCGCGACCGGCGGGAACCTCGCGGAGCTAGAATCCGAGCGCGACTCCGCCGAGGAGTTCGGCCGGGCCGTCGCCCGACGCACCCAGGAGCTGTGGAGGGTCGGGCTGCGGTTCGTCGCGGTCGGCTCCTCCCGGCCGCGGGTCGAGTCGGGCCGGGCGCGTCTCGTCGAGCGGCTCGCGACGCTCGGCTTCCGCACTCGGACGCCTCGATACGAGGTGCGGGAGGCGGTCGCCCCTCCGACCCTCGACCCCTCCTCGCCGCGCCCGAGCGGGTACTGGCAGACGCTGCCGACGGACGGCGTCGCCGCCCTGTACCCGTTCGCCGACGAGTCGGTCCTCGAGGCGCGCGGCACGCTCGTGGGATTGGCGCTCGCCGACGCGAGCCCGGTCTTCCTCGACCGGTGGTCGCATCCGAGCCATTCGTGGGCCGTCTTCGGCACCACCGGCTCGGGAAAGTCGTTCTCCGCCGCGCTGATCGCGCTGCGCACGCGCTGGCTGCGTCCCGAGACGGAGCTCGTCGTTCTCGACCCGCTCGGGGAGTACGGCGCGTTCGTCCGCGCCCTCGGAGGGTCGGTCGTACGCCTCACCGATAGCGCCGCCGGCCGGCTCAACCCGCTCGACCCGGCCACGACCGGGGGCGACCGGCGCGAGAAGGCGGCGCGGGTCGGCGCGATGCTCCGCGCGCTCTTCCCGAGCCTGCGGGACGAGGAGGGCGCCGCGCTCGACGCGGCCCTCTACCGCCTCTACCGGTCGGGACCCGAGGTGCCGACGTTCCAGGACCTCGAGCGCGCCCTCGCCGGCCCCGAGCGGTCGACCGACCGCCTCGCGACGTTCCTCGAGGTCTTTCGTTCGGGTTCCCTTCGGGATCTCTCGGGCCCGACGACCCTCGCGCCCGGTCCGGGCCCGGTGTCGGTCGACTTCCGCGGCGTGACGGACGAACAGCTACCGTTCCACCTCACCTACGTCCTCGACTGGGCGTACGGCCGGCTGAAGCAGGCCGCGGGACCGAAGCTCCTGCTCCTGGACGAGGCCCACCTGCTCACCCGGCACCCGGCGACCGCCGACTTCCTCGACCGGGTCGTGCGCCACGTGCGGCACTTCTCTGCGGGGATCCTCCTCCTGAGCCAGAACCCGGACGACTTCCTCGGCACCCCGAGCGGGCGGTCGCTCCTCCGCAACCTGTACGCGACGGCCTTCTTGCGCCTCCCCGAGGTCTCCGCTCCCACCCGGGAATTCTTCGGCCTCACGCCCGCCGAGGCCGAATGGCTCCCGAAGGCCCGGCAGCCTCGCGACGCGGGCTACGCGGAGTCGCTCTGGCGCGTCGGTGCGCTCCACCTTCCCCTCGCGATCGTCGCTTCGACCCCCGAGTACGAGTTCCTCACCGGGACTCTCGGACACGAAGCCGCCCCGCTCGACAGCGCGCCTGCGCGTCGAGAGGGAGGTTTATAGGGCCGGCCGGACCCGAGAAGCGCTGTGGGCGACGAGGCCTCCGTGGACGGCCCAGCCCGCCGTCGGACCAGCTGGAGCCTGAAGTCGATCGTCGAGGACGTGGCCGGTCGTCCGATCGCGGAGCTGCAGGACCCGGCCCGGCCGGTGCACCCCTACCTGCGCGGGAAGATCGACGCGCCGACGCCCCGCCCTCTCCTTCGGGCCTCCGAAGAGGCCCCCTACGACCCCGTGGGCAATCTGTACCCACCGCTCGTCGGCCCGATCGGTAGGGAGTTCCACGGAGCGGAACATGAGCATCACGCCGAGACGCTCGACCGTCACCGTCCTCCGTCCGACGGCGACGGTCGGGCGCTACGCGCCCCCGGTCCGTCGCACCGGCCCGAGCGGCTGTACCTCCACTATCTCCTCTTGCACATGGACCGGCTCAACGACTCCGGGCTGCGCTACCTCCGGCTCGCCGTCGAGGAGGAG
>DAIDCO010000088.1 GCA_027309555.1 bacterium
CCATCGTCCCGTCGAACCGGGCCAAAAGATAACCCTAGCCGCCGGAAGCGGGCGGCGTCGGCTCGGTCGGGCCCCGCGGGCGCTTCCAGAGCGGAGGGAAGCGCTCCGGGTCGACGAACACGCGGGTCGCGTCGACGACCCATCCGTGGGGGACGGACGTCGCGGCGCGGGAGTCGTGCCGCGCGCGACCGGTCGCGACGAGCTCGCCCGTGCTGGATACGAGCGCGACGTGGGCGCCCTCGGCGAACGGCCGGGGGATCGACAGGATCCCGCCGCTCGCGAGGCCGGCGCCGTGGGCCAAGGCGCTCGCCGCCCCGTCCTTCACGACGATCGACGGGAACTCGCGCCAGACCTCCGCGATCGGATGGACGAGGGCGAGGAGCGGCCCCGGGTCGCCCGCGGCGCGCGTCGCGACCGCGTCGGCGAGGGCGGTGAGCGGCACCGCCCCGTGCTCGTCGAACGGACCGGTCGACACGCGCCTCAACTCCTCCATGTGCGCCCCGACCCCGAGCGCCTCCCCCACGTCGACCGCCAGGGTGCGGATGTACGTTCCCGAGTCCGCCACGACGTCCCAGAGGAGATGCGAGCCGTCCCGCTCGAGGAGCCGGAAGCGGTGGACCGTCCGCACTCGCCGCTCCCGCTTGACGGCGGAGCGGACGGGCGGGGTCTGATAGATCGGTCCGGTGAACTCGGCGATCACGCGCGCGAGGTCGCGGTCGGCGACCTCACCGTGGAGGACCGCCGAGGCGATGTACCGTTTGGGGAACTCGAGGACGAGCGGAAGGAGCTTAAGCGCGGGACCGACCCCGATCCACAGGAGCCCCGAGACGTTCGGGTCGAGGGTACCTGCGTGGCCGGCGACCGTGACGCCGAGCAGGTCCCGGGCCCAGGCGGTGACCTGGTGCGAGGACGGTCCGCGCGGCTTGTCGATCAGGAGGAACGCCCCCTCCTCGAGCCGCGCCGCGACCGGGTCCGGGGCCGTCGCCGTCATGGCCCGGTCGTCGCCTCCCGCGCCCGGAGGAACGCGACGATCTCTTCGGCGACCGCCTCGGGCGGTTGGCTCGTCGAGTCGACCACGAGGTCGGGGACCTCTTGGTCGAGGTCGATCCCGTAGAACCGCCGGTAGCGTTCGCGCTCGCTCGCCTCGCGGCCCCGGACGCGGGCGCGCGCCTCTTCGAGGGATTGCCCGTCCCTCCCGGCGACGCGGCGTACCCGCTCCTCCTCCTGGGCGGTCACGACCACGGAGTAGACGGGGGTGCCGTTCCGGCGGCACAGCGCCCCCTGGATCCGGCCGTCGAGGAGTCGTCCGGGCCGGGCCAGCGCTTGCATCGTGCGGTCGAGTTCCCGGTCGATCTCGGGGTGGGCCTCCCCGTACCGGTTGAACGCCTCGACATCGAGGCCCCGCCGCTTCGCCTCGGCCCGGAACACCTCTCCCGCGCTGTGGTACTCGAGCCGGAGCCGGGCCGCCACCAGCCGCCCCGCCGTCGACTTGCCGCTCCCGGGGGGCCCGCCGATCGTAACGACGGCCCGGATCACGCCGAGCTCCCCACCGAGTCCGACGTCGGCGGGGAGGGCGGGAGGGCGTGCTTCTCCGCGTATCGGCGCAGCCACAGGTGCTTCAGGATCCGGCGGAAGATCATCGAGGTGGGCACGGTGTACAGGCTGAAGATGGCGAACCACCAGGGGATCGGCAGGTTCGGGATCGAGCCGTAGAGGTTGACGATCGTCCCTCCGAGGCTCACGTGCTGTTGGAAGGACGTCGCATCGCCGATGACGACGCCGATCCAGGTGTAGATCAGGATGAGCAGGAAGTAGGTGATCGCCATTCCCTTGAATTGGGCGATCGACACCTCTCCCGAGAGGCGGGTCAGCCGCTCCTGGTGGGGCTTCAGCGCGGAGATCCGGTCCTTCTTCCCCGATCGGATCGCCTCCATCTGCACCTTGCGGAACGCGCCGCTCCACTTCTGGATCTTCGCCGCCTTCACCCAGTCGGTCGTGAAGTTGTAGGCGATCGCGGTTGCAAGCATCTCGATCGCGCCGGCGAGCGCCATGGTGAGCAGGAGGTAGTTCGAGTTGAATCCAATGAGCCAGTAGAGCGGCCCGGAGTGCGTCGGGCTCGTGCCGAGCCCGTCCGCGATCGAGTTGCGGAAGGCGGTATCGACGAGCATGTAGAGGCCGAGGAGCCCGAGAAAGACGTAGACGAACGTCGAGAGCTTGAAGGTGGGCCGAGGCGTCGGAGGGCGCGAGCGGGGCGTCTCCTCGACGGTCGCCTCCGTCGGCTCCGCGTCCGCGGTGGACGGCTCCTCGTTCTCCGCCTCCGCTTCGTCGGCGGTGCTCGGCAGCGGTCGCGACGCCCCCGCCATCAGCTCTCCCCGCCCAGGAACCGTCGGAGCAACGGGTTCATTTCCATCAGTTGCTCGCGTCCCATCGCCTCATAGAGGTTGATGATGATGCCGACCATCAGCAGGACTCCCGTACCGCTCGCGTTGCCGAGCGTTCCGATGAGGTCCGCGCCGGCGGCGAGCGCGCCGACCGCCGCCCCCGAGATCACGGTGATCACCGGGATGTACCGCTCGAGCACGCGCCGAAGCACCCGGGGCTCGCGCCGGAATCCGGGGATCTGCATACCGGACGCCTCGATCTGCCGGGCGACAGCCTCCGGGCCCATGTTGGTCGTCTGGATCCAGAACTTCGCGAAGAGGATCGAGCCCCCGACCATCGCGCCGAAGTAGACGGCGACGTGGATGAGGCCCTGCCACCACGTGTGAAAGACGAGGAACTGTCCGTACGTCTGGAAGTTGAGCAGCGGTAACAGCCACGACTCGAGACCGTTCACCGTCGACAGGTAGTAGGCCGCTCCGCTGATCGGCGTCGTCTGGCTGATCCCGAGCTGCGTCACCTGGGCCGCCGTGGGGTACGCCCCCACCCACCACTGATGGCCGAGCAGCGGGAAGTGGACCAACGTCGGGTTCGTCCAGAGGAGGATCGAGACCATCGATACGTTGGCGAGGAGCGCCGACATCAGGATGACCGGGATGTTCGAGGCGTAGATCAGCCGCAGCGGGTAGCGGCCCCGTGCGCCTCGCGCCTCCGCGTGCGAGAGCGGCAGCTCGATCCGGGTCGATTCGGTCCATGCGACCAGGAAGAAGATCGCCGCCGTGCCGACGAGGGCGACGATCGGATTCGGCTGACGTAACAGGACCTGCTCCCAGCCGCCACCGGCCATTTGCGACGCGGAGAGGTGGGTCAGGAACCAGATCGTCTTCGGGATCGTGCCGCTCGGTGGATTCCCCACCCCGATCGGGGAGCCCGGGGTCTGGGGGACCCAGTTGAGCGTCCCCTGGATGATCTGCTGGGAGACCCCCGCCGCGATGAAGAGCGAGATCCCGCTCCCGATCCCCCACTTCGAGACGACCTCGTCCATCAGGAAGACCAGGTAGCTGCCAAAGACGAGCTGGGCGACGATGATCGAGTTCGCGAGGAGGAGCCCGTTCCCGGGCGACGCCTGCCCGAGCGACGTGACGAGCGAGCCGGACGGGGTGAGGTAGCCGTAGACCTGGGGGATCGCCTCGATGAAGATCATCGCGATGACGACGACCTTCTGCGCGCCCTGGTACGTCCCCTTGTCCTCATCGTCCGTGAGGTCGAGATTGATGATCTTCGCGCCGGTGAACAGCTGCATGATGATCGACCCGGTGACGATCGGGCCGATCCCCAGGTGCATGAGCGTGCCCTGCGCCCCGGCGAGGATCGCGCGGTAGCTGGCGAACAGGTCGATGACGGTCGCTTGGTCGACGCCGAACAGGTAGATGTTCGTGAGGAGGAAATACATCAACAGCACGCCGATCGTCCAGAACATCTTGGTCCGGAAGTGGACGTGGCCCTTCGGTTGCAAGACCGCGGGAAGGCGCGTCGTGACCGGCTTCAACCCGTAGAGCTTCGAGCGCGATCCGTTGTAGGAGAGGCCGAGGTAGAGGAGCCCGAGGACCGCGACGATCGCGGCGGCGATGAGTCCGAAGGCGAGGACGGTCGGACGCTCCCAGAACCAGAGCAGCGAGAGGATGAGCCCGCCGAGGACCACGAGCGGGAACGCCCAACGGCGGTCGCGTGGGATCTCCTCGTCCGCCATGAAACCGTCGCGGAGCCGGTGGCCGATTTATATAGTCTACGGGGCGGCGGCCGGGGCGCCCCCGGGAGGGGGCGTCTCGAGCACCGTGACCTTCTCCCGGGCGTGCTTCGAGGCGTGCGCGACGTAGACCTTCCAGGTACGGACGCTCTCGCCGCGGCCGAGGAGCCGGTCCACCCCGACCTTCGCGAGGTCGGCGACGTACCCCTCTCCGTCCCGGACGATCGCCCCGGCCGCTTCCAGCACCGGGACGAAACGGTCGAGCTCGCCGACGTTGAGCGCGGTCGGCTGAAGGACGATCTCGGGCGGCCGCTTGAAGCCGTGCCGACCAAAGTGGTCCGGGGCGTAGATCAGCATCGACTTGAACTTGTACTTGTGGAGCCCCGCGTTTCCCCGCCCTCCCTGCTTACCCGCGCCGCGGCCGGCCTTGATGCCTCGGCCATGGGTCCGCAGTCCTCGGAACTTCTTTGTGCGACTCGGCATCGGTCGGTTCCCCCTTCCTAGACCATCCGGCGGATGAGGTCGTTGATCGCCCGACCGCGATATCCGAGCGCCCCGCCGAGCGAGTACGCCCGCTTCGTCGACCGCCAGCCTCCCTTCGGCGCCTTCAGACGGAAGAGCGGCTTGAGGCCGTTCACTTTCGTGACCCCCTGCTCGGCGATCATGCGGGTCACCTCGGGGAAGTCCTTCGCGCGCAGTACCTCACCGATCGTCTGGTCGGTGAGCCGGGTTCCGAGCACCGTCTCGCCGCGCTCCCGGAGGAGCAGCCCGACGGTCTCGGGGTCGGCCTCGCCCCAGGTGACGTACCCCTGGACACGGGTCAGCATGCCGCCCACCGCGCGAGCCTCGGGAACGATCGTCGCGTGGTTCGCCCGGGTGAGGTGGAGGTAGCGGAGCGTCTCCACGACGTCGTGGCGCGAGTGGATCGTCCCCCGCACCCTCACGACCATCCACGCCATGGATTACCTCCGACCTCCCGC
>DAIDCO010000089.1 GCA_027309555.1 bacterium
CCCGACTTCGTTCGGCGCCCCGATGGCGTCTCGGGGCCCGGTGGTCGATAGCGTGCTCGACCTCGTGGGGAACACACCGCTCGTCCCGCTCAAGCGGGTGACGCAGGGCCTCCCCTACCGAGTGCTCGCCAAGCTCGAGTACCTCAACCCGGGCGGCTCGGTGAAGGACCGGATCGGCGCGAGCATGATCGACGAGGCCGAGCGCGCCGGGACCCTCCGACCCGGCGGCACCCTCGTCGAGGCGACCAGCGGCAACACGGGCGTCGGCCTCGCGCTCGTCGCGGCGGTGCGGGGGTACCGGACGGTCTTCGTCCTCCCGGACAAGATGAGCGCGGAGAAGATCCGCCTGCTGCGGGCGTTCGGGGCGCGGGTCGTCGTGACCCCGAGCGGGGTCCCGCCGGAGCACCCGATGAGCCACTACTCGGTCGCGCGCCGCCTCGCCCAGGAGATCCCCGACGCGTACTACCCGAACCAGTACGAGAACCAAGGAAACCCGGACGCCCACTATCGGTCGACCGGGCCCGAGATCGACCAGGACGTCGGGTCGGAACTGGGGGCCGTCGTCGGCACGGTCGGGACGGGCGGGACCATGAGCGGAGTCGGCCGCTATTTCAAGGAGCACCGCCCGAAGGCGCGGATCGTCGCCGTCGACCCGGCCGGTTCGGTGCTGGGTCCGTACTTCCGCACCCGGCAGCTTCCTCCCGCGGTGCCCTACCAGGTCGAGGGAATCGGAGAGGACATGATCCCGAAATCGATCCACTTCCAGTACTTGGACGAGTTCGTCGAGGTCTCCGACCGGGAATCGTTCCTGATGGCCCGGCGCCTGGCGCGCGAGGAGGGGCTCTTCGTCGGCGGCTCGGCGGGCTCGGCCGTCGCCGGGGCGTTGCGCTGGCTCGCGGGTCGGCCGTTGCCCGAGGGATCGACCGTGGTCGTGATCCTGCCGGACTCCGGGGACCGGTACCTCTCGAAGTTCTACTCGGACGATTGGATGCGCGAGAAGGGGTTTCTCGACGTAGGGGCGACCGCGCGCGATCTGCTCGCCCGCAAAGGCCCGACCCCGGCCTTGGTCGCCGTCGACCCGACGACGGTGGTCCGTGACGCGCTCGCGCTACTCCGCCACCACGACATCTCCCAGATGCCGGTCCTCTCCGGACAGGTGAACGTCGGGAGCCTGCAGGAGGACGAGGTCCTCCGCCGCGGCCTCGCGGACGAGACCGTCCTCCTGCGCTCCGCCTCCACGGTCCTTTCTCCGCCGTTCCCCGAGGTGCGCGCGGACGCCCCCGTGGGCGAGGTGCTGCACCGTCTCAAGGAGGAGCGCTCGCTCCTCGTCCGCGACTCGGTGACCGGCGCGCCGGTCGGCGTACTGACTCGCCATGACCTGGTGGGGTTCCTATCCGAGGAGGGCAGTCCCCATGCGCTTTGATACTCGGCTCCTGCACGAAGCCCAGCCCCCCGACCCGCTCACGGGGGCGGTCAACCCACCGGTCTACCTCTCGAGCACCTTCCGCCAGAAGGCCCCGAACGTGCACTCGGGGTACGTCTACAGCCGCAGCGGCAACCCGACCCGCGCGGTCCTCGAGGCGACCCTCGGTGCGATCGAGTCGGGCCGCGCGGGCCTCGCGTTCTCCTCGGGACTCGGCGCGCTCACGACCCTGCTCGAGGCGTTCCCAAGCGGAAGCCGGTTCGTCGCGGCCGACGACCTCTACGGGGGTACGTACCGGCTCTTCGAGCACCATCGCCGCCAATTCGGCCTGAAGGTCGACTACGTCGACACGACCGACCTCGACCGGGTGCGCGCGGCGCTCGACGAGAGAGCCGACCTCGTCTACCTCGAGAGCCCGACCAACCCGCTGCTCAAGATCACCGACCTGAACGCGGTCGCCCGGCTCGCGAAGTCCGCCGGGGCGACGGTCGTCGTCGACAACACCTTCGCCACGCCGGCGCTCCAGCGCCCGATCGAGCTCGGCGCCGACATCGTCCTCCATTCGACCACGAAGTACCTCGGAGGCCACTCGGATATCATCGGGGGCGCGCTGGTGCTCGCCCGCGCTAAGGACGCGGAGCGGTTCGCCTGGCTCCAGAACGCCGTCGGGGCGGTCCCGAGCCCGTTCGACTGCTTCCTCGTGCTGCGGGGGATCCACACCCTCGGCGTGCGAATGCGCGCCCACGGCGAGAGCGCGCGCGCGGTCGCCGAGACCCTTGACGGCCACTCCCAGGTCCGCCGGGTCTACTACCCCGGGCTCGCGGACCATCCCCAGCACCGGCTGGCCCGCCGCCAGATGTCCGGCTACGGCGGGATGGTCAGCGTCGAGCTGGCGGGAGGGAAGAAGGCCGTCCTGCGGTTCCTCCGAGCGCTCCGGATCTTCACCTTGGCCGAGAGCCTCGGGGGAGTCGAGTCGCTGGTCGACCATCCGGCCACGATGACCCATGCGAGCGTCCCGAGGGCCGAGCGAGAGAAGCTCGGCGTGACCGAGGGTCTCGTGCGGCTCTCCTGCGGAATCGAGGACCCGGCCGACCTCGCGGACGACGTCCGCCGAGCGCTCGCGAGGCTCTAGCGATGCGACGCGTGACGGTCTATGACTCGATGGACCGAGAGGTGCGCGCGTTCGCCCCGCGGACCCCGCCGCGGGTCGGCCTGTTCGTCTGCGGCCTCACACCGTACGATGAGGCCCACATCGGTCACGCTCGAACGTTCGTCTTCTTCGACGTGGTCGCCCGCGCGCTCACGCGGTGGGGGTACCGGGTCTTCTCGGTCCAGAATGTGACGAACCTCGACGACAAGCTGATCGACCGGGCCGCGGAGAGCGATGAGGATCCGCTCGTCCTCGCCGATCGGCACTTCCTCACCTGGCGGATCGCCGCCGAGCGGCTCGGCATCCGCTCGGTGAACTACTATCCGTATGCGACCGACTATACGCCCGAGATCCTCACTCAGATCGAAGCCCTCGTCCACCGCGGCTTCGCCTACCCCTCCGCGGGGTCCGTCTACTTCGAGGTTGCGAAGTTCCCGGGGTATGGAAAGCTCTCGGGCCAGCGCACTGAGGCGCTCCGGCCGGGAGCACGGGTCGAGGTCGACCCCGCGAAGCGATCGCCCGAGGATTTCGTGATCTGGAAGGCCGCGACCCCGGGCGAGCCGTCGTGGGAGAGCCCGTGGGGCCCGGGCCGGCCCGGCTGGCACGTCGAGGATACCGCGATCACGCTGCGCCTGCTCGGGGCGCGCTACGACATCCATGGAGCGGGGCTCGACCTCATCTTCCCCCACCACGAGTCCGAGATCGCCCTCGCCGAGGCGGCGACCGGCGAGTCGCCGCTCGTCAACTACTGGATGCACGCGGGCCTCCTCACAATGAAGGGGGAGAAGATGTCGAAGTCCCTCGGGAACGTCTACGCCCTGTCGACGGCGCTCGACGAGTTTGGACCGATGGTCCTGCGGTTCTTCTACCTCAACGCCCAGTATCGCAGCCCACTCGAGTTCGTCCGGGGCAAGAGCCTCGAGGAGTCCCGGGAAGCGTACGCGACCCTCGCCCTGCCCGCCCATCGGATCGCAGAGATCGTGGAGCGCGACGGCCCAGAGCGGGCCGGCGAGCCGCTGCCCGACGACCTCGCGAGCGAGGCGGAGTCGCTGGTCGACCGTCTGGACGAGACCCTGGCCGAGGATTTCAACACGCGCGAGGCGATCGCGCTCTTGTTCGGCTGGAGCCGCCGCCTCGGAGCGCTCCTCGAACGCCTCGCTGACTACGACGGCGACGCCCTCGCGGAGCTCGGGGCGCCCTACGACTGGGGTCGAGAGGTCCTCGGCCTCTTCGAACGCGTCGGCGAGGGCCGAGCGGGAGCCTGGGCGAAGCTGGTCCCCGTAGCGATCGCCGCCCGAGCGCGAGCGCGGGCCCGCGGCGACTTTGCGGAGGCCGACCGCATCCGCGACGAGCTCCTCGGGGCCGGCATCCGGCTCGAGGACCATGCGGCGGGCTCGCGCTGGAGCTTCGCCCGGACCGACTGAGCGAGGAGGTCCCGTGCGGGGTTTCGGTTTCCGGGAGCATGGGGACCTCGACCGGCTCGCGTACGTCGACGTGGCGGAGCCGGAGCCGGCAGCGGACGAGGTCCGGGTCCGTTTGCGAGCCGCGGCGTTCAACCGGCTCGACCGGTTCACCCTCGCTGGGATTCCCGGAGTCGCGGTCGAGCGTCCGCACGTCCTGGGTTCGGACGGCGCCGGGACGGTCGACCGGATCGGGAGCGACGTCCACGATCTCACCGTCGGCGCGCGGGTCTTGATCAACCCGGGGCTCTGGGACGGGACGTGCGAAGCCTGCCGCGCGGGTCGCGAAGCGCTCTGCCGCAACTACCGCATCGTAGGGGAGCACACGCAGGGGACGGCGACCGAGTTCACGGTCGTGCCCCGGCGGAACGTGCATGCGCTTCCCGAACGCCTGTCGCTCGAGGAGGGGGCGGCGGTTCCGCTCGTGTTCCAGACGGCGTGGCGCGCGCTGCGGACCGTGGGGGAGGTGGCCCCCGGGGACCGGGTGGCGATCGTCGGGGCCGGGGGCGGAGTGAGCACCGCGGCCGT
>DAIDCO010000008.1 GCA_027309555.1 bacterium
AGGGGGAGGAGGAGGGCTCGGAGGGAGGCCACCCGGGGTGGCGCCCGGTCCGGCGCCGCCCTGCCATTGCTGCAACACGGGCGCGGCGGCCACGGGGGGCCGGCGGCGACGGCGCAGCAGTAGGAACGCCACAAGGAGCGCGGCGATCACCAGGACGGCGATTCCTCCGGCGAGATAGGGGCTGAAGCCGGTAGAGGAAGGGCTCTGGCCATACTGATTATTCGTCTGAGCCTGCACCACGCCCAGGTTGGGCGACAATGCGGCAGCGATGACGACCGCCAGCATGGCCGCTCCCAACAGTGCGGGAACGATGCGGCGGACGGGGCGAGTCGGCGCCATTCACTCCGACGGAGTATACCTTCCTACTTAGCGATGCTGACCGCCCTATGTAAACTTGATGTGGCGTACCGTGAGTTATACGCCGACAACGAGGCGGTGGCTCGACGCGCGGGCGGGCGGAGCTGCCCCGTCTGGGCGGATACGATTTTGAAGTTCGGCACGCTCGGGAGGCGAGGACCATCGTGGCGTTCCCGTACGTCGAAGTGTTCCTCGGACTCCTTCTGATCTACATGGTCTACTCAGTATGGCAGGGATTGGACGCTCGGATCCCGATCGGCGCGGCCCTCGTCCTGCTCGTCCTCACCGCGATCGTCGACGCCGTTGGCGCGACAGACTCGGCCAACACGCTCGCGGAGTACGTCTTCTTCCTGCTCGGCGCCGGGGTCGTCCTGTTGCTCGTCGAGCACCTGCGCGAGGGACGTCCGTCCCGGACCGTCACCTCCGTCGGTCTAGTTTCCTCGGCGCAGCCCATATCGGCCGAGGCGACGCACCCAGATCAGCCGGCGCCCCAACAGGCGCTCGACCGCCTCCAGCAGGAGTCGGTCCCCGTCATCGACGCTGCGGGTGAGCAGCACGAGGACGATGAACAGGCCCGCGATGGCGAGGCCCACAAGGGGCAACCCGAGGTACGAGACATCTGGTCCGAGGACGACCAGGGCCCCCGCGACCGGAACAGCGGTAGCGAGGAGTGGCAAGAGGAAGTGTCGACGGAACGGGTGCACATGGGCGAGGAGCGCGAGCTCCCCGAGGGAAAGCGCGACGAGGGTGATGTTGGCCCCGCTCCAGGCGATCGCCGCGCCCGTGTAGCCCAACGGCGGGACGAGGGCGATCGCTAGTCCGAGGTCGACGAGCCCGGCGACGACGGCGTTGTACATCAGGAGTCGGGTCTGGCCGTAGACGACCTGGGTGGTCGACGCTGGCCCACACAACGTCGTAACGAAGCTTCCCAGGACCGCGATCTGGAGAGGAACGATCACGAACGTGTAGTTCGACCCGTAGACGAAGCCGAGCGAACTGCTCGGGAGGAAGAAGAAGAGGAGGAAGAGCGGGAGCGATAGCAGAATCATCCACTTCGTGACCGTGGCGTACGTCAGCCCGATCGAGCCCGTGTCGTGCTGGCGCAGGAACTTCGTCGCCACGGGCAAGAAGATGTATCCCAGAGCACCGATCCCGATCTGGAGCAGCCGCGCGAGGGTCAGCGAGACCGCGTAGGTGCCGACCTCGGCCGGATGGTAGATCCCGAGGAAGACGGTGTCGCCGGAGCCCGACACGCTGCTCATGATCCCCACGACGAAGAGCGGGGCCGCGAATCGGAGCAGGCGCCCGACCGCCTCGGGCGCCCGGGGTCCAGAAGCGAGATGGCGGGGGAGCCGTCGATAGGCGTAGACGACCAGCAACAGCAACGTCACCGCATTCGCCGCGGCGTACGCGACCAGCGCCTCGCCGAAGGAGAGCCCGTAGGTCGGAAGGAAGACCCCGACCCCGAGGAATGCCACGAACAGCGCGGGAGTGACGATCTGGACGAAGAGGGCGTTCGGGAAGACGTCCTCGAACCCCTGAAAGATCGAGGCGATCATCGTCGCGATGATCGACGTGCCGATCGCCACCGAGAAGAACTCGAGCGCGAGGCCGAGCTCGGGCTCTCCGAGCGCCCGCGCGATCGCCCCGGAGAAGACCCAGAGGACGAGGGAGCTCGCGAACGCAGCGACGCTGCCAATGGCCAGGCTCGCGCGGACGATCGCCCGACGCTCGTCGTCGGTCCCGGCGTAGGGGATGCTGCGGGCGATCGCGCTCGGCAGCCCGAGCGTCCCGAACGCGGAGAGGATCCCCGCGAGCGAGAGGCCGAACGAGAAGGCGTTCCAGTCGGCGGGCGAGATGCCGCGGACGATCACCACGCGCGAGACGAAGGTGAGGCCTACGAGGCAGAGCGTGGCGACCAGCAGAAAGAGGGTTCCCCGAGTAACGGTGGACAGTCCCTCGCGGACGGCCGAACCGGACTCCGTGGCCACGAAGCGCTCCGGCGACCGGCTCCCCTCGGACGGTAAATAGCTAGCGATTGATTCGCCGGCAGGGTTCTTAAAGCGGCCCGCGGGTCGCGGTCGCGTGGCGTTACCCGGTCCGGCCGGTGCAGAGTGGGCGACCGCGCTTCTCCTCTGGGCCGTTGTGGCCGCCGTCCTCGGAGAGCCCCTCCGCCACTTCGCGGGCCGGTGGGTCACCACCTGGCGGCAGCCCGAGCCGATCGAGCGCTTCGTTCTCGACCTGTACCTGGGTGGGGCAGTGCTGTACGTGCTCGCCGCGGTCCCCTTTGGCTTGTTCGTCGCCCCGGTGGTGCTCGGTCTTCCGGTCGTGGCAGCGGTCATCGTGCTCGCCCTCGTCGCCCGCGCACGCCGGGCGGGAGCGACCCCCGACCTCCTCGTCGGGGCTCTGGGGCGGCTCGTCCGGCCGACGTATCTCGTCGTCCTCCTCTCGGCCTTCGCGCTCTACGTCCTCGAGCTCGTGGTCGCGCTGCCGGTCGGCACCGGCAACACGTTCGACTCCGGCCTCCTGACGACGTACACGGCTCTCCTTCTCCAGCACCACGCGATCCCGCTCTCCTTCCAGCCGTACGCCGCCCCGGCGATCCTCTACCCTCAGGGCACGACGGTCTGGCTCGGCTGGGCCCAGGTGACCTGGGGCCTCCCGCCGGCCCGGGCGAGCCTGCTCGTGACCCCGCTGTTCTTCGCGCTCGCCCCCCTCGGGGCCTTCGTCTTCGGCCACCGCTGGTTCGGGACCGAACGCGCCGGTCTCGCTTTCGCCCTCACCATCGCTTGGCTTGCACCCTGGACTCGAGGGCTGGTCGGCGGCAGCAACGACTTCGTCTTCGCCTTTCCCCTGGTCTTGCTACTCGCGGGCCAGGCCGCCGCGTGGTTCCGCACTCCGCTCCTCTCGGCAGGGAACGCCGTCGGATTCGGACTGCTCGTGGGCTACTCGGCGGCGATGAATCCCGTCGGGGCGGAATGGCTCGTCCTCACGGTGCTCATCGGCACGGTGGCCGCCGGGCCGACCCGACTCCGCGCCCTGATCTCGAGGCTTGGCCGTTGGGGGCTCGCTGCGGGAGCGAGCCTGCTTGGCGTGGTGCCGTCGCTCTACGTCCTCGTTCTTGGCTATGCGAGTCCTGGGTTCGTCCCCGGCGCTGCCGCCGCGCCGGCCGGCTCGCCGAACGGGATCACGCTCGCGCAGCTCCTCGGGAGCATCGACCCCTTCCTTTTCCGGCCCCAGGATGTCCAACTCTCTCCCGTTCCCGAGCTCCGGTTCGAGCTCGCGGTCCTGATCGTGATCGGCCTTGGCCTCCTCGTCCTGGCCCGCCCCGGCTCGGCCCTCGAGCGGTACCTGGCCGGGTTCCGACGCTTCGCCCTGGTCGCCGGGGTCGTGATCACCGGCTTGCTCGGGGTCCTTCTGCTCGCCTCCGCGTCCGTCCCGTTCGCCGTAGCGGTCGCGGCGATCACCAGTGAGGGAGAGCTCTCCGCGTGGGTGCTCACACTGTACGCCTTTGTCGCGGCATTGCCGCTCGTGCTCGCCCTCGAGCGTTTCGTGGGATGGCTGGACAGTCTGCGACCGGCGCCCCCGACGACCGCGCGGCCCGTTCGTCGACGGGCCGTCGGCGTGGCGCCGAGGCTCGACCCGACCCGGGCGATCGTTCCCCTTGCGGTCGCCCTCCTGATCGTCGTCCCGGGGGTCGTGCTCACTCCTACCGCCCTTCCCCCCGTCCTGGCGACCCTCTACGGGGACTTCGGTCGCGTGAGTGCGGACGACCTGCAGCTCCTCGAGTACGCGGGTACTCACCTCCCTCCCGGCGCCCGGGTCCTGATCGCGCCGGGGAGCGCGGGCGACTTCCTCCCGGGGTACGCCCCGAACGTCGTGCTGCTCTACCCTCTCATTCCGGGCTTTCCGTGGACGAATCGCTCCTACAATCTCGTCGTGGCCGAGCTTTCGAACGCCACGATGGATGCGCGAGGTCGGGCTGCCCTTATGGCCCTTGACGTCGAGTTCGTCGTCGTGACGGGCAACAACACCGTCCTCTGGCCGGCCTTCTCCCCCCTGCCGCTCCTTGCGGACCCGGGGACCTTCCCGCTGCTTCAATCCTACGGGAGCGCGTACCTCTTCGGCGTGGGGGCTGGGGCGTGAGCCGCCAACGCGCCGGTCAGACGAACTCGTCGAGGAGCGCGTCCTTCCCGTGGAGTCCGGCGGGCTGGAAGGCGAGCGGCCCAGCCGACAGAACCTCCTCGAGCTCCTCGTACGTCGGGCGGTCCACGCGATAGAAGAGCCCGATCGGGATCTTGTCGCCCCACTCGAGCGAGCGCTGCCAGGCGGCCACGAGGTCCGCGGGGTCGTGCCCCGCGCTCTCGAGCTTGTAGACACGCTGCCGGAAGAAATCGAACGTGTTGATCTTGTTGTACGTCACGCACGGGCTAAAGACGTCCACGAACGCGAATCCCTTGTGCTGGATCCCGTTCGCGACCAGGTCGGTGAGGTGCTTCACATCACCAGAAAATCCCCGCGCGACATACGTCGCGCCGCTCGCGAGCGCGAGGGCGATCGGGTCGATCGGGTTCTCGATCACTCCGTTCGGAGTCGATTTCGTCTTTTGGCCCATCGTGGACGTGGGGCTCGCCTGGCCGGTCGTGAGCCCATAGATCTGATTGTCCATGGTCACGTAGGTGAGGTCGACGTTGCGGCGCATCGCGTGAACGAAATGGCCGGCGCCGATCCCGAATCCGTCCCCGTCCCCGCCGGTTCCGAGTACCGTGAGCCCATGATTGGCCCAGCGGATGCCCTCGGCGACCGGAAGGGACCGACCGTGGATCCCGTGGAACCCATAGGAGGAAAGGAAGTGCGGGAGGTTCGACGAGCAGCCGATCCCCGAGACGACCACGACGTCGTGGCTCGGGATCCGGAGCCGCTTCAGCGCCATCTCGACCGCCGCCACGACGCCGAAGTCGCCGCAACCCGGACACCAGGTGGGCTTCGTGTCGGACTTCCCCACGGTCGGTAGGGGCGTGCCGATACCGGCCGATGGCGTCGCCGCAGAGCTCCCCGTCATCCTACATCACCTCGAGCGCCCGCGCGACAATCTCGTGCGGGAGGAACGGCTCGCCGTCGTACTTGAGCAAGCGGTTCGGAAGGTAGATCCCGGTCTCGGCGCGCAGCAGGCGACCGAATTGGCCGGAGTAGTTCCCTTCGACGAGCAGCGTGTTCCGGGTTCGGGCGAACGCCGCGAGGACCTTAGCGCCGTCGAGCGGGTAGACCGTTGGGAACCGAAGTAGGTTCGTCGTCCGGCCGCCGCTCGCGAGTTCCGTCATCGCGTCGCGCACCGCTCCGACGGTCGACCCCCACGCGACGAACGTGAGCGGAGCATCGACCGGACCCTCGAAGACCGGACCCGGCGCGCTCGCCGCGATGCCCGCGAGCTTCTTCATGCGCTTGTCCATCATACGCTGGCGCTCGGAGATCCAGCGGGGGATCCCGGCCCGGACGTCCGAGATGAGGTGCCCCCGTTCGTCGTGCTCGTCGGAGCCCGCGACGAACTGTAGGCCCGGTTGGCCCGGGATCGCCCGCGGGGAAACGCCCGAATCGGTGAACTGGTACCGGAGGTAGGCCGAGCCGTTCGAAGGTACCTGGAACAGCGAGGGGACGGGGACATCAAGGTCGATCTCCGTGCGGTCGACCGTCATGTAGTTCTCGGAGAGATGCAGGTCGCTCGCGACCAATATTGGGGTCTGCCACTCCTCCGCGAGACGGAAGGCGTCGATCATCGCCCGGTAAGCCTCCGCGGGAGTGGCGGGGGCGAGGATCGCCCGGGGGAACTCGCCCTGACCCGCACCGAGCATCAGGTTGAGGTCGCCCTGCTCCGTCTTCGTGGGGAGGCCCGTGGAGGGTCCCGAGCGCTGCGATTCGACCACGACGACCGGCGTCTCGGTCATGCCGGCCATTCCGAGCGCTTCGACCATGAGCGAGAAGCCGCCCCCGCTGGTCGCGGTCATCGAGCGCACGCCCGCGAACGACGCACCGATCGCCATGTGGATGGCGGCAAGTTCGTCCTCGGCCTGCTTGACGACCACGCCGAGCGAGGTCGAATGGGCGGCCATCCAGTGCATGATCGAGGTGGCGGGGGTCATTGGGTATTGCGAAAGGAACTTGCATCCGGCGGCCGCCGCGCCGAGCGCGATCGCTTGGTTGCCGGTCATGAGGAGCTTCGGAGCCCCGTGGGGGGAGAGCGCGCGAACGTTCCGGCCCGCGTGCGCCTCCGCAAAGTGGTAACCGTCCGCACTGGCCCCGACGTTCCAGTCGACCACTGGGCCGGCCTTGCTCCCGAACGAGTCGGTCAGTACCTGGTGCAGGAGCTCGAGCGGGATCCCCGCGAGGAAGGCGGTCGCCCCGATCCCGCCCCCGTTCTGCAGGATCGACTGGCTCGTGTACTTACGGGCGATCTCTAACGTCGGCACGGCGAGCGGGGAGATTCCCGTCGGCAGGTCCGCGGGAGCGAGCGGGAACTTCTCGGGGTCGAAGACCACCGTTCCTCCGGGCCGCAGTGCGGCCGCATGAATATCCACCGTCGACCGGTCGAGCGCGTACAGGATGTCGGCCCCATCCCCGGGCGATTCCGGGCGTCCGTCGGATGCCCGGGCCTGGAACCAGACGTGCCCGCCCCGGATCACCGACTGGTAGGCGTTGAGCCCGAAGACGTGGAGTCCCATCCGAGAGAAGCATCGAGCGACCGACTCGCCGATCGACTGGATCCCGTCGCCGGCCTGCCCCCCGACGCGGACCGCGATCTCGCTCATCCACCATTTCAACGACCGAGCGTATTAAGCGGTTGGGGCCCGGTGCATTGCAACGGGGTTTTTTTGAGGTGCCGGGCGTACTCCGGCAGCGTGGGCCGAGCTGGTGGTACGGTGCAGATCCTCCTCTTCGCCTCCGCCCGCGAAGCGGCAGGGCGGGGGGCGCTCGAGTGGCCCGTGCCACCCGGCGGACTGAGCGCCCGGGCGCTCGTCCACGCGCTCGAGGACCGATACCCTCGCCTGGGTCCGACGCTCCGGGCTTCCCGGTTCGTCCGCAACGGCCGCTACCTCGAAGACCTCAACGTGCGGCTAAAGGACGGGGACGAGTTCGCGGTGCACCCCCCGTACGGCGGGGGCTGAACATGAGCGTCCGCCTGACCGGGGAACCGCTGTCGGTGGACCGGGCGATGCGCGAGTTGGAGGCTCCTGGCCTCGGGGGAGTGGTACTCTTTGCGGGCCGGGTACGCCCCGACCCGGGCCGAACCGGTCCGGTCGTGGCGCTCATCTATGAGGCCCACGAGGCTCCGGCGCTCCGCGAGCTCCGGGAGATCGAACGGGAGGCGCGTCGTCGCTTCGGCGCAATGCGGATCGTGCTCTGGCACCGGGTGGGACGGCTCGGCGTCGGCGAGGTCGCGGTCGTGGTCGGCGCGGCCTGTCCCCACCGCGGTCCGGCGTTCGATGCGGCACGCTACCTGATCGAGGAGCTGAAAGCTTCGGTCCCTATTTGGAAGACGGAGCGAGCACGACCCGGGCGTCGACCGCGACGACCCCCTGCCCGGCGGGGAGCACGATCAACGGATTCAGGTCGAGCTCGACGACCTCGGGCAGGTCCATCGCGAGCTGGCTGACCCGCTCGATCACCTCCTCGAGCATCACGATGTCGCTCGGGGCCTCGCCCCGAACACCCTTGAGGAGCGCGAACGTCCGGATCGACTCGATCATGCGCCGGGCGGAGAGCGGGCGGAGCGGGGCCAAGCGGAACGTAACATCCCGAAGGATCTCGACGTAGATTCCCCCCATCCCGAAGACGACGATCGGACCGAAGTCGGGGTCTCGCTGGAACCCGACCAGGACCTCTTTGCCGCCGGCGACCTGCGCCTCGACCTCGAACCCTTCGATCCGCGCGGTCGGGGCCGCGGCCCGTAGCGATCGATGCATCCGTTCCCAGCCCGCCCGAAGATGCTCCCCGTCCTCGAGGCCCACGGCTACCCCTCCCACGTCCGTCTTGTGGGAGATATCCGGCGAAGCGACCTTGAGGACGACGGGATAGCCGATCTCCTCAGCGGCACGGATCGCATCCTCGACCGTCGTCACTCGGGCCACCTTCGGGAACGAGAGACCGTAGGCGGTGAGCAGGGAACGTGCGACGTACTCGGGCAGGACCGTTTCCCCGTCGTGGCCCGCCCGGTCGAGGGCCACCCGCACCGCGGTTCGATCGATCGGGAACGTACGAACGTCGGTGCGCGGCCGGGTGCGCCATGCGTGGTAGCGGGCGAGGCTTCCCAGCCCCTGGACCGCTTCTTCGGGGAAGGTGAATGCCGGTACACCCTCCGCCTCGAGGAACTCGACCTCGTGGGAGAGGTCGGTGAGGCCGAAGAGACAGGCGACGACCGCCTTCTCCGTAGTTCGCTTCACGTCGAGGATCGCTTGCGCGACCGACTGGCCGGTCATCGTGCCGGTCGGCGTCGCGATGACGAGCGCCCCGTCGATCTCGGGGTTCCCGAGGAGGGTGCGGAGCGTCTCGCGGTACTGCTCAGCGCCGACGTCGGCCGTCATGTCGAGGGGGTTCGAGAGCGCCGCGATCGTCGGGAGGCGGGGGGCGAGCTCGGCCCGGATCACGTCGGGCGGGGCCGGCAGCTCGAGCCCGTTGCGGATCGCCGCGTCCGCCGCGACGATCCCCGGACCTCCCGAGTTCGTGAGAATCGCCAGCCGCGGGCCGTTGAGCTTGAGGCCGGAGGCAAAGATCTTCGCCGTGCGGAACAGGTCCCCGAGCGTGTCGGCTCGGAGCACCCCGGACTGTTCGAAGAGCGCGTCGTACAGCTGGTCCCGGCCGGACTGCGCGAGCGAACCGGTGTGGCTGCGCGCGGCGCGTTCGCCCGCAGCCGTCCGACCGCTTTTGATCACGAGCACGGGCTTCTTGTCCGTAACCTCGTGGGCCGCCTCGAGGAAGCGTCGGCCGTTCGCGAGGCTCTCGACGTAGAGCAGGATCACCTTGGTCGCGGGGTCGGAGCCGAGCGAGTGGAGGAGGTCGTTCTCGTCCACCCCAGCCCGATTTCCGACCGAGACGAACTGGGAGAACCCGATCCGTTCGGCGATCCCGTACTGCAGGATCCCGGCGCAGAGCGCCCCGCTCTGGGAAACGAACGCGATGTTTCCCCGCGGCGGCAGGTTCTCGCTGAACGTGGCGTTCAGGCTGACCTCGGGGTCCGTGTTGAGGACTCCGAAACAGTTCGGCCCCACGAGCGACATTGAATGCTGGGCGGCCCGCCGGACGACTTCCCGCTCGAGCGCGGCCCCGGCCTCCCCGACCTCGCGGAACCCGGCCGAGATAATGACGACCCCGCGGGTCCCGGCGCGGCCGAGCTCGTCGACGACGTCGGGGACGGTGGGAGCCGGCACGATTATGACCCCGAGGTCCGGCGCTTCGGGGAGGTCTGCCACCCCCCGGTAGCATCGCACACCGGAGACGCTTTTCCAGGAGGGATTCACCGGATAGGCCACTCCCCGGAACCCGGCTTGGAGGATGTTGCGGAAGAGGCTTGTCCCGACCTTGCCCGGCTTGTTGGACGCTCCGATGACTGCGACCGACGCGGGTCGGAACAGTTCGTCCAACCCGGCCGTACGTCCGACGCTCATGCGGGTCCCCGATCCGGCACTTCGGACGGGCAGTGCGTTATATAGAAACGCTCCCGTCCGAACCGACATGGCTCCTGACGGGCCACCGGCCGCCGGCCGGCCGAGCTCGGCGCCCCCGCACGCCGGGGCCGCCCATGGGACCGGACGGGGCCTCCTTCAGCGGCTTGACAAGGGACGGGTGGCGCATGTCGTCGCGGTCGGAAGCGGCAAGGGCGGGGTCGGGAAGTCGTCGATCACCGCGCTGCTCGCCGTCGAGCTGAGGCGGCGCGGACTTGCGGTGGGGATCCTCGACGCCGACATCACCGGCCCCTCCATCCCGAAGCTCCTCGGAATGACGGGCCCTCTCGTGGACCGCGGCGAGGGGATCGAGCCCGCGACCTCGCGGACCGGGATCTCGGTCGTGAGCTCCCAGTTCATGGTCGAGGACGAACAGACTCCCGTGATCTGGAGGGGGCCGCTCGTCACCCGGCTCATCACGCAGTTCTTTGGAGGAGTCAACTGGGGGGCGCTCGACTACCTCCTGATCGACATGCCGCCCGGGACGAGCGACGTCCCGCTCACCGTCTTTCAGACGGTCCCGATCGACGGAATGGTCTTCGTCCTCACCCCGCAGGACCTGGCCGCGCTGATCGTTACGAAGGCGATGAACATGGCCCGCGACCTTCACGTCCCTCTCCTCGGTCTCGTCGACAACATGTCGTGGCTCGAGTGCCCGCACTGCCACGAGAAGGTGGAGCTCTTCGGAAAGAGCCGGGTCGATCGGATCGGGAAGGAGTACGGCATTCCCGTGATCGGTCAGCTCCCGGTCGTCCCGGCGATCTCCGAGCTCGCGGACGCGGGCCGGCTTGAGGATCATCACGCCCCCGAGCTTGCGCGATTCGCCGACGCCTTTACGAAGGCCGTCGACGAGGTCACGAAGAGCTCGGTACGGGTCCTCTGACCTCGCGCAGCGCCCGGAACGGGACCGTCTCCACCGGCACTCCGCGCCGGCCGAGGGCGCGACCGAGCCCTGTGAGATGGGCGTCACCAACGACCGCCGCTACCCGGCCGTACCCCCTGCGGCGCAGCTCGGCGAGTCGGTCGGCCATGTGCTCGTTCCGCTCGTCGAGGAGCACCCGGGCCAGCGTGGGACTCGCGGTGCGGAGCTCGGAGGCGTACGCCTCGGGCGCCTCCACGTAGCGGTCCATCTCTCGCTCGACCAGCCGGGCGGGGAGGAAAAGACCGACCATCGCACTGACGAACAGTGTCACGCGCTCCTTCACGGGCATCGACCGCACGAGGCGGGTGAGGGTCGCGCGCAACGGGTCGTCGATCAGGAAGAGCGGGAGGGATCGCTCGTGGGCGAACGCGGCAGCGGCTTGCATCTCGGCCCCCGGAAGCCCACCACCGATCTCCGCGCCGAGTCGGCGCTGGAGGACCGCCCACAGCCGGGCAAAGAGCGGCGCGCCGGTCGCCCCCCGTCGCGGAGCTGCGGGGGCGAGGAGCGCTTCGGCTCGCTCGGGGTCGAGCTCGATCGCCACCGCGTCGAGCGGGCGCGAACCGAGCACGGCCGCAAGCGGGACCGCGAGGTCGACTACGTGCGCGGCGCCGATGAGGAGGACCGGTGCCTCCATCGTGCTCGTGTACACGGGTCGTGAGAGACGGCGACCCCTCTTCTGGGTTCTGCCCCGCCCGCACAACCCCCAAATACGGGAGCGGGGTCCGCCGAAGGCATGGCATGGGTCCTCTTCTCGGTCCCGAGCGGACGGCGCGGTGAGCTCGACGCGGTCCTGAAGGACGACCTCGTTTCCCGGCAGAGCCAGAAGGTGCGGGACGCCGCCGCACTTGGCGGGCCCTCCGACCGCGTGTACGTCCTCGTGGAAGGGTCCGTGGAGGGCACCCGACGCGCCGCGGAGCTGCTCGCGTCCGTGACGGCACCGCTCCCGGCCTCGGACGCGGACCCCCTCTTCCGTCGGTTCAAGGAGGAAGAGGAGGCGGCGTCCGCGGGGATGGGTCTGTTCTTCACCGAGGGTTGACGGCGAACGCCCGACCGATCGTCCGAGTCGCCGCGGGGATCGATCACTCGTCCGTCGGTGCGTGGGACGGCTCGAGGTCCTCCCCGCCCGCGAAGACGCGCTGGCAGGATTGGTAGAACGCCTCGAGGCCCGTTCCTTCCTTCGCGGAGGTGGGGAGCACGCCGCCGAGCGGCCCCATGATCTCGATCGCCCGGAACAGTTCGGTCGAAAGCTGGACGTCCGGGGTCGGCACGTCGCGCGTCACGGCCTCGTAGAGCCGCCCCGGTTCGTCGGACCAGGCGAGGATCTCCGTGCTCTGCTCGGGGGTCAACACGTCCGACTTCGCGAGGACGTTCACGAGGGGAAGGCGGAAGCGGAACTCGAGGGTTGCGCTGAGCATCAGCAGCGAGACGAAGCCCCCGGGAGTCCGCGCGAGCGCCGGGTCGAAGAGGAACGCGAGAACCGACCGGTCCCCGCTGAGCGCGTCGACGATCGCTTTCGAGGCCTCGCGGAAGGCGAACAGCTCGATCTGGCCCGGCGTGTCGACGAGCACGTAGTCCGACTTCAGCTCCTGGACCGCCTGCTTGATGTCAAAGATCTTGAGGGCGATCATGTCGGCGGCCGCGACCTGGGCCCCGTTCGGACCGAGTCCGTATTCGTCCTGGACGTCCGAGAGTCGGACCCACTCCCGGATGTCCACGTCCGCCACGCCGTCGGCCGTCTCGCTGCCCGGGTCGAGGTTGACGACGGTGGCGTCGTAGCCGGCGTTCTTCATCCATTCGGCGAACGCTCGTACGAGCGTCGACTTGCCGGCACCGGCGGTCCCGGTGAAGTAGACGGTCCCCGGCTCCTCCATCTACCGCGCGTCTCCGAGCGAACGAACCCGAGCGATCTCGGTGACGACGAGCCGGAGGAACTTCGACTTCGGCACGCCGCCGCGCTTCGTCACCTTGACCCGTCCCGCGCCCCGGGGAACGTCCCGGGGATACTGCTTCGTCCCCTCGACCTCGGCGCGGTAACCGAGGCGCTTTGCAGCTTGGGCGATCTCCTCGGCCGTGACGTCCTTCAACGTCGTTCCCTCGGCGATCCGTCGACCGTCGGTCTTGGGAGAGCCGGGAGCGAGGTACGCCGGGTACACGAAAAAGTGGTCGGGCATCGAGCGGGCCGGGGCGGCCTCAGGCCGCGGCCGGAGCGGCGACGCGGACCCCGTTCAACACGCCGTCCTGGCCGGGACGGGAGCGCACGCGTACGAGGCCCACATCCGTCTCGAGGATGGCGCCCTTCGTGATGATGTTCCGCTGAACATAGTTGGGATTCGCGGGGTTCTCCCGTACGGTCACGATCTCGGCCCGCTGCATCTTCTTCGTGGCCGGGTCAAAGACGTTGATCGTCCGGCTCGTGAGCACTCGCAGCTTGAGGTTCTGCCCGCGGACGCGGTACTTCTTCACCGTGCCCGGGCCCACGGTCGCCTGCTGTAGCTCGCGGCCGATCTCGAAGCGGCGCTTCTTGCGGATCGGCCGGAGCCGGCCGCCCGTGCGCTTCCTCCGCGATCGTCCCTGCCAGATCCCCATGATGCCTCCGAACGAGGGTCCGTCCGAGCGGCGTGCCCTATTTGAGTTTTAGGGCGGCGAGGCACCGGCTCCACCGGGACGGACCGTGAGGACCGTCTTGATCGTCCCGCTGGTGCGTTGGGCCAGGACGCTCGCGCACTCCTCGATCGGATGTCGACCCGCGATCATCTGGGCCACGGCCCCCGGCCAGCGGTCCTCGAAGACCGCGAGATCCCGGAGGCCCGACTCGAAATAGGTTCGGTTCGCGTTGACCGAGCCGACGATCGCCTGGTTGCCGAGAACGACATCGCGGAACAGCGTCCCCCCCGCGACGGGCTCCGCGGGTCCGCCCGCGTCGGGGATGCCGGTCAGCACGAGGACCCCGTTCGGACCGAGACGGTCGATGAGCGAGAAGTCGAGCGCGACCGACCCGGTCGCCTCGATCACGAGGTCGTACCCCTCGTCGCCGAGCACCGCCGTTCCCCCCGCGACGTTGACGTGGCGGGCCCCCACGCGGCGCAGGAGGCCGGCCGCGAGCGTATCCTCGCCGTGGCGGTCGATCGCGGTGACGCGATACCCCCGCACTGCGAGCACGAAGGCCGCAAGCATCCCGATCGCGCCGGTACCGGCGACCAGGGCGCGCGGGACCCCGACCTTCGGTTCGCCCGGTGTCGGCTCCTTGCGGTCGAGCACCCGCTGACCCTGGAACGTGGCCTTCTCCACGACGCTGAGCGGCTCGAGCAGCACGGCGATGCTGCGGAGCGCGGGCGGAACGCGGACGAGGTACTCGGGGAGTTCCACATACTCGTCGGCCATGTACCCGTGGGACCCGCCGATCCCGCGCTCGGTGAACCCGCCGGTCTCGCAGAAGTCCGAGCGGTTCGTATGGCAGAACCGGCATCTGCCGCAGCCTCGTCGGACCGTAGCGACGACGAGGTCCCCGGGCGCGAACCCCGCCGCCCCCGCGCCGAGCTCGCGGACCTCGCCGAGGTTCTCGTGACCGAGGATCAGGTAGGGGGATCCCGGGGGGGCCCGTCCGTACTTCCCGTCGACGATGTCGTGATCGGTACCGCAGACCCCGCACTCGAGGACCGCGACGCGCACCGTACCGGCCGAGAGTTCGGGCACCGGCACGTCGAGAAGTTCGGCACCGGGCGAGGGGGGACGGACGACGACCGCGCGCACGGCTCACCCCGGTAGGAACGGCCGCAACTGGGCCCGGATCGGCTCGAGGCGGGAGAGGACCGTCCGCTCCTCCGCGTCCGTGAGCCGGTCGTACGGTGCGCGGTAGCCAACCTCGGAGCCCCGAAGGTGAGCGGCGAGGAACTTGTCGGTCGACGGGAACGGTCCGGCTCGGCTCGCTCGGACGACCTCGTCCACGAGCGTCTGAAGCTCCTCGGCCCGCGATCGGTCGCCGGCCCGGGCCCGTGCGACCAGTTCTACGCAGAGCGCGGGCACCACGTTCGCGATCCCCATCACCGCACCGGTGGCACCGCGGGCGATCGCGGCGCTCGCGAGGACATCGTCTCCGGGGAGGACGGCGAACGCGTCGGGAGCGCCGGTGAGGAACGCGGCCACGCTCTCGAGCGAGCCCGCCGTGTCCTTGACGCCGGCGAGGACCCCCTCGTGCGCGAGCCCGTGGACGAGGGCAGGAGGAAGCGAGTAGCCTACTAGGGAAGGGATATTGTACGCCAGGAGCGGGACCGAGATCGCACCGTGGATCGCCCGGTAGTAGCGCTCCACGGCCGCGAGCGGGGGATGGAGGTAGTACGGGGGCACCGCCACGATCGCGGCCGCCCCGGCGGTTTCCGCCTCCTCGGCGTAGCGCACCGCCTGGCGAGTGGACGGCGCTCCGCAGCCGACCCAGACGTCGGTGCGGCCGCTCGCGCTCTCGATCACCAACTCTTCGAAGGACGCACGTTCCGGGTCCGTGAGCGAAGGGAACTCCCCCAACGACCCGAGGGCGAAGAGGTGGTCGACCCGCGCCTCCGAGAGAGCGCGCGCGAACTTCGAGTTCCGCCCCGGGTCGAGGTCTCCGTCGTCATTGAACAGCGTCGGGATCGGAACGACCAGCCCGTCGAGCCCCATGACCGGCGAGCGGCACGCCGCCTTAATGCGTTGACGCGCGTCCCGGGCGGGAAAGGAGCCCGGTCGGTGGAGCGGTACCTGGGGATCGACGAGGCCGGCCGAGGCAGCGTGCTCGGACCGCTCGTGGTCGGCGGATTCCTCGTCCCGGCCGACCGCATCGACACGCTTAGCGATCTCGGGGCGACCGACTCGAAAGCGCTCTCGCCGGCACGGCGCGAGAAGGTCTATGCGGCCCTCGCGACGGTGGGGCGGCGGTGCTCGGTGGCCCTCCCGCCGCGGGCCATCGACCGCGTCGTTCCGCACGGAGGTCTCAACGGGCTCGAGGCCGAGGCATTCGCGCGCCTCGTGCGCGAGCTCGCTCCCGACCGGGTTCGGGTCGACGCGTGTGACGTGAACGCCGATCGGTTTGGTCGCCTTGTGCGGCGCCTCGCCGGCGGACGAATCCCCGTCGTCGCGCGTCACCACGCGGACCGCGACGACGTCCTGGTTGGCGCGGCCTCTATCGTCGCGAAGGTTCGCCGCGACCGGGCGATCGCCGCGCTCGGCCATCGGCTCCGCACCGAGATCGGCAGCGGGTACCCGTCCGACCCTCGGACGATCGCATTCCTGCGGGCGCGGTGCGGGCGCGGCGGCCGGATGCCCTCGTTCGTCCGCGGTTCGTGGGCGACGATGAAAAGGGTTAAGCGCGCCGCCCCGGGTCCTACTCTCGACACCTTCGAACCATGACGGTAGAGGAAACGCTCGCATCGCTCGTCGACCGGTTCAATCGGCACGCCGAGAAGAACCCCGCGATGGCCGAGGAGCTCGACGGAGTCGAGCGCACGATCGAGATCGCCCTCACCGACGGCGGCACCTACGCGGTCGACCTGCGGAAGGGCCGCCTTGCGAATCTCCGCTCGGGTGCGGCCGACGCGGCCGACGTCCGCATCACGACCGACACCGAGACGTTCGACGGCCTTGTGCGGAAGGAGATCGGTCCGATGAAGGCCCTCGTGCTCCGTAAGCTATCGATCGACGGGAGCCTCGACGACAAGCTCCTCTTCCGTAAACTCCTCTAGGGCCGGCCGCGCGGCGGGCTCCTACGGGAGGAAGACACAGGCGGCGATGCAGACCCCGTAGTGGTCCATCGGAATCGAGAGTTCTTCGGTCCGGTAGTGGATGCGCCGCAGCTCGACCCCGCGGAAGTGGGCGATCTCTTCCATCCGCCACTTGAGGAACTCCTTGAGCGACTTCTGGGTGCCGTGCAGATGGCCCTCTGCGACGTAGCCTCCCTGGCCATCGACGCGGAACCCATAGGCGATACCGGCGCTGATCACCTCGCCCTCTCCCCCGCCGTGGCGGGAGAGGACGCAGTGCGTGATCGCGCCCCGGGCGATCCGCTCGCGGTCGGTCTGGCGGATCCCGATCGGGAGGACCGACGAGACGCTTACGAGGTTCTGTTCGCCGACCCCCGCCTGCAGAAGGGCGAGGTCGAAGGCGTTGAGTTCGCTGACCTTGTTGATCCCCTTGCCGCTCGTCACGAAGAACCGGGTGGGGACCGGGACGAGGGTTTGCGCGGTGTTGCGGTCGGTGCGTGCCACGGCGCGCGAGACGGCGTGCCGCGCTTAAAGTTTGGCCGACGACCCGGGCCCTACACCATGATCGCATGGCGCCGGCGCATCGAGTCTTCGGTCTCGCCCCGTACCCGGAGAAGTTCGGCCACGAGGCCATCGGTCAAGCGAAGGCTCGCGGATTCGAACAGCGTGCCGAGCGGGGCGAGCCGCGGGCGGTCGGGGTCCTCGTCGAACGTTACCGTGAGCAAGAGGGACGCAGTGTGCGCGAGCTTCGAGCCCGGCCGCGACGTCACGACGACGAGCTCCGCTCCCTCGCGACGGACGATGTTGGCCGTCTGGATCGACGAGAAGCTCTCCCCCTGGCCCGAAAGAATGAAGACGGCATCCGTACGGGTCACGATCGGAGTGACGGTCTCCCCGATGACGTACGCACGAAGCCCCGCCTGCACGAGACGCATCGCGAACGCCCGGCCGATAATCCCGCTGCGTCCGGCACCGTAGACGAAGATCTGGCCGGCCTTGAGCAGGATCTCGACGACGCGACCGATCGCTGCAGGGTCGATCTGGTCGAGGGCGGCGGTGACCCGCTCGCCGATATAGCGTTCCGCGCGGCGGAACGTCGGTGAGCTAGCGGTGCCGGACGCGGCCACGGGCCCGCACCTCCGAGGCGCTCCGCTTCGGGGCGGCGGCACGAGAGGGCCGCGCCACCGGTGTCGGCTTCGCACGCGCCGCCACGGCCGCGGGCCGGGCCCCCGGGGCGGCCCCCCGGACCGGCGGGCGCGGCGCCGCCGGGGCGTGTTGCTTGGTCCAGCGGCGGGTCAGCGCGCGCTCGTAGAGGAGTTTCATGTACATCGCGTCGTGTTCGAGCAACGGCGAGCTCGAGATGACCGTGACATCGTAGTCGCGCTCGGAGAGCAGCTCGGCGACGGGGTCGAATCGGACCTGCCCGCGCTTGATCGGGGTGAGGCGGAACTCGCCGGGTCCGTAGAACTCGACTCCGGAGAAGTTGAGGTAGAGGTGTCCTGACGTCGCTTCGACGAACTGGCGCACGACCGGGGCGAGCACCTCCGCGCTCTCGAACGTTGTCCGCTCGCGTGCGGCGAGGTGCGGAAGGTTGAGGACCGGGACGATCCCCCGCACCCGGCGGGCGAGCTCGAGCACCTCCTCGCGGGAGCCGAACACATCGGGGTGACCGCTCGGCTCGATCGCGAGATGGACCGTCCCCTTCGAGTACTTCGAGAGCCACGCGGAGAGGTCCGCCACGATCTCGGTGAGCTGCTGGACGGAGTCGCCTCGGTCCCCCGGGCCGTAGAACCCGAGATGGGTCACCGCGAGGCGGGCGCCGAGTCCTTGGGCGAGGACCCCCGCCCACTGGATCTGGCGCGTCGACTGCTCCCGGGCGTCGGCCGACCCGAAAAAGTCGACGTAGTACGGCGCGTGGAGCGTGAGGTCCGTATCGAGGGCTCGTGCGAGCGCCTTCGTCTGCTGGAGGTCCGCATGGTCCTTCGCCAGGCTCCAGCTCAGGGCCGAGATCGAGTCCCGTCTCCGAATCGGCGAGGTGAGCGCCTCCAGGCTCGGAGTCCCGCCTGCATGGTCGGCCGGTCCGACGCTGACCACGAGCTGCAGGGGGAGCTCTCGGGGAAGCTTGCCGACCTCTTCGTCGAGCGCGAGGCGGGTGAGCGGATTGACCTTGATGAACTGGACCTCCATCGCGGTGAGCCCGAGGTGGTGGATGTCGGCGATCCCGTCCCGGAGCGTGCGCCCTTTGCAGGAGAGAGGGATCCCCGCGGGTCCGAAGCGGATCACGAATAACCAAGCCTCAAAACGGGGAGCGAGGGTACACCCCGAACCTATATAGCGGCCGCCGGCCCCACGGGAGATTCCCGCCGGGCCGGGACCGGGGCCGCGACCCTGCGGTAGCCGAACGCGAGGAGATACAGCTCGGAGGACGGCTCCCGGGAGGCGGGTGGCTTGGTCCGACGGACCGAGACGAACGCGGCGCCCAGCTCTCGCGAGACGTCCTCCAGCAAGTCCCCGTCGAAGACCTTGGTGACGAGCGTTCCTCCGCGGGCGAGCACCCCGGTCGCCACCCCGAACGCCTCCCGCACGAGCGCGACGGAACGCGCGTGGTCGGTGGCATAGGCTCCGCTGATGCGGGGCGACATGTCCGAGAGCACCACGTCGTATCGATCCGCACCGAGCTTCGTTAAGAGCGACGGGTCTCCGACGCGTCCCCGCACGAAACGAACCCCGTCGATCGGCGCGAGCGGCCGGGGGTCGACCGCGACCACCGCTCCCCGGGCACCGACGCGCTCGCGAGCGACCAGCGACCAGCCGCCCGGCGCGGCGCCAAGGTCGAGCACCCGGAAGCCGGGACGGAAGAGGTGGAAACGATCGTCGAGGTACGCGAGCTTGAACGCCGCGCGGGACCGCAAGCCCTCGCGTTGCGCGGCCCGGTAGTATGGGTCGCGACGACGTTCGGAGAGAAAGCGTCGCGCCATCGCCCGGGCTAGCCCCGTGGTCTACATGAGTCCCCGCGACCCCGGCGGGACCGACGCCCCGCGCCATCCCGACGGTCGCGAAGGAGCGGTCCGGCTCCGGGGGACGAGGTGTCCCCCGAGAGGGGCATGGGGCCGTCCGAATTTGAACGTGGATGTATTCAAATACTGGCCAAATCCTACCCTTTTCCATGCCTTTCCAACCCAAGGCCAGAATGGCCGACCCCGGCACGGAGCACTGGTACCGCTCGATGGCCCGACGCTCCAAGATCACTGCGGACGTAAACTACCGCCGACTCCGAGCCTTCTGTGAGCAGATGACTGTGACGCCCGCCGAAATCGTGCAAAAGGCGCGGCGCCAAGTGTCGGTCAGAGACCTTCTCAGCCGGTTTGTCGACCGGGAGGTCCACAAGGGGCGGGCCGCGTGGTACATCCACTCCTCGCTCATCGCGGTGAAGTCCTGGCTTGCCTTCAACGATCGGCCGCTGACGCTCAAGGTGGAGATTCCCTCGAACACGGTCTCCGCTCGGCGGGAGAACGAGCGGGTCCCCACCGTGGAAGAGATGCGGTCGGTCGTGCTCGCGGCCAAGCCGCACGAGCGCGTGGTCGTGGCGTTGATGGCGTTCAGTGGACTCCGCCCCGGGGCCATCGGTTCGTACCTCGGCGACGACGGTCTACGGCTCAAGGACCTTCCCGAGCTCCACTACCCGGGCGACGGCTGCCGTACGGTGACCCCGGCCCTGCATGTCAGAGAACGCGCGATCTTCGAGAAGACACCGACCCGCCTCCGAATCCGAACCACGTCGTCCAAGGCCCGTCACCAGTACCTCACTTTCGTCAGCGAAGAGGGCTGCCAATACGTGTCCCAGTACCTCGAGCAACGCATAGCTCGGGGAGAGGAACTCGGGCCCGACTCCGGCCTCGCCCACCCGCGTTTTGTGGAGAAGTCCTTTGTCCGGTCCCTGAACATCGGGGCCCGCGTTCGGAGGGTCTTCAAGTCGGCCGGCCTTGTCGATGAAGCCCAGAAGACGCCCCGGCCGTACGTCCTCCGCCGGTACTTCCTCAACCGCTGCCTCGAGGCCCAGTCCAAGGCCGGAATCCCGGACCGATTCGTGGAGTTCTGGGCCGGGCACCGCGGCGACGTGACGGCCCAGTACTACACGACCGGATTGCCCAACCTACCGAGCTCGCTCATCGAAGAGATGCGCATCGCCTACAAGCGATGCGAACCTTTCCTTTCTACCGTCCCCACTCGGGCAGAGCGAGACGAGCGGGAGGTTCACACGCGGAGGTTGCTGCTCAAGGTTGCCGGGTTCACCGAGGCCGAGTTGAAGGAGGTCGACATCGCATCGTTGCCCGACGCGGAACTCGCCCGTTTGGTCGAGGAGCGAGTCGGCCACCGACGGGCCGATCTCCCGATCGAGCGTGTCTTCCCCACGTCGGAGGTCGGCGCCATGCTCGCCAACGGCTGGGAGTTCGTCTCGCCGCTCGGGTCAGAACAAGCGGTTCTCCGACAGGTTGCCGGGGGGTCCGGCACGCAAGGTTCGGCCCCGTCCGGACTGCGCCCCTGAGGCACCGCCATAGGGATTGCGCGGGGATGGCGCCCCCGTGCACGAACCCCCACCCCTGAAGCCTCACCAAGCGTGCCGAAGGAGCCCGTAGGGGTGTGCGGGAACGGCTGGTTTGACTAAGCCGAAGGCGCATGGACTGGGGTGCGGTGGAGTTGGGGCATGTCCTCGCCACTGCTCTACTCTGTAGCTTGTCCGATGTCCATGGGCAGTCACTAGCCCCAGACCACGAAGGCTGTGGCTAGGGAGGCAATCACGAGAGCGAGTCTCCACCGTCCCTGAACCGCCACTCCGAAAGAGAGGATGTACATAGATGCTCCAAAGAGTCTCATTGCCAGCAACGCACTCGAAGCGAAGACAGCCACTCCCAACATCGCGAGAGTCAAGCCAAAGAGCACGAAAGGTACGAATACCAAGTTCGACGCCTGCTCCAACCGCCGCATTGCCGGAATCATCGCTCAAGTCTGTAGCTGGCCGGCGCGCTCTGTTTGCCAGTCACCTGAAAGGGCGTGTTTCCGAGAGGGACGAGCACGAACCGTCTCAGCGTACCCTTCTCCGTCCCGGCTCCGTATCGTCCGCCGTAGTTCCTCCCGAGCTATCCGAATGGGCTCGTGTGGGGTACCGATTCGTCCGCGGTCAATTCGCCGTTTGTCCCTAAGTTCGCTCTTCTGCGTGGCCCTACCCGCACATGTACTCTCTCGAGGGGAGCGGGCCCCAGCTCTGGGACCCCGACCTAATTGACTCCGATGAAGTCGGCCCACGCCGTCACATATCCCTGAGGCTCGGCACCGTAGCAATAGTCGCCACTCCAAGCGCAGGACTCGTAACCCTGGAGAGTCAGAGACGTCCGGGCTTGCATGTACGTATATTGGGCGGCGTGAAATGTGAACTGAACCGTAAGAGTAGCGGCGTTCTGAAAGAAGTAGGTGATGTACTGAACGTACTGCACATTCTCTTGGTCCGAGAAGTCGTTGGTCTGCCAATTTCCCTTCATGCAAGGGCCATTTAACGAATTGATGCTAGTGAAGGGTGCGACGCCGTCGCTGGCTAGCGGCCATACGTACACATATGCATCCAATGAGGTTATGGCCTCTCCGGCGCAAGCCCCGGGAACTCCCTGGTTATTGTTCTGCGTCTCCCCGAACGCGCTGGCGTTGAGGAACAGCGACCACTGTGCCGTGACCGTGTAGGACGCAGTGCCCGGCTTCCACGCCTCAAACTGACCACCGTGCACTCCCGCAACGACGTTCTGGTTTCCATAACTCGATCCCGAACAATAGTACTGCGAGATGTACGGATCCATGGGTGACCAGACGTCGAGCGACTCGTATGCGAGTCCGCTGCTATCGGGGGTTGTTGCCGATTCGTGAACATAACCAAAGCTGTTGTTGAGGGCACATGAGTTGTACCCGAATGACCCGCTCCAAGGGCCAGGGGAGTACGAGTCCCAACTGTTCCAGTAGTAGTAGTAACTTGGCGTGAGTGAGGTGGTTGGTCTCAAGCCGCTGGTGGACTGATTCGAAGAGAATACTGGCCAGCTTGGGAAGGAAGGATGGTACGCAGATGCTGACCCCTCATGAATCAAACCGCTTGCCATTGTCATTAACACCACAGCACACAACGAGAAACAGACTCGCACAAATCGGACCGGCAGGCCCGCCCTTCGCCGCGTGATCATGCCGCGGGTCCGACAAGGGTAAGCGAGGACGTGAACTTGAGAGATGTCTCAGAAGTTAGCGCGACGGGGATTAAAACAAGCTCCCACGTCGTAGATCCATTGCCTGCTGAGGTGGATAACGGAACGGTCAGACTCTGCGCAGTCGAAGGCAAGGCGGATCGGAAGAGGTAGCTTGTGGGAGGCACTATCGAGTCAGCAGAGGAGTTGTTTGAGGAAGAGGCGGTGCATGAGCTAGACCCTCCATTGAACGGCACGTCCGAGCCGCCCAGAACGTACGCGGTTACTTCCTGACTAGCGCTCACGTTTCCGAAAAGGACGCCTCCCTGAGAGTCTTGCCAACTAACGGAAAAGGCACAACCACCGGGGGGGCTAATTCGGAATACCGCATTCGCAGGTACGATCTCAAAAGACGTTGAATTCCCTGGTGGCCGGGGGGCAGCCTGCGTTCCAGAAGTGGGCTTGGGGGGCAGCACGGATCCAAGGCCAGGCAGCATTGCGGAAGCGACCAAGATTCCAAGTGCGATCCCAATGGCCACTGCCATCCACTGGGGCCTGTTCTTCATTCCTTGGCTGTAGACGATGGCCGCCGACTACTTAGTCCCTCGTACCTCATGCAGGCACTTGCGACACGCACCCTCGGTTCGGACTCTGACGTGTGGGCCGACCTGTCGGGGTGCGTCGGAAGTCCTAGGTCAGGACATAAAGCGCGTCGCCGCAAAGGTAGACGAAGTGATCCTCCGGGTCATACGCCATGGATCCGAGACCCGGATACGAATGCCCGTGCTGATTGACATAGATGTGGCTGAGTACCCCGGTATGGTTCACGATCCAGACATCGCTCCCCGAGGCGGCACTGATGTAGACTTTGCCGGAAGACGTTGAATATGCGAGCCCCCCCACTCCACCTTCGAGGATGTCCTTGACGACTAGGTTGTGGAAAGTGAACGTCCTCGTTGAGATGGAAGAGACGTTCAGGAAGAAGACCTCCTGTGACGCGAGGCAATCGTAGGCGCAGACCATGCCTAGCACCACCGTGTTGTTGGAAGGGTCCCAAATCAACGATGTTGGGTTGCCGCCGATGGTCGGATAAGAGCCAAGATAGTGAAGAGTCCGCTCATTGAACACGTCCACCTGGTTTCCCGACGCGAAGATGTATCCATCGGCCACCAACACATTGTCGGGATTGTTGTCCTGCGTGTGATCGAAGGCATCGAGGACGGTCGCCACTTTGGTCTTGCCTTCGACATTCGTGATGTACATCAGGTCAATACCGCCGGTGGTGTACGCGCCGCCACAATAGTCGGAGATCAGAACTGCCTTCAACTGAGGGCTCCACGCGGCGGTAGCCGGGCACTGGTTGGGCAGTGAGACTTGTTTGACGAGGGAAGTGCCGCTCAGGATATCGGCTGTCAGCAGATCTCCGTCGATGGCAATCATCTGACGAGTTACGGGGTCGTACACGAAACCGCTCACCACAGACAAGTTCCCCAAGTCGATCGTCTTCACTAAAGTGCACGGCGGCTTGACTATCGCCACGCCCCCCCCCCACGATTCTCGTTTCGCTCACGTAAACGTAGCCATTGCTGGGATCGTAACCGACGGCGTCGAGATAACCGCCATACGTTTGCGTCAGACAAGAGGAGATGACTCCAGATTGGCCACTACGGGAGGCCAACTCTGCCGCAGAGAGCTGGGAGGAAACAGCGAATCGGGAACCGCCGGTAGAAGCACCGGTGTCGTCGCCGGTGAGGTGAGAGGGGCTGTCCGGGGCGGCAGGTAGATTCGCGCTGAACCCGACGTTGCCGCTGATCGACCAGGCTGATACACTCGCGAGAACGACGGCGAGTGCGAGGGCTCGCTGAAGTTCCGAGTTTCTGAACGCTCCCACGGAATGGGCCCCTTTGGACGGGAAGTGCCGGAGTCGAGCTCCAACACCCATTACGAGCTCAAGAACTGGAGTCACTTCATGCCGATAAACATGCTGAAAAGACAGCGCCGCCCCTTGTGGGACCTCCTACCCGCATGCTCCCCATGGAAGAGCTTCGGACTCGCCCTCAGAATCTTCGACTGCAGATCGGTCGGCCTGAGAATGGAAACTTCGTTCACGACGCCCGCTGTCGCGGTAGTCGCGTCCACGGCATCTCGCCGCTCGTAACTCGCTGGCGGTCATGAGAAACCGCGGTCTCGAGCCGCGGACTTCACGTCGCCCGTTCGCTCGCGCGCTTCGTGCGGTCCGTCATCGTCCGCGCGCGTCGCTCATTAAGGTCGCGGCGGCGAGGGCGAAGACCGTTGAGAACGCCCAGCACCCTCGCCGCCGTCCCGTCGCGCCCTGCGGTCGCTCGGCGACCATAATGGCGACCCGGGCCCGCGGCTCGCTCGCGCCGCTCGCCGCGAGCCCTGCGCGCTCGCTCCGCGCCGATGACCGCACTCAGCGCGCCCAGCGCGAACGGAACCCCTTCGACCGCGAACCCGTCCGCCGCGACCCCGACCGCCTCCGCCGCCCTCGCCCACGTTCGGATACCTTGCAGCGCCCGCACCTACGAGGTGCGGGACGTCCTCCGCGGCATGGGACTCCGATGGGACCCTGTCTCGCACGCCTGGCACGGTGCCCTCCCTTCCGACCGCGGCGACCTGCTCCAGCGCCGATACGGGCTGCGACCCCAGGTCGTCCCGGCAATCGAGTCCTTCTCGACCGACCGGGCCCCGTCCCTATCGGCCGCGCGACCGACCCCGCCAGCGGCACCGCGGCCCCCGACGCGCCCGGGCGTAGCGCGCGACGGATCCCGAACCTGTGCCGAGGCACGAGTCGCGTATCGCGACCGGGACGAGGACGCGGAGGAGATCGCGACCCCGACGCGGAGGTTCTGCGTGTTCGAGATCACGAGCGGGCTCCCCGACGATTCGCGGGAGGAGGACGAGCGGCAGGAGGAGCGGAGGCTGCGCGAGATGCGCGCCCGCGTGAAGGCGACACGGGCGGTCGTTTCCAGGACACCCGGCCTGGCGCAAGCCATCGCCGCCGATTGGCAGAGGGCCGCGGATTCTACGCGAGGTTTGGGATCAGCGAGGCTCAGTTCCGGCACGGGGTGCGGGACGCAGAGGTGTCCGAGGACGCGGACCTCGGGGACTCGATGTGGTCGAGGGTGGATCGAGTCGCGGAGGTGAGGGCGCGGGAGGCGGCCGTCCTGCCTCGGGTCGAGTGGTCGTATGGGTAGGGCCCCCTCCCTCGTTACGCCTGATCCCCTCCACACGAACGGGAAGGGAATTAGCGCTACCGCTTGCGTTAGGGAATCGTCGCGTAGGCTTCCGAAATCATGTGCCCAACACGATCCAAATCCTCCCGTGGGGGATTCGTGGCCTCGAAATCAATCCTGAAGCCATCCCCGAGGGTTCGGGGGATCACGTGAAGATGCGAATGGAAGACCACCTGACCGGCGACCTTTCCGTCGGCGTAGAAGAGGTTGATGCCTTCGCAAGGGATGCCGCTCCTCCGAACCGCCTCGCCTACCCTTCGGCCGACTGTGGCCATCCTACTCCAGGTCTCCTCGGGAACATCGGAAAGATAGACGAAGTGCTCCCTCGGGAAGATGATGATGTGGCCGAGGGTAACCGGTCGTATGTCCATCACGGCGAGGACCCGGTCGTCCTGGTGCACGAGGCTCAGAGGGAGGCGGCCTGCGACGAGTTGGCAGAATACGCAATCAGCTGACTCGGGCACCACTTTCTGCTCGCCCATCTTCGGAACACCATATTCATTGGGTACATTATTGGCGCGATGTTCGCGACGACTCGCGGGAGGAGGACGAGCGGGCCGCGGAGCGGAGGCTGCGCGAGCTGCGCGGGCGCGTGAAAGCGGCGCGGGCGGTCGTGGCGACCACGCCGAGTCTTTCGGAAGTCCTCGCGAGCGACTGGCGGAAGGCGGCTCGGTTCTTCGCGCGGTACGGAGTTGCGCAAGAGATGATGCGGAGAGGCGTTCCCCCGGGAGTCGACAGGGTGGTTTCCCCCGACCTCGAAGACGACCCGTCCTGACGCGCTGTCGATACTTGTCCAGCCCTAGGGGCTGCGCGCGCTCCCGGTTCGGCGCGCGGCGTTTCGCGACGTTGAAATAGATTGCCCACCATCTCTCTTACGATCAGGTCCCAAGAATGGCTGAGCGCGAGGAGCGCTCGGCCTGGGCCGATCCGGGTGCGGCGACAGGCCGGGACGCCAGGGATACCGGCGCCCCGAGACGGCGGTCTGGACGCCTTGCCGGAACTGGGGGCGTTCCGTCATTCGCGCTGACTGAGGGGCCCCGTAGCATGAGTGAAGAGCTCAGTCGGGAAGCGGTTATGCGATCGGTTGACCGCGTCGGAATGGACGGGCAGCAGGACGCGAACCCGGAGATTGCCTGCAATCTCCAGAACCATGTCGGTTCCCGACCGGCCCGCCGGACGGGCAGTTCCGGGTCGACCAGAGGAGGCAGGAAAGGACGGCGCGCCCGGAGGCTGTACAATCTACGTAACCGGTCACAAAGCGGCCTGAATCGCCGATGGGTTCGTTCGGTCCTCTCGATCGTCGCGGTGGTGGTACTCCTGAGCACCTCTCTTGGCACGGTCCGAGCGCAAGGGACCGGCGGCGCGTTGCCCGCCGGCATCAGCGGCGCTTCGAACGCCTACTATCCGTACGTCATCCCTGCGGGGATGTTCCCTGCCCCAGACTCGGCCGTGCCCTCCACTTCGGGTGCCAATGTCACGCTGCCCCAGCTGGGCGCGACCGGAGTGGGAACCGACCCGACTTACTTCCTTGTCTACGTCTCTGCGAACACGTCGCCCTGCCAGACTTGCAAGGGGGGAGGGAACCTGACCAGCTTCAACTTCGAGATCCGAGAGGGTGTGTTCAGCGCATGGATGGCGACGGACATCGTCGCGTCCAACTCCAGCCGTACTCTCCCGATCAACTGGTCCGTTCCCTACAGCATCGAAGAGAGCTCGGTTCTGGACCCGTACACTCCCTCCGAGGCATGCACCTCCACGGCGCTGGTAGTGGCGCCGGATGGAAGCTCGATGTTTGCGGGAGTGACTTGTAACGGGTCGACCTCGATCTACCGCTCGAGTGTCGCCGACGCCCTGACTCAGTGGACTTCAGTGACGACCCTCACTGGGTCCCAGGTGCGGCTCGCCCTCGATCCCACAGGAGTCGCCCTTGCTTCGACGATCTCCTCCTCCGGAGAGGCGGTGGCGACGATCCTGCCCTTCCCGACCGGAACGGTCTCCTCCTACACGCTCGGGCCCGCGGTCCAGGCAGGACCTCTGACGTTGCGCACCGCCGACGGGGTCCTCTTGGCGGTCCTTTCAGTGAGCTCTTCCGGGACCGAAACCATCTGGTCCCTGAACTTTCCGGGGGAGTCGTTCACCGCATTCTCCTTCCTGACCTTGCCCTCCACCGGCGTTTCCTCGACGTTCAACTCGCTCGGCAGCACTCGTCTGGGGTCGCCGGGGGGCAGCGCGGACCAGTTGGCGGCGGCGTCCCTGGACGCGAACGTCCTGGTGATCTGCACCGTGGTCGAGAACGGGACCACCGAGGCGGCGATCTCCTCCTCCGCCGATGAAGGTGTGTTCTGGAACTCGCCCACGGCTTTGGCGCTCCCTATGGGCTCGATGATCGACCCCGAGCTCGTCGCCTCTCCGGACGGGTACTTCACTGCGACGTGGCTCGCGACGGGCGGCGACAACGTATCGGTCGTCGAAGAGGCGACCCTCGCGCCCGACGGCTCCGTGCTCTCGGGTCCCTCGGCGGTCCCCGGAGGATCCGGTCCGCTCCCGGTCAGTGAGAGTCAGGGCGTAGGCGTCGCGCTGGACTCGTATCAGCGCCCCCTGCTGGTTTGGGCGACGCCCCCGGGGACTGCTACGAATTCGATCGCGGAGACCGGGGGATTCCTGTCCCCTTCGCACGTGGTTTCCCTCGCGGAGCAGGCGCTCGGCAACCTCACCTCGAACGATCTTGCGAGCGGCTCGCTGTCGACCTTCAAATCCACGGTAGCCAATCTCCTCGGCCAGGCGGCGACAAATGCCGCTCAGGGCTACGTGTCGACTCACCTGAATGCGGCCCGGAACCTGACCGCGGACGCCTACCAGAACGTGAGCGTGACCGGGCTCTCGTACGTGGGGGAGAAGTCGTCCGGCTCCGGGTCGAGCAGGACCTATACGATGGCCGGGGGAGCAGTGATGACGCCGGCCGTTGAGACGGGTTCCGGCTATCATCCCCCGTACCCAGCCGGGTCTCTCGTCCCCTCGGTGGGGTTCGGCTCGGCCTCTACCTACCTGAACATCGAGAGCGACTGGTTGCTCGCCTCCGAGGGAGTCCCGCCGGTGGCGTTGGCGAATCCTCTCGACAACGTCACGCTCCCTCTCGGCGATCGCAACCTGGCAAACTACGGCCTCCCGGGAGTCACGAGCGCCACGGTGGATGGGAAGACGAGCTCGGCCACCGTGACTCCGTACGTTCCCGACCCCACGACGGCGCAGTTGGCCATCAGCGGCTCCTACCCGACCTACTGGTACAATACCTCGTCGAGTACCTCCGCGATCTGTTTTCATCGGTGGATCTACCCTACCCGAATGGACAACTACGTCGACACTCCCACCACGTTCAACGACACCCCGACCGTGAACACCGTCACGCTTCCCCGGATCAGCCAGTCGTCGTTCATCTCGACCCTGTACCTCCAGAACCTGTCGGCGGATGGTGGGGTCTACTGGACGCTGTACCTCAGCGCGGCGTATACCGAGGTCGACCATTGGGTGACGCATTCGGGATGCGGGGTCACCTATGGGAACACCACCTATGGCTATGCGGTAGTGAAGGGCCCTGCAACCATCTCGATGACCACGGGCGCCTCTTTTTCCACCACTTTGAGCACTTCCACCTCCGTGAATGTGAACACGAAGGCGAGCTCCGTCTCGGTCGCATGGTCGAACTCGATGTTGGCGACCGCGAACGTCGCCCTCGGTCCTTCGCTCAGCACGTATTCGGTGACCTACGGTTACAGCGGTTTCTACACCTACACCGGCGCGCCCTCGTCGGGCCAGACGTACACCGCCAGCGTGAGCACCACCAGCCACACCGGCTTTTGGGATCAATACTGGCAGCCCTCAGACTCCGTCGGGCAGCAGACCTCATCTCCCTCTCAGACCGCCGAGGACTTCTGTCAGTTCATCTACCGACCCGATTCGTTCAAGCTATGGGGGCTGTCCTCTGTCAGCGGAGCAGACAACACCGCGGCCGTCACATGGGATTCCAATGTCTCGGGGCTGGGGATACTCGACTACTACGAGATCGGATCGGGGGTCAACCAGACCGTAACGACCACGGTCGCTCCCGTCTCGGGCAACTACACGTATACCGCGGAGATCCATGGCTTCTCCGGTGGTGCATTGTACGGCCTGACAGCGACGACGACGATCTCGGACGGCGCCTGCCTGAGTCTCAGCTCAAGCATTTCCAGCTTGTCGCTGCTGGGCCAAGGGTTCTCCGTCGACCCCGTCGCGTATCCCTACGATTCGATCTCGCAGACGGGCGGAGGAGAAGGAGTCTACTCCCATCTGGCCGCGGGGCTCCACACCCAACTGACCCAAGGCAAGGTGCAGTTCACCGGTGGCTCGCTCGTCTACGGGCCCTCAAGTCTTGCCGGGCCCAACGTCTCGATCCCGATCAGTACCCTCAGCAGCATCTCCTGCGGCGTCAACTGCTACCTGGTCAACACCACCCCCTCCCAGCCCGACTCGACCTACGTCGTCCAGGAGACGCTCAACTTCTCGTGGAACGGCGGTACGTATTCCCTGGCGAGTTCGCCCACATGGTTCTACTACCTTCAAGACAGCTCGGGCGACGGGCTGACAGACGCGGAGAAGGTCAGCGGGTGGACGGTTACCTCTACGAACGCGCAGGGAACCACGACCACGGCTTTGGTCACCGCGAATGAATTTGCCTACGCGACCAATGGCCTTGTTTCGGACTATGTCGAGAAGCAATTTGGCTTGGACCCTCGGACGTTGGACACCGCGGGGAGCCACATGCTCGATACTTGGAATCTCACGTTTGACCTGGGGCCCGGGTCTCCGACCCTCCCAAGCTCCACGTTCTTCCACTACTTCGTCGAGAACGCGACCTACAACTTCTCGAAGGCATGCCAGGAGTACTCCGCAGGGACGGGGGGCTGCCCGCTGTCCAGCGATGCCGGGACCTTGCTCTCCAATTTGACCGCGACGAACCCCCGCAACACCGGCGACTCGAACCCGTGGGCCGCGAGCGTGAGGTGGACGGGCAGCGGCTCGGGGAGCGCGCTCAGCCAGCTCGAGTCGCTCATAACCTCCGAGGGGGTCGGATGGTTGCGGGCAACCGCCGGGTACTACGAAGGAGACCGAACGATCACGGTTTGGGGGAAACTCTCCTGGGGCGCGAACCCCCTCGCGCAAAGCACGAGGGACAACGGAGTTGCGGACGGGAACCTCGCCGACCCGCTCGAAGCCGAAGTAGTCCAGGTGAACGTGAGCGCTTGGTCGGCAACGCTGAACAGCGCGAGCGACGCCGCCGCGCCGTACTTTGAGTTGACGAGCGGCTCTGGGGGCACCGGGACGCTCTATTACTCCGGCTATGGCCCGGCGGTCGGAAACGCGGGGACGACGGTATCGTATTCTGGCCCGTACGTCGCAACCGCTCCCGTGAGCACGACCGGCCAGTACGTCTATCTGAACCTGTCGCTCAATGACGCGACGGGATCCGGTACGGTCACGCTGCTGACAGCTTCAATGGCGGTCGACCTCGTGGGAACCGGAGGAGGGGCCTCCTTCGGAGGCTTGAACACGGCCGCGTCGCTCTCGTCCACAGTCTCGGTCCTTCGCATCGGTGAGAAAGCGAACACCCTGCTTTGGGCACCGGGCAACAACACCACCCTCTCGAATCTCCCCTGGGGTCTCAAGCGCTACGCCGCCGAGCCGGACTTCAACCTGCTGGTGCTGAACCTCTCCTCCGCAGTGACGGTGAGCGGGGTTGCGGGCGCGGAGGGAGGATACCACTACTCCATCCCTCTCTCCTCCGGGCTGAACAATCTACTGGTACCCAGGGGCGCGTTCCTCGCATCGCCTCTCGGTCAAGCGCTGATCAACAATACGAATGAGACGGTGTCGATCCCCTCGAACTCCGGAGTCTCCTTCCACGCTACCGATTGGTCATCGCGAAGCGAGACGAGTGGCAGCAACACTCCCGGAAGCTCGAACTTCATCTGGGTCCTCTCCAACCAAAGCCAAAGCCAGAACGGGTCGTCCTCCGGATTCTACGGAGGGCTGCCCTCGAATCCCACCGTCGAATCGGGACTCGAGTCGCTTCAGGTCCAGGCGGTGTTCTGGGTCAACGTGTCATCGAGCGGATACGAAGGGCTCGCCAGCGGGAGCGCCGAGCTCGCGGACCTGTTCGGCGGTCTGGTGGCGAACTCGAGCGGGAACCTGACTGGGAACATCCTGCAAGTGACGCCGGCGCTGGGAACGCTCGGTTTCCCCCGGAACGTCCAGAACGCGCTGGCGAACGTCTCGCTGCGAAATGACGGGGCGTACAGCGCCCCGATGTATCAGCAATCCCAGGCATCGACAGCGTGGTGGCAGAGCGCCGGGGCCGCGGTCTGGAACACAGTGAGCGGAGTCGCGCTCGTCACCGGGTTCACGAAGCTCGTCTCGGTGGTTTGGAGTAGCCTGCAGGCGGCGGCCGCCTACATTGGGGAGGCGGCAGCTGCGTTTTCAACCCTTCTTGGCATCAGCAAGCTCGCGAACCAGTTCGCGGCCACCCTGAAGACGATCACGAGCGCGATGGAGTGGGCGCTGAGCACCCTCTGGCTAATCGTGAAAGAGGAGGTCCTTGGGTATCTCTCCAATCCCGTTCATGCTGTGCTAGGCCCAGATCAGCCGAACTCCGGCATCGTCACCGGTCTTGCCCTGGCCAGCGATCCCGGGGGGAGCACGAGCAATCCGCAGGTCATCGGAGACGTAGCTGGCGGCTTCGCAATCGCATTGATCCCGGCTTTCACCTTGTCGTCTGTCATCTACATCTGTTCGTCAATCCTTGTTCCTTTCACCGCCGTCTTTGGCCCTGTCGCACCTATCATCTCTGTTCTGATTCTTGCGCTTCTTGGGGTGCAGGCCGGGACTCATAGGGGTGGGATGAATGCCCAGATCGGAGAATCGGCGAAGTCGTTGCTTCAGGCCGCGGCATCATTTGTTAGTGGGGTCGTCGGAAACACCAGTTCGGCACAGCAGGACATTACCGATCTCGCGGTGATTCTGGGCGGAATTGCTTGGATCGGAGGCATCGTCGTTTCACTCGTGACTCCCGGGAATGCACTGGCGGATAACGCTGCAATGGGATTGGGAATGATTGCCCTCGTCATGGCAGCATTCACCCCCTCTGCGAACGTCACAGTATTCAATGCACAAGTCGCAGGTGCCGGCATTTTCGCCGGTTTGGCCTTGGTGGCGACAATTGTTGGTGCCTATCTGAGTGAACTCAACTGGGTTGCCGGATTGATCGCTGTAGCGCTTGCTGCAGCAGCGGTTTACCTCGTATACGGTGCGGCAGGGTGAGGGTGTATGAACGGAAAAACCGGTTCAGTGCAGCAGAGAAGTCTTCTTCCCTCCGAAGTTCCGCACGTGACTTGGTGGGAGCCAAGACGCAGCGTAGGTCGAACGGTATACCTTGTGTTCGGTCTCCTTACCGTGGGGTGGAATGGCGCACTCGTCTATCTCGCGACCCTTCCATGCCCTTCGCATCAGGCACCAGCGATTTGCGGCTGGTCATGGTCCATCGAGCTGGCTGTTTCAGTCGCCGCGCTGTCGGAAGCGATAGAACTTGTGATACTGCTTCTCGCGATCCGGATGCTGTCCATCCGTCAGCTCGGCACCCTTTCCGAAGGGCTAGTCATTCGAACCGGATTGGAGAGTCGGGTCGTGCCGTGGAGAGCCGTAAGACTGCCGAGCCAGTCTCGAAACGATAAGTTCGTGTGGCTAAGTCTACTCCCCTCGGCAAAGAGGTTCGGAAGGCCAGGCCGGCGAATCCGGGTTCCGGTGGAACTTGCCTCGATCATTTCGAGCCACGTCAACCAAGTGCAAACCCAGCCAACCGATGGGTCACCAGCCTAGCACTTGGTGGACAGTCCCTGGGCCTCCGCCGAACTCATCGGTCGGGTACCGTGAGGGGGAGTTCGTTCCCGCTCGGCCGCTGTTGACCACACTGACCGGCGTCCGCTCGGCCCCGGACAATATCTACTACGCACGCGCGCGAGGAGGAAACCTGTTCCCCCCGTCGTCCCGGAGCGGGATCCTGCGCGAACCGGAGGGTCCGATGGAGGGCGGCGCGCCTGCGGACGCAGCGTCCAGCCTCCGATTCCGCCGAGGGCGTCCGGTGTCCGGGAGTCCCGCTTGACGCTCTCTCTAGGACGCGCGCGCGCGAGGGGAGGAATCGTTCCGGATCTTCCGGGAAGGAGTCCGGTCCGGGGAGGCCGTGATGTCGATTGATTGGGGCGGAGTGGCGGGGAGCTTCCTCACCGCCTTCGTCCTGGTCGCCCCGTTCGTCGTCACCCTGCGACCCCGCACACTGACGTCCGGTCCAACCGTGGGTCGGCCAGATAGGGGAGCTACCTGGTGGGCGCGGAACGGGAAACCGCACCGGGGGGAACGGCTCCTGCGGTCTCACCCCAATTTCTCCCACGTTTGGCGGGGGTCCGTTGGGTGGACGGCGAATCGGACGGCTCGGAGACCGGGAGGGCTCCGGCCGAGGAGGTCCGGGCCCTGAATCGCACCTGGGATGCGGTCAGGCTCGCAAGCTGCCGGTCCCGCTGCTCGGGTGTGAGCGCGGCTTGACTCCGTCGCCCCGCCTCCCGCCGCTTCCACTCGGCCTCGTACAGCCCTTCGAACGGGAACCGCGCCTGGGCCTCGACCGGGAGCTCGGCGAAGAGGCCTCGGCGGACCCTCTTTCCGGGCGCCACCTTCTCGTTCACGTTCACGCTCACGTACGCCGCGCGCGCTCCTCGCGCGCCACATATATATGCGCACGCGCGCGCGCGTTCGAGGACCGAAACCGGCTCGGTCCCCCGGAAGCGTTCACGCCGTTCATCCCCCACCCGCGTGAACGGTCAGGGGGGAAGCTTCTTCGCGGAGCGTTCGGCCACCCATTCGGCGCGTAGCTTCTGCGCGAACCCCACCGACTTGCTGATGGCCCGGGCCACGGGCCGGACGTGAGCCCCCTCGTCGAACAACCGAAAGGCGGTGGAACGTACTGCGTCGCGGTCCTGGGGCGACTTCGCCTCCTTCGGAACGGATTCCTCCGGAGTCGAGGGCATTGGGCCGTCGCGTGGAGGCGTGCCGCCGTCGGGTCGGGGACCCACCATCGCACGGACGGTTTCGATGTCCGAGCCTTTCACCCCGTCTCCTCGAAGGACCTTCTCGACCCGGGCCGGAGTCACGAAGAAGGCGCTCGCCACCCGGGCGGGGGGTTCGCCGCGATGGAGCAGGACGGCGATGGCCAGGTCGGTTCGCCGCTCCACGTCCTCGACGTAGGCAAAGTGCGTCTTGATCTCCGCCGGGGAAGAGTCCCACAACACCCGGTCCTCCCGGTTCATCGCGATCCGGTCGAGTTCTTCCTCGTAGGCTGCGGTGACGCGTTCCAGCTCCTTGCGCTTGGCTTGGACCGCCTCATCGTACTCCAGCAGGGTCCGGTCCTTCGCCCTCCGCTTCTCGGCCTCGGCGTACTCCTGCGCTGCCTTCCGGAGGGCCGCCGCCTCCTCCCGAGCGACACGAACGATCTCCTCCCGTGTCGTTGTGTTCTCCGCGATCCACTTCTGGTGCGCAGGAGTTGCCCGGTGGGTGCTGTGGGTCTCCAGCGACCAACGAGTCGCCTTACAGCTCCGGCAGTGCCATCCCGGACCCTCCACGTCGGCCTGGCAGAGGGGGCACTTTCCCTGAACCTTCACGAACTCGAGGCCCCAGGACGCTCCGCACTTCCAGCACTTCTCTCGCTCGTCGTACGTCACGGTCCCCTCCCGGAAATCGCCCCGATATCCTTGGGCGCAGTCTCCGCCGTTAGTACGGGGGACACCTTTTCCCGGTTCCGATTCTTCGCGCCCGGGGGACGGCCCCATCGAACCCTGTCCCCGCGGGCCTCGGCCGCGGCGAGGCGTCGCGCATACGCCGCCCTCGTCGCGCGGGAGATACCCTCGCGGTAGTCGCGGTCGAGCTCCGCAATCAGCGTGAGCATAACGTTGCTCACCAGGAAGGGGGTATCCTCGGTTGAATCGAGCACCGGGGTCTCGCGGAACCGCCAACCGACCCCGAACGATTGAAGCTGGCGCAAGAGGTCGAGGGCGCCGTAGGTCCCCGTCCGGGTGAGACGACTCAACGAGCGAAAGAGCAGCACGTCCCACGGCCGGCCCCGTTGGAGCGCCGCGTCGTGGAGCAAGCGGGAGAGCTCGGCGCGCCCGTCGTTCGCGCCGCTGGCGACCTCCACGTACTCCCTGGTGACGACGTACCCGTACCGGCCGGCAAGCTCGCGCAGATCGTCTAACTGGTTTCGGAGGATTCCCGCTTCGTCACCGCGACTGACTCGAGCGTAGATGCCGGCGCGGGTCCGGGAGTCGGTCATCCGGCCTGACCCCCCGACTTCCTCGTTTTCGGCGCCCCAGACCGCCCGGATGGGGTAAGAGGGGGTTCGTGGCCCGCATGGTCCCCGGGGTTGGGCGGACGGGGGTTTCCCGCGTGATTCTGCACGGTGCCCCGAATGCGGGCCTTTGCCTCTTCCGTCATGGACAGCTCGGGGCGATACCGAGGGTTCTCGAAGGCGATGTAGGCGTCGAACTCGGGTTCCGCTTGCCGAACCGCGTGCGCTTCGTCCCAGGACCGGGCACGGCAGGAGAAGAACCAGCCCCCGCTACCGCCCGAGCAGCCCGACCCGTGGTGGTCTACGAACTCGAAGTGAGAGATCGAATCGAAGCCAGCAATCCGCGCCGTCGTCGCCGCCGGGATCTCCCGGGTCGTTCGGGACCTCGGGTGGTCCCGGGTCTTCGGCTCGTCCGGGTGGGGGCGGTAGCGGGACGCGATCATGTGACCTCCTGCTTGAGGCCGAACCGGTCCCCCCGTTGAGCGACGGTTCCGTCTCCCGCGATCCGCCCGAGGGCCGCGTTGGATTCGGGAGCCGTGTACCCGAGGGATGAGAGATGGTCGAGGATTGCCGGACCGTCCGAGCTGCCCGAGCGGTCGCTGAGGAACGCGCGCAGGGAAGCCGTTGCGCCGGACACACGTTCCGGGGCGACCGCGTCGGCGCGCCGTCTTGAACTGCTCGAATCGTTAATCGCCGACGCGGATTCAGGCTCGGGACCGTGGATGGCTGCCAGGTCGGGTGGCTGTATGCTCAGGCTCCCTCCCTCTTTCGGGAGTGTGACTCCCTGTTTGGGGAGTGTATGGGGAGTGTCGTTGGAAAGCGTCTTTTCAGACGGCAAAGAGCCCGAAACGGGGAGTGTAGGGAGCGGATTTCCCGGAAGGACGCCTCCCCTCTCCGCGATGTCGTCAAGTGTCGGGTTTCCGCCGTACCGGGACCACACACTCGGCCACAACGTGATGAACGGCACAAGAGTCAGGCGCGCGCGGTGTGCGCTGTGGTGTACCTTGAACCCGAGTTCGCGGACAATCCTCCCCGTGAAATCACGCGGTCCGTACCGCTTGAGGTCCACACGTGCGACCGTCTCCCCGCCGCCAACGGGCACGACGATCACCTCGCCCAGCTCGACCAGGAGCTGTTCGACCTGTTCGTGGATCCACTGGAGCTCGAGGTCCCTCGCCTTGAGCTGCTCGAGCCCGCCGGCCCGCGCGACGACCGCCGCGATCGCGGTCACGACGAGCCCCTTGTCGCTCCCCGCGAGCTGCTCGGTGGCCTCTTCCTCGAGGCGTCCCGCCACGGCCGCGAGCCGGTCCCCGACGCCGTACCGGGAGGCGAACGGCCAGAGAGCGGTGAGCTTGTCGCGCGACCTCGGCTCGAGGCCCGGCTTCGACCGCGCGGCCTCGGCGACGGTGCCGATGTCGCAGTATGCGGCCCCGACGAGGATGTCCAGGCGGAGCCGGACCAATCGGGTACGCACCTCAGTCGCCTCGGGATCGCGTACCGTCACCCGCTTCGGCGGCGTGCCCGGGAAGAGATGGAGGACGTAGCACCGGCTCACGAGGTCCTCCCGCGTGTCGACCTGAGTCGTCAGGATCACCCACCCGAACGGGTCGATCAGCACGACGCCGCGGTCCTGGTTCTGGGCCGCACGAATGATCTTCGCGCCGCGCTTGAACCCCGCCCGCAACACCCGCTGTAGCTCGGGGTTGTCCGCGATCGCCGACTCGTCCACGAGCAGGACGGGGTGCCACTCGTTCATCATCCGATGAACCGATGCCGGGGTGAGCGCGGCGCCGTAGACCCCCCGGGAAACGACGAGCTGCACGGCCTCGGCACCGGTCGACTTGCCCCATCCGAACGGGGCCTCGATCATCAGCCGCGGGGCATAGTCGATTTCCTGAGACCGGGCGGACGCGCCCATCGTCCACAGGGCCAGCACGAGAGGGCCGTCCGGGTCGTTGGTCGAGACGCGCTCTCGGAAGTATTGTTCGAGCCGGGTGAGGAGCGATCCATTCGCGCGCTCCCATTCCTCAGTCGAGACCTGGGTCGGGTCGGCCGGCAGCGGCCAAAGCGCGTCCTTGGCGCGGCTGAATGGCAGCGAGCTGAGCAGGCGTTTCGACTTCCGGTCGCGATCCCCGACTGCCTCCTCCTCTGTCCTGCCCCTCCCCTGGGTAGCCCCCTCGTACTCGCGCTCGATTCGGTGGAGCTCGGCGGACAGGGTCGTCCGGGCGATCCGTCCGTCGACCACCCAGGCGATCCCGAGGTCCGGTTTCCCGTCCGAGTCGGTCGTGGCGAAGACCTCTCCGACCTCCGGGTCGAACTCCTCGAGCGGGGGCGTGGGCTTGGCTGGCGCCGCTTCCTTCGCCGGGCCCGGCTCGTACCGGCACGCCGACGCGGCGATGTGTTCGAGGTCCTTTTCCACGAGCTTCTCGACGCACCGTGTCGCGTTGATCGCACGGAGTTCGGCCAGGATCGTGTCGTACCCGGCGTCCGCGTTCCGGAGGCGTCCCGCGATTGACATGAGCTTGGGTCGCCGCTCGCCCTTCGTGATGGGGGACGTCTCCCCGGGTGACGTCAGGGGAAGCCGCCGGTACTCCGGGTCGACGCGAAGTTTCGAGGTGTCGAACGGAGCGCCATCCCCTCGGTACACGACGGGGGTTGTCCCCGGCGGCGCCGAGGGCAAGTAGAAGATCCGCGAAGCGTCGCGCGTCCCCATGTCGACCTTCCCGAGGAACAGCTCGCGGACGAGCGCCGGCCAAACGGGACCCCAGCGATCCGCGGGGACCGGCTCGAGCAGCAGGACCACCGCCCGGAACTTCGGGTGCTCTGGCGTCGACGAGTGGGTCGAGTGGAGGACGAACCACACCCCAAGCCGGCTGAGGTGGTCTCGCACGAGCTCGGGCGGCGTTCCGTTGTCGAAGTCTCCGACAGCGAGCGTCAGCGCGCGGACGTTGTCGTTCTTCCGAGTCTTCCCCTCGGCGTAGACCGTCGGGCTGAACAGCGGGCCGTCCTTCACCGCGCGCACGTCGTGCCGAGAAAGGAGCTCGGCGAGCTGCTCGCGGGTCAGTGTCACCATGCGGGGCCTGGTGTCCGTCGCGCGGTCGAAGAGCGCGATCACGACGCGCAGCCCGTCGGTCACGCAGGACGAATCCGACCCATCCCTCCGCTCCGGGTCCCGGGCGGTGGTTCCCGGCCCGATGAACGATGCAAGCCCGCTCGGGACGGCGAGAGGCTGGGAGTGGGGCCCAAACCCGCCTCCGCCCGCGAAGATTACCCCGAGCGTGACCAGGAGGGCGAGCGGAAGGACGCCGCGGCGCGGGCGTTTGGGTGTCACGGCCGCCCATCCTCCTCGACGACGCGGAGGCGCGAACCCGACGTACGGACGTAGACGACCTTGACGCCGGGGCGGTCCTCGAGTTCCCGCAGCAGAGCCTGGAGGGTTCGAACGGGTCCGTTCAGGACCAGCCCGACGTTGACGCGGAGGTCTCCGAGGTCAATCGTGCTGGCCATGGGTTCCATCCTTCAATGAAAGCAGCACGAGCCACGTCCGGACCTTGGCGGCGAAGCTGGCCGGGTCGAGCTCGTCCGGTTCAGCGAGGATCGCCTCGCGGTACGGGTCGCCGGGAGGCCGGTGTTCCCGCGCGTCCTCCTTGAGTTCGCGAAGGGAGGGGGCCATCAGCGCAGCTCCTTGAGGATTGCGGCGACGCGATCCACCCGCGCGCCGGGCGGAACCACCACCAGGATGTCCCCGTAGTAGACGTCGACCTCGGACCCCGGCTCGACCTCATTCCCCCTGCACCAGGAGATCGGGAGCCGGAGTATCCGGGAACCGGAGCCGGTCACCCCGATTCGCAGCCGTCCCTTCGCGGGCATACGTACCGGGGTAGCGCGGAGCCCCGGCACGTCCAATCCTCCGGACCATTGGGGCATCCTTCCCCGGTGAATCTTCCGCTTCCGGTCGACGGTCCGCTCGGGAACCTTCCGGACCTGCTTTCGGTTCCGAGAGTGAATCGTCCGCAAACGGCCTGAACCTTCACTGATGCGTGCGCCGTCCTGCGCCGGAGGATGGGTTATTTACGAAACGTCGCCTGGGATTCCCCCATGCCGAACCGCCTGGTGCCGGGCGCGAGCGAGCGTCGCCACCGGGAGTTCTTCAAGGTCATTGAGAAGGCGTGGCGGGAGCTCGGTGCCGACGCGACGAGGGAGGAGATCGAGTCGTACCTCGAGGCCCAGTGCGGCGAGAGCGTGTCCCGGTTTCTCCGCAGATACCAGGACAAGCAGGACAACGCCGACTACCGCCGGAAGACCTACCGGCTCCACCGGCCCAAGGAGTGGCCCGGCCCCCGACATCCAGAGGCTTCCCAGGAGACGACGGGCGTCAGCCGAGAAAGAGGGCATGAGCCCGACGAGTCCAGATGGGTGGAGCTCGTCGAGGGAAAGCCGGAGACTCGGGTGATGTTCGGAGAGAGGTTTGAGCGAAGCGGGGACCCCAAGTTGTTCTTCGTGTTGCTCGCCCGGATCTGGCCCGAACCCGTAGGACGACCTTCGGCCGAGACGGTCGAGCGAGCGGTCTGCGCGAAGGAGCTGACGATATTGCCGCCGCGCTCGGCGGGCGCGGCGTACTCGGTGGCGGTGGCCCTACGCGATACACCGGAGGATCGGGTGCGAGTGCATGACATCTATCGCACGGCGATCCGCGAGCGGCTGGCGGCCGCACTTTCTCCCGACGGAAGGGCCGGCGCGCCGGGGAACGAACCTGCTGCCGAGTCCGTGATCGACCATTTCCGATACACACCGGGTGGAACTCTCGCCCTCAAGCCGGTAGCCGACGAGCTCTGGAAGCGGAGATCCGACTCGGTGCTGAAGCGCATTCGTCGAGCCTACGACCGTAGGTGGCCCGCGGTCCGACGGGACTCCAAGTACGTCACCCGAGAGAGGGGGCCGTAACGGGCGGTTGGGCGCCCCGGCGCGCCCGGCGGGAGCCCGAAAAGGAGTATATTTGTATCGATATGGGTATGGGGCCGTCCGAATTTGAATCGGAGTCTCTTGCACCCCAAGCAAGAAGGATGGTCCAAGCTACCCCACGGCCCCACGCTGCGCCGGCGGCGTCCGACCCGGGAGGCGTAAATAATGATTGCCCGCGCCCACCGCGGGTCGCTACGGGCGCGTGACGAGCCACCAGGTGAGGATCCCGGCGACCGCGATGATGAGGGTGTTCGCCAGGGAGAGCCAGAAGAACGCCCAGAGATCCGTCTTTCCCTCGCCGGGCGGCGTCGCGGCCGGCGGCGTCGACCCACCGGGATACGGGGTGTACGGGTAGTGGTACGCCTCGTGATCGGCCGACATCGACCCGACGACCGAGGCCGGGTTCTTAACGCCTCGGTTCGTGCGGGGCGCTACGCCGCGAACCAGGGAAGCCGGGCCGCCGGCCCGGTCGGCTTCAGCACAAGGACGTGAAGGTTCGCCCCGGGCTCGCCGGGCGCGTAGGAATCTCGCATCGCGAGCTGGTACAGGAGGAACAGCGCGTCCTCGTCGGAAGTGACGTGGAGCGACCGGTGGACATCGATCCCAAACCGGCCCCGAAGGAGCCGAAGGAGCTCCTCAAAGTCCACCGGGCTTGCCCCCTCGGAAGCCTGGGAGCGGCGGAAAAGCCCGACGACGATGCCCGTCGCCAGCCGCAGGATTTCGCGGGGCTCGGCCTGGCGCAGGTGGAAGTGCGCCGACTCCTCCGTTCGCGCGGCCGGCGGAACGACCAGGATGGAGACCTCGTGGTCGATCGTGGTGGAGCCCCCCGAGCGGGCGAGGCGGTCCCACGCTGCCTCGGCGGCGGCGTCGGTGGGAACGACGAAGATCGCCCGGGAAGAGGCGGTACGCTCCTCGGGGAGGCCGGCGACCCAGCGCTCGACCCCTTCCGTCGCGTCCGCGCGGACGCTCGGCGGCACGAAGACCGGGAAGGTACGGCGGGGCACGCCGGCCTCCTGGACCCAGAACGCGGGCTCGGCCGTCGGCGAACGGCGTACGGCGGGCACTCGGGAGAACCCGAGCTTCTTCAGGATCGATTCCGCGGCGCGCTGGAGGTCGGCGTGGTCTCCGACCCGGTCGGAACCCGGCATCGGCCCCGAGGAGCCGGGGGACCGAGATAAGCTCACCGCGCGCGAGGAAGGGGGGTCCGGGCTCAGAGGCCGGGGCCGAACCCCCCGAAGAGGAGGGCGGCGTTCGCGAGGATCGCGAGGACGACCAAGAGGAGGTACGGCCCCGAGTAGAGGAAGCCCCGGCGCGCCGAGCGGGGCGTGACCCGGCGCCAGAGCGGAAGCGTCACGGCCACGAACAGCAGCCCGAGCACGACCAAGGCGACGAGGACCGGCCAGGTCACGGCTCCCGTCCAGCCGAGGAGGAGGGCGGCGGGGACGAGGAGCGAGGCGGAGACGACCACGACCTTGCCGGAGAAGGCGAGGTCGTCCATGCGGGGCAGCATCGGCAGTCCGGCCCGCGCGTAGTCGTCCTTCAGGAGGAGCGCGAGGCTCCAAAAGTGTGGGGGAGTCCAGAGGAAAACCAGGAGGGCGAACGCGAGCACGCCGGGGGTCCAGTGACCGACCGCCGCGGCACTCCCCGCGAGCGCGGGAGCGCTCCCGGCAAACCCGCCGACCACGATGTTCCAGCTCGATCGGCGCTTGAGCCAGGCCGTGTAGACGACCACGTACGTGAGGCCGCCGAGAAAGATCGAGAACCCGGTGAGGGGGTTCAGCCCGACGCTCGCCACGCCGATCCCGAGCGCGAGCAGGCCGATACCGAGGGCCGCCACGAGTTCGCTCGGGGCGATCCGCTCCTCCGGGAGGGGGCGGCTCCGCGTCCGTCGCATCCGGCCATCGAGGTCACGGTCGAGGTAATGGTTCAGCATCGCCGCACCGGCGGAGGCGGCCGCGCCCGCTCCGACCAGGATCGCGAGTCGAACGAGGTCGATCGACCGGGGGTCGGCGAGTACGAACCCACCGACCGCGACGAGACAGATGAGCGCGGTGATCCCCGGTTTCGCGAGCTCGAACAAGTCGCCGAGCGCCCCCGGACGGCGCGGGGCGGACGGAGCGGGTGCCGGAGCAGCGGGAGGGCCGGTCATGCCTCGGGTTGTGGGAGCCGCGAATCCGTTTAGCCTAGCCTTCTCGCGGCCAGGCTACCGGCGACTCGGGCCGGGACCGACCGTCGCCTTCGGCGGAGCCGACGCTCGTGGGCCCCGCGTCCGTCGCGTCCGAGGCCCGGCGGGCCCACTCGACCCAACGCCGGGGGAGCTCGCGCAGATTCGCGAGCAGGGCGAGCACGAGGAGCAGGCCGAACAGCGCCGTCGCGATCCCGAGGTGGACCAGGACGAAGGGGGTGCGCAGTGCGCTCTCGACGACGAGCCCTCCGAGTAGCGCCTCGGCGACTACGAGCGCGAGCGCGCCGAGGGCCATCCGGACCAGGACCTTGCGACTGCGCTCGTAGGCGACCCCGAGGAGCGCGAGGACGAGGGTCGAGAGCGAGAGGAAGAACGCCGACACGCGATGCCCCCACTCTAGCGCGACCCCGCCTTGGATCGCCGGCAGCAAGTTCCCGTTCCCGAAGCACGAGGGCCAGTCGGGGCAGGCGAGACCGTTGTCGCTCGCCATTACGTTCCCTCCGAGCAGGATCGTCGTGTAGCAGAGGAGGCAGGCGAGGACCGCCGCCATCCGGAATAGGTCGTGCCCGCGCATCGTCCTCCCTTCCGTCCTACGGCGCCTCCGCCGGGCTGGCGGTCGGGACCGGGGTCGGTAGGCGCTGGGGGGCCGGACGGGCCACCGGTCCGGTCATGCGGACCGCGAGCTCCTCGCCCCAGGGGTCGTCGGTCGTCACGGGCGCACCGGCGAAGTAGCTGTAGACCATGTTGAACGCGAAGACGAGCTGGCCGATCCCAAGGATGAACGCGCCGAGGGTCGAGAGGAAGTTGAGGGCCTGGAAGTTCCCGGTCCACAGGTAGGTGTAGACGCGGCGCGGCATGCCTTCGGCGCCCAGGATGAACATCGGGAACAGCAGCAGATTGACTCCGACGTACGTGAGCAGGAAATGGATCTGGCCGAGACCCTGGCTGTACCAGCGGCGCGTCAGAATCGGGAAGTAGAAGTAGATCCCGGCGAAGAGCGCCATCAGCGTCCCCCCGAGGATGACGTAGTGGAAGTGCGCCACGACAAAGTACGTTCCGTGGTAGAGGTAGTCGACCGGGATGGCGGCCAGCATGAGTCCCGAGAGGCCGCCGATCACGAAACCGGTGATGAACGCGACGCAAAACCACATCGGCACGGCCATCCAGATCCGGCCGCCCCAGAGCGTCGCGACCCAGTTGAACGTCTTCACCGCGGACGGGACCGCGATCGCCATCGTGGAGAGCATGAAGACGAATCGGATGTTCGTCGAGATCCCCGTGACGAACATGTGATGCTCCCAGACGGCGAAGGAGAGGACGGCGAACGCCCCGAGGGAGACCGCCATCGCACCGTAGCCGAAGATGTCCTTGCGGGCCAGCTTCGGAAGGATCGTGGAGACGAGGCCGAAGGCGGGCAAGACCATGATGTAGACCTCGGGGTGCGCGAAGAACCAGAAGACGTTCTGGTAGAGCAGCGCACCCCCGAGCGGGGTCCCGTTCGCCGCCGCCAGCATGTGCGTTCCGAAGTTGCGATCGGAGAGGACCATCGTGAGGCCGATCGACAGCGACGGGAGGGCGAAGATCAGCAGGACCGAGTTGATCAGGGTCGCCCAGACAAAGAGCGGCATGTTCCAGTAGTGCACGCCCGGCGCCCGGTGCTTCAGGATCGTGACGAGGAAGTTGATCGCGCCGAGCATCGAGGAGATCGTGAGGATGTGGAGGCCGAGGATCCAGAGGTCGATGCCGTTCCCCGGGGCTTGGACGGACAGGGGCACGTAGCCCGTCCAACCCGCGTTCGCATTCGAGAGGAGCAGGATGATCCCGGCGGGAGGGATCAGCCAGAAGGCAATCGCGTTGATCCGCGGGAGCGCCATCTCCCGCGAACCGATCATCGACGGCACGAGGAGGTTACCGAATCCCGCGAGGGTCGGTATAACGAACATGAAGATCATCAGCACCCCGTGCATCGTGAACAGGACCGAGTAGACGTCCGGGGTGATCCCGAGGGTCGTCTGCGGGTCGAGGCCGAGCCCCTGTACGAAACCGAGGTCGGTGCGGATCAGGGTCGCGTAGATCCCACCGATGAAGAAGAAAATGAGCCCCGTGACGATGTACATGAGGCCGATGAGCCGGTGGTCGGTCGTGAACAGCCAGCGCTTGAGCGCGCCGACGAGCCAGGGGCCGTGGTAGCTCAGCGCCCAGAGGAGGAAGGCGGCCAGCGCCGTGACGAGCCCCACGAGAACGAGTGGGGTCGTCAGGTCGGTCATCGGCCCCCCTCCCCCCTCATGCAATAAGTCCCCCTAGTACGTACGCGAGCGCCGCGCCCGCGATCACGATCACGAGGACCTTGAGAAACCGCACCTCGGCCTGGGGCGTCACCGGACCCGGAGGCTTCGGGGAGAACTTTCGGCCGAGCGGCCAGACCCGGTAGGTCCGGTCGGCGAGATGAACGACCAGGGCCCCCATCATCGCCATCAGCGCGACCGCGAGGCCGAACGATTCCTCCGCCCCCGGGCTCGTGAGGGGACCGAGGAGGACGGTGTAGACGATCAGGACCGCGATCCCCAGCAGCATCAGGACCTGCACGGCCGTGTAGAGGTCGAGTACGCGGTTCTGGAGCCGGCGCAGCTCGGCCGGGTCGGAGAGGTCACTACTCAAAGAACTCGATCCTCCGCTGGTTCGCGCCCCGGTACCGGTCGACCCGGTAGAGGATCCCGGCCATGAACAGGAAGGCGAGCACTGCGACGAGCCCCCCGAGGCCGACCGCGAGGAGCGCGAGAAGGGAGCCCGCGACCACCCCGAGGATCCCGTAGACGAACGTGGCGGCGCCCACCGTGCCGAAGACCAGAAGGACCGCGAGGATCCCCCACAAGGAGGCGGTGTTCCAACGCGGTGCGTCCGCCCCGCTACTCACTGGACGTCACCTCCGTCGTTCCCGCGCGGGCCGGCGTCCCGGAGCCGGCCGACGCGTAGGCGCCCGCGAACGCCGTCGGGCGGGCGAGGAGGCGCCGGGCGTAGCTTCGCCGATAGCGCCAGTGGAAGAGCGCGGTCATGAGCCCGGTGACGAGGAAGATCGGACCGAGCGTGGTCGCCACGGCCATCGGCGCGATCTGGACCCCCGGGGTCTCTCCCCCCCAGACCGTCATCATGATGAAGAACCCGAGCAGCGAGGTCGCGAGCCAGACGAACAGCGGGCGGTCGCGGGGGTGGGTGCGCTTCGAGCGGTCGAGGAACGGGAGGAACAATACGTAGACCATGAGCACGGTCGTGACGCCGACCGCGACCACCGGCGTGACCCCGGTGAAGTCGACGAGCTTGAACAGCCAGAGGAAGTACCAGTCCGGCTCGGTCACGATGCCGGCGGCCGCGACGTTCCCCGCGTAAGCCGTGAGCTGCCAGGGCCAAAGGGCTGCGACCCCGAAGAGGACACCGACGTAGAGGAGTCCCCACTTCGTGATGTAGAAGAAGATGTGCGGCATGAACGGGACGTGCTTCTTATCCTCCTTATCCGTGAACCGCCGTCGCTGCAAGGGGTCGGAGGTTGCCGGAGGCGCGATCCCGTGCGACTCGAACAACGCGATGTGCGCGTAGAGGAGCGCACCGAGCGCGACGGGGATGAGCAGCACGTGCGCGTCGAACATGCGCGACAGGAGCCCTTGGGACGTGCCGTCGGCGAGGATGAACGGACCGAGCAGCGGCCCCATGGTCGGAAGGCGCAGCGCGAGCACGATCCCCACGTTGGTCGCGTTCAGGGAAAGCTGAGTGTAGGGGAGCAGGTACCCCGTGAACCCCATGCCGAGGGTCGTGAGCATCAGCAGCGTCCCGACCATCCAGGAGAATTCGCGCGGGGCCTTGTAGATCCCGACGTAGTAGCCGCGGAAGAAGTGGATGAACATCAGAAAGATCATCGCGTAGGCGCCGTAGAGATGGCTCGAGAGGAGGAGCGAGCCCATTGGAACCGAGTTGATGATGTAGTACGTGGAGCACCAGGCCGCCGGGGCGGAGGAGTAGGTCCCCACCACCTGGCCGCACGCCGTGAGGGTCGGGGCGGTGCTGGGCTGGTAATAGAGCAGGAGGAGCGCGCCCGAGACGACCTGGTAGAGGAAGGCGTTGACCACGAACGCCCCGGTCCAGTACGATGGCTTGAACGTGAACTCGGGCTGGGGCCGAAGGGCCCATTTCTTCATCGAGGTCCGGTCCTCGACGAACCCCCAGATCTTGTTCAGGGTCCGATTGTACCAGTTCGAGAACACCATCACGACCTCGACCGCTAGCTCGGGAAGGAGCAGAGGATGACCGGCGTTTCCTTGACCAGCTGGGAGGTCGAGCCGACCGCGTAGTCTCCCTGCAAGGTGTTGAGGTGGCCGTTGACCGGCGGGCCCTGCTCGCCGGTCGCGAAGATGTTGCCGCCCGTGTCGACGTCGAGCGTCACCTGCGGGAGCGGCAGGACCGCCGGCCCCGTGAGGTTGGACGCCGAGTTCGTGACGTCATAGGTGGAGCCATGGCAGGAACAATGGATGTAGAACGACTTCCCACCAGGCGTCTGGGGACAGGTTCCGGGCGGATAGTACGCGATCGCCGGCGCGGGGCAGCCGAGGTGCTGGCAGATCGCGCTGTAGGCCACGATCGACTTGTGGGTCCCCACTCCGCCCGGCACGTTCTCCGCACCGTTCGCCCCGTTCGGGGTGCCGCTCGCCGGGTAGAGATTGAGCAGGAAGTTCGGCTCGTTCCGCAACGGATAGTTGAACAGGAAGAGGTCGCTCGACTGCGCGCTGTACTCCGCCTCCACCTTCGCGATCGTGAGCGGGCTGCCGTCCACGTCGATCAGTTGGACGCGCGGATAGCTCGAGATGCCGATCGTCGGGGGCTGAAGGTACTGGAGCGCCCCGATCCCGAGC
>DAIDCO010000090.1 GCA_027309555.1 bacterium
GGGCGGGACGGCGTGATCGTGGAGGGGCTCGGAACGAGCGGTCTATTGCTGCCGCAGGTGGCCGTGGAACAGGGGTGGTCGGTCGAGGAGCTCCTCGAGGGGACCTGCGCGAAGGCCGGGCTTCCGCCGACCGCCTGGCGTGACCCGCGCGTCACGGTCCGACGGTTCGAAGCGGAGGTCTTCCACGAGGGGTCGCCCGGTGAGACGCGAGTTCTCGCCCGCGACCGGCCTAGCGCGACCGGGGCACCACTCGTGCCGAGAAACTGATCCCGTCGAGCTCCCAGTTCCGGACCCCCTCCTCCGCGCGCAGGGGCCCCTCGACGACGTCGAACGGGTCGGCGAGCAGGTCGTGGGCGAGCGTCGCCCGACGCCGCTCGATCGCGGCCCGGAGCGCCGGCGGCGCCCCGACGGTCACGGCGACCGGTTCGGTGTAGCGAAGGCCGAGATCCTTGCGCGTCTGCTGCAGACGTCGGGCGACCTCGCGCACGAGGCCTTCCTCGAGAAGCTCGGCGGTGGGCTTCCGGGGGAGCGCCGCGAGGGCGACGCCGCCCTCTTCGCGGACGACCCAGTCACGGTCCGGGTAGCGGCCCCGTTGGTCCCCGTCGGCGCGCGAGACGCGCTTCACGTTGAGTTCCTCGGCCAGCAGGGCTACGCCCTCTTCGCCGAGGAGGGAGAGGGCCGACGCGGGCGGTCCAAAGACGACGAACTCCGCGAGCGGGATGCGCGACTTCACCTCAGCCCGGTGGCGGAGTTCGCGCCCGACCTCCACGAGCGCGCGGAGCTCGGCCATCCCCTGCTCGAGCTCGGGTTCCCGCGCCGCGAGGGAGGAGGGCCAGGGGGTCCGATGGACCGAAGCGGCGCCATCCTCGTAGCCGAGCTCGCCGACCTCCTGGTGCACCCACTCCGCCGTGAACGGGAGGAGCGGCGCGATCGACCGAGCGAGCCCGAGCAGGACGTACGAGAGGGTCGCATGGGCCGCGCGGCGGTCCGGGGAGCCCACGTCGGCCCAGAAACGGCTCCGCGACCGCCGCACGTACCAGGTCGAGAGATCGTCCACGAACGCCCGGACCGCCGTCGCGCCCGCGCTGAGGTCGATCGAATCGAGGGACCGCTCGACGTCGGCGCGCGTTCCCTCGAGCCGCGAGAGAAGCCAGCGGTCGAGCCGTCGGTCGGGCGACGGGCGTTCGGCCACGGGTGCGAGTCGGTCCGCCCGCGCGTTCTCGAGATGGAAGGCGACGACGTTCGCGAGCGTGCCCAGGGTGCGCGCCGCCGTCTTCTGGACGGTCGCTTCGCCGATCCGCATCGGTTCGGTGAAGTCCACCGAAAGGAACGTCCAGCGGACCGGGTCGGCCCCGAAGCGAGCGAGGAGCGAGAGCGGCTCGACCGCGTTCCCTTTCGACTTCGACATCTTCCGTCCGCTCTCGTCCAGCACCATGCCGTTCGTGAGGCACGCGCGGTACGCCGGTCGGTCGAAGACGAGGGTCGCGATCACGAGGAGCGAGTAGAACCACCCGCGGGTCTGGTCGAGGCCCTCGGCGATGAAGTCGAGGGCTCCCGCGGGGTCGAACGGCCCCGGCGCGAACGGATAGTGGAACTGGGCGAACGGCGCCGAACCGCTGTCGTACCAGCCGTCGATCGTGTACGGCTCCCGCCGCGCCGGCGCGCCGCACGTGGCGCAGCGGATCGCGAGGCGGTCGACGGTGACCCGGTGCGGGTCGAACGGCGTCGGCAGCGGGCCGCCGAGGCGCTCGGCAAGCTCGGCGAAGCTCCCCACGCAGGTCGCGTGTCCGTGGTCGCAGAGCCAGATCGGGAGCGGGGTTCCCCAGTACCGGTTGCGAGAGAGCGCCCAGTCCTTCGCTTCCGTCAGGAAGTTCCCGAACCGCCCGTCGCGCAGATGCTCGGGGACCCAGTGCACGCTCGCGTTGTAGCGGACCAGTCGGTCGGTCGCCCGCGAGGTTCGGACGAACCAGGAGTCGATCGCCCGGTAGAGCAGGGCGGAGTCGCACCGCCAGCAGAACGGGTAGGTATGTCGCAAACTCCCCGAGGCGAAGAGGAGCCCGCGCGCGGCGAGGTCCTGGAGGAGGATCGGGTCGGCGGTCTTGAACGACTTGCCCCGGACGAGCGGCACGAGGTCGGTAAACGCTCCCCGGCTGTCGAGTGGGTCGAAGACCCCCACTTTCTCTCGCGCGCCGATGCGCTGATCGTCCGGGCCGAAGCTCGGTGCTACATGGACGAAGCCGGTGCCGTCGTCGGTCGTCACCGAGTCGTCCAGCACGACCCGGTAGCGCCCCGGACCCGGTCCGGGAGTCTCGAACGGCGGGGAGTAGGTCCGGCCGGCGAGGTCGCGCCCCCGGAGACGTTCGACGACGGCCGTGTCCGCGGGGAAGAAGCGGGGCACGGCCACCGACGCGAGCACGGCCTCCCGATCCGCCTCCGTTCGCACGACCGAGTACTCGAGGTCGGCGCGAGCGGCGACCAGGAGGTTCGCGGGAAGGGTCCACGGTGTGGTCGTCCAGACGAGCAGGTCGCGGGGCGGCCCCTCCGCTCCCTCGAGAGGGAACCGGACGACGACCGAGGGATCGGTCGTATCATGATAGCCTTGCGCGACCTCGTGGGACGAGAGCGGCGTCTCGCAGCGGGGACAGTACGGAAGGACGTAGTGACCCTTCTCGAGCAGACCCCGGTCGAACAGCGTCTTGAGCGACCACCAGACGCTCTCGATGAACGGCGGGTCCATCGTGCGGTAAGCGTGATCGTAGTCGAGCCAGTAGCCGAGTCGGCGGCTCATTTCGCGCCAGACGGAGGCGACCTCGAGGACGGAGTGGCGGCATTCGTCGCAGAACCGCTCGACGCCGAACGCCTCGATCTCCTTCTTCGACTTCAGGCCGTGGCGTTTCTCGACCTCGAGCTCGACCGGCAGTCCGTGGCAGTCCCAGCCGGCCATACTGCTCACGATCCGCTCCCCGCGCATCCGGCGGTAGCGCAGCTCGGTGTCCTTGAGGATCCGCGAGATCAGGTGGCCGATGTGCGGCGCCCCATTCGCCGTCGGGGGGCCCTCGGTGAAGCGGAACGTCGGCCCTACGGGGGAGCCCTCGACGACGGCGGACGGCACCCCGGTCCGCTCCCAGTAGGCGAGGACCCGCTCGTGGATCGCGACCGGGGCGGGCGCCCCGACGTGCTCGGAATCCACCGCCATGGGCGGACGACCCCACCGGGGGAGATAAAACCGTCCCGGACCGGGACCGCGGGCTCAGCGCCGGAGCCCGTACGGCGGCGGGCTCTTCGACTCGGGCCCGATGGAACTTGACGGATGACGCCGAACGACCGTTCCCTCCACCTCGTCCACATGGGCGGCACGTCCCAGGACGATCTCGGGAGCGCGCACGAACCGCACCGTGACCTCTTCGAGCTCGACCCGACCCGCCTCGATGCGTTCGACCCGGGCGGCGGAAGAGTGGAAGAGGGCCCGGTCGACGAGATTCGGCCGCCGTCCGCGGACCCGTACCTCGAGGGCCCGGATCACGCCGAGGTGCGAGCCCTCCCGGAACGCGGCGTCGACCTTGCGCGCGACGACCTCGCCCGAGACGTTCGCCGCTCCGTCGACGACGAAGACGGTGGCCGCGACGGACGGCCCGTGGAGGGTTCCGCGGACGGAGAGCGTGCGATCGACCGCGATCGGGGCCAAACATCGGGCGCCGCCGTCGATCTCGACCTCCCCCGCATGCACCGGGGAGGCGAAGCGGGCCGTGCCGCGCACGGAGAGGAGCCCGCGGACCACGACGGCGCCGTCGACTTCGAGCAGCCCGCGGGCCCGGAACTCCTCGGCGGAGATCCCTCCCCCGATCGACGTCGTTCCGCGGACGTCGGAAGCGCGCACGTCGACGTCGCCGGTGACCTCTTCATCGCAGACACCGCCAATTGCCGGGTGCGAATGGTCCCCGCCCACTCGGGCGTGTACGACGGCCAGCAGATGG
>DAIDCO010000091.1 GCA_027309555.1 bacterium
CCCCGAGCCCGTCGCGGAGCGGGTGGCGATCCTTCCACTTCCTCGAGACACAGATGCGCCGCGGTGTCACTTTCGTCCTCCCTTCTACGGCCGCGCGTGGTCCGGTGATACTAGGCCTCCCGAAACTAAAAACCCCCGTCTCGGCCGCTCGATGACCTTGCCCGCGAACCGCACCGCTCTCAGATCGGCTGGAACGGGCGCGGCGGGGAAGCGAAGTCGAACGCCTCGGCGAGGTCGTTCGCCGCCGCGTCCCGCGCGCTGAGCGGAGGAAGCCCGTAGCGCGTTTCGATGAACTTCAGGATCGAAGTGTGGTCGTTCGTCGTGTGGTCGAGGAAGCCGGGACGCGCGAAGGGAGAAACCACGAGGCAGGGAACGCGGAATCCGTATCCGACCGGATCGACCTGGGGGGGCGCGACGTGGTCGTAGAACCCTCCATAATCGTCCCACGTGACGAAGGCCGCGAGCGATCCCCAGTACGGACTTCGCCCGAGGGGGTTGAGGATGTCGTTCGCGACCGACCCCGCGCCGACCCGAACGTCCTGGGGAGGGTGCTCGCTGCCCCCCGGCGCTCCGATGATCCAGGTCACGTCCGCGAGCGCCCCGGCCGCGAGGTCAACGGAGAACGAGCTCGCGGGGGCAAAGCGTGACCGCGTCGAAGGGTGCTGCTGGACGTAGCCGAAGCTCTCGTACCATCGGGTGAACCCATAGACCTTCCAGGAGATTCCCTGCGCATCGAGGGCGGCGAAGATCGGAGGGAACTCCAAGGTCGCTGGCACGTGGTCGTCCTGGAGCCCGCCGGCGGTCCCCGCAATGAGGTACAGATGGTTCGGGGCGCTCTCGGTCATCGCCGAGGTGAAGTACCGGTCGCAGAGCACATACTGGTCCGCGGCCGCCCAGTAATGCGGAAGGTCGGTCCGGTCGAAGTAGACCATCGTCTCCGGGCTGCCCTCCGAGTAGACGAAACCGTCCATCTTCCCTCCGTCGAAGTCGGCGTGGGCCGCCAGCCAATTGTGGTTCAGGTCGGCCGGAGCGGGCGAGGCGCTCGGACTCGGGGCGACCACCGGTGGACCGCCGGGGCTCGCCGGGAGCCGGAGGCTCCGGCCAGCCGTGCCGTCCGCCCCCGGGTACGTTCCGAAGTAGTTGTCGAAGGTGTGATTCTCCTGGAGGACCACGACGATCTTCGAAATGGGGGCGGCCCCGGGCGCGCCTCCCCCGGTGGCGGGCGGCGGGCGGGTCGGACGGCGAACGCGCGGTGGCATGGACCGTATCCTCCCCAGGAGGGTCACTGCTCATGAACTTCTCCGGGAGCGAGATTCGGCTCGGGGTCCGGGCCAGCACTCGGCGCGACGATAGGCCGAAGTACCGCCATCGCCATCGATGCGAGATGTCCGGCGAACCTGCGCACTACTACCGGCCTCGGCCCGGGGGCACGACGGTGACGCACCCGGCCGCCGCGTCGCGCCGTCTCCCAGCGGGGTCGCATCGTCGATCGGTCGTACCGCCACCCCCATCGTTCCGTAGGGCGACGACGGTTCGATGGCCCGAAGGGAAAGGACGATCCGCGCCTCCCCTCGATGAGCTCCGGCCGTCGTGGTCGCCGCTCGGGTCGAGGTGAACGTGAGCCCACCGGCGATCCCGCCAGAGGAGGCCGTTTCCCCGCGTCGGAACAGCGGACGGAATCGAGGGCTCCTCTCTGCGACGCGGGCCCTTCGGGGTTTCGGCGCCGGCGCGCTGTCCATCGTGCTGGCCATCGAACTCGCGTCGGCGGGGTACTCCTCACTGCTGGTCGGAGGGCTCCTCGGCTTGGCGATGGCGGGCGCGTCGATCTGGTCGCTGCTCGTTCCTCGAATGGAGCGTCGGATCGGGCGCGGCGGAGTGTTCACGCTCGGATCCCTCGCCCTCGGCGCCGGCGGCCTGCTCCTCTGGCTCGACGCGATGAGTCTCGCGCTGGTGGTCGTCGCGCTGCTCCTCGGCGGCATCGTCGCCGGTGCGAGCGACATCAGCCCGCTCGGCGCGCTCGAACAGACCGCGCTCGCGGACGCCACGCCGGACCGGTTGCGCACCGTGAGCTTTTCGCAGTACAACCTCCTGGGATACGTCGGGAACGCCCTCGGCGCCCTCGCGGCGGGGCCGATCTCGGGGATCGCGCTCGCGGTACCTCCGGGGCTCCCGCCCGGTCCGCGGGACACCGCCCTGTTGCTCTACGCCCTGATCGGGGTCGGGCTCGTTCCGGCGTACGCTTCGCTCGTCCCGACCGCCCCGCGGCGATCCGCCTCGGTCCGTCGGGTCCCGCTCTCGCCCGCGAGTCGATCGCTCATCCTCTCCCTCTCGGGACTCTTCAGCGTCGACGCGTTCGGAGGCGGTCTCATCGTCAACAGCATGGTCGCCTACTACCTCGAGGTCCGCTTCCACCCACCGGTCTCGGAGCTCGGGGTCGTCTTCTTCGCGGGAAGTCTCGCGGCCGCCCTTTCCCTCGTCGCCGCCGTGCCGCTCGCCCGGCGCTTCGGGCTCATCAACACGATGGTCTTCACCCACCTGCCCTCGAGCATCCTGCTCGTCGCGTTCGCTTTCACCCCGACGTTGGTCCTATCGGGCACGGTCTGGGTCGCCCGGGCAAGCCTTTCCCAGATGGACGTTCCCACGCGCCAGTCCTACACTCAGGCCGTGGTCCCGGTCGCGGACCGGGCGACCGCGGCCGGCTACACCACGGCCGCGCGTAGCGCACAGATGCTGGGAGCACCGGTCACGGGCGCCTTCCTGGGCATCGGGGGTCCTTGGCTCGCGGGCCCGTTCGTCCTGGCCGGAGCGGTGAAGGTCGTGTACGACCTCGCGCTGTATCGACGCTTCCGTCCGATCCGGCCCCCCGAAGAACAGGCGCCGAGCTCGCCTCCGTCGTCTCCGTCCGCTCCCGGGCCGGGGTCGGGATGAGTCTCCCGTTCGAGCGTCGACCCTTTCCGGCTCTCCGGGATCGTCCCCGACCCTCCACGGACGAACCTCACGCTGGCGGGATCCGTCGGGCAAGCTCCGCCCGCCCGCGGCCCCGTATCGTTATGGGAAGGGGCCCGCTTGGTGCAGGGAAGGTGGCCCCGATCCTCGCGGAGAACGCCGACGCGAGCCTAGCCCCCTCCGGCGAGGTCGGGTGCGAGCGGATCGGCGGTCGTCCCCTCGTACGCTTCGAGCTCGCGCGCCATGACGTGCCTCGGCCGTCGACCGTGATCGACCGACTATTCGAGGCGAGCCGGGCGCGCTGGAAAGACCTCGAATCCGATCCGGACCAGAAGGTCCTCTATCACGCGGAGGGGTCGGACTGGTTCCAGTACGTCGTGGGAATGCATCGGCGCCGGACGAACTCGGCGATCCGGGTCCGTCGCAGCGCTCCCGGGGAGATGTGGTCGCACGGCCATCTGCTCCGCGGTCGAACGGTCAACTGCTCGATGCACTACTACGCGGTCAGCTCCGAGGGCGACCTCGGACGACTTCGCGAGCGAGTGGAGGTCCGGTCGACCAGCAGCCTCCTCACCTTCTACCGACACCGGATGGAGCGGGACGCGGTGCGGGCCGCGTCCGAGCAACTGGACGAGCTGATGCGCGAGTTGAGGTCGGGTTAGCGCGGATCGATCGCCGCCGGCTACCACCGTCGGTAGGTCCGTCGGCCGGATTCTCCCGCTCCCCGAGAAGAGGAGGAAGACCGTGATTCGGATCCGTGCCCCCGCTCGCCCCGGTGGCC
>DAIDCO010000092.1 GCA_027309555.1 bacterium
GCCAACATCCTTCCCTGGCCCGACTTCGCGGCGAGGTAGGCTCAGCGGCGAGGGCCCGGGATTATTGTCCCAAGGCCCCTTCCGTTCGATAGGCTTATCGGAGACCCGAGAGGTCGGGGGGATACCGGGGAGGAGGGAACCGCTGAGCCGGTACGGCGCACTGTTTCGACAACGATCGTTCCCGTCGTTCCTCGCGGCGGGGGCGCTCCAGTTCGCGGCCCCGGCGGCGGTCCTTGTCGCCCTCCTCTACCGCGTGGCGTTCGCCTACCCGGACGTCCCGGCGGTCGCGCGGACCGGGTACATCGCGCTCGCGCTCGCCTTCCTCGGGCTCTCCTCGGCGATCCCGACCCTCGTGAGCGCGTTCTTCAGCGGGGCCCTCGCCGACCGCCACGACCGCGGCCACCTCATGCGCGTCGTGAATCTCGTCGCCCTCCTCGCCACCGTGGGCCTCGCCGCGGACGTCCTGTACGCGCCCACGACCCCGGTCGCCGTTCCCGGGCCTCCGGGTTTCTACCTCCCCCTCTGGGTGCTGCTCCTCTACCCGTCGTGGGCGCTCGTCACGACGACGTCGACGCTCTTCCGGCCCGCCTTCAACACTTCCGTGCCGCGGATCGTCGACGCGGCCGAGCTCGGCGCCGCCAACGGCGTCATCTACGCTCTCGCGGCGGTCACGAGCCTCTTCGCCACCCTCACGGTAGGGGTCCTGCTGGCATATGCCCCGACCGTCTACGCCCTCGGCGTACCATTCGTGCTCTACTTCGGCACCCAGGTGGCGCTCGTCCTGGTCGACGTCGACCTCTCGGTGAGGCGAAAGACCCCGCACCGTTCCGTCCTCACCGAGGCCCGCGCCGGGTTCGCGTACCTCGCACGCCGTCGGGAACTCCTCGAGGTCACCGTCGCGGCGCTCGTGGTCAATTTCCTCTCCGCCCTCGCGTTGGTCGAGGTCGCGCTGTACCTCCAGGACTGGCTTGGCCTCTCGAACGGGATCTGGTACGGCGCGCTGGTCGCGGTCCTCACGGCCGGCACCGCCACGGGATTCGTCCTCATCTCCCACCTCCCGTTCGAGCCCCGTGCCGGCCAGGCGATCGTGCTGCTCACCCTTGCCATGGGGGTGGCGCTCCTCGCCTTCGGGCTCGTTCGGTCGATCTGGCTCGCGCTGCCGATCGCGTTCGTCTACGGACTGATGCCCGGGATGATCATGACAATCTTCTTGTCCACCGTTCAAGCGACGGTGCCCGACGAGATGATGGGACGGGTCTTCTCGGCGGACGAGGTCGGGAGCTACGCGCTCGTCCCGGTCGGCCAGTTCGCCGGGGGATTGCTCGTCCTCGCGGTGGGGGTCCAGGGGACGTACCTCACGGCCGGAGGCGCGATCGCCCTCTTCGGGGTCCTCATGATGCTCTCGTTCGGCGCGCTCCGCCGATTCGGCTACCGCCCGAGAGGTTCCCGCACGGCCGGGGATCCTCCGGTGGAGGGCCCGCCGCTGGGCGCCCGCTAGTCCCCGTCCGGCCGCGCGGGGACGAGCGCGGTGCGATACCACTCGAGCGTGGGACCGATGCTCCGGACGAACCCGAGCCGCTCGTAGAGCTGTACCGCCCGTCGGTTACCTTCCGTTACCACAAGACGGATCCACGTCTCGCCGCGCTCGCGCAGCGCCGCGATCGTACCCGCGACCGCTGCCCGGCCCACGCCTCGGCCGGCGTGGTCGGGCGCGACCGCGACATCGGCGATCAGCGCGCCCCGGGCGGTCCGCACGACGAGCGTGCCCCCGACGATCTGTCCCTCCCGCTCCGCGACCATCGAAGCGAACGAGAGGAATTCTCCCCACCGTCCCCGGCGAAGGTCGCGCAGGGCGGAGCGCGCGTCGACCAGTGGGTCGAGGTCTTCGAGGAACAGATAGCGATCGAAGCGACCCTCGTACGCGGCGGCATGCGCGCGCGCGAGGGACTCGGCGTCCTCCGCGCGGAACGGTCGGACCCGGATCCCCTCGGTCCCGGCGGTCGAGGGCGCGCGCCCGCCTGCCGGATAGGTCATCTCCGACCGGGCGTACGTCGCGAAACCGAGCGGCCGCAGGGTCGCCCCCTCCTCCTCGTCCGAGAGCCCGGCAAGGGATGCCGGTAGGAAGACGACCGGACCCGCGACGCGCTCCACGAGCTCGAGGAAAGCGCGATACTCCGGCCCCGAGCGGGTGGCCGGACGCAGATAGAAGAGGCGGATGGTGAGCCCGATCGGTCCCGGGCGATCCCAGGTCGTGAACCCGACCGCTTCCCGGTCGCGGCGGAGGACGCCGCCGAGGACTTTCCCGGCGCGCAGCTCTTCCTCGAGGAACGGCCAGAGCTCCTCCGGGTCGATCCCCTCCTCGCGGTGCGCGAAGAGCGCCTCCCTCCCGAGCGCGAGCGCGGTGGGCAGGTCTTCGGAGAACGGAGCGAGGCGGTCGGCCATGCCGCGGCCACCTCCGGGCCCGTAAAAGCTTCACCTCAATGCTACGAGAGGATAGCTTGAAATTCTCTCCGTGCCGCCTCTAGCCCGGGAACGGTCGATGCGGAGCCTCGCGGATCTCGCCGGAGCGCTGGGGTTGGGGCCGGACGACGTGCACCCCGCCGGCCGGAACGTCGGAAAGGTCAGCGTTTCGGCGGTCCGGTCGCGACGCGGTCCGGGGCGTCGGGGAAAGCTTGTCCTCGTGACCGGGATGACCCCGACCAAGCACGGCGAGGGGAAGACCGTCACCGCGATCGGGCTCGCGGATGGGTTCGCGAAGATCGGGCGGAGCGCGGTGCCGTGCCTGCGACAGCCGTCGCTCGGCCCGGTCTTCGGCGTGAAGGGAGGGGCCACCGGAGGCGGTCGGTCGACCGTTGAGCCCTCCGATGAGATCAACCTCGGCTTCACCGGCGATATCCACGCCGTGGCGGCCGCGCACAACCTGCTCGCGGCCCTGATCGACAACCATCTGTTCCACGGCAACCCGCTCGGAATCGACCCCGCGCGGATCACCTGGCCCCGCACCCTCGATATGGAGGACCGGGCGCTGCGGCACGTCGTCCTCGGGAAGGGACCGGACCCGCGGTTCGTCGCGCACGACGGCTCGTTCCTGATCACCGCCGCGAGCGAGGTCATGGTCGTCCTCGCGCTCGCACGCGACTACGTCGACCTCAAGGAGAGGCTCGGCCGGGTGCTGGCCGCGTACACCCGTGCCGGGAGGGTGGTGCGTGCCTCCGACCTCCGAGCCGTCGGCGCCATGGCCGCGCTCCTCCGGGATGCGCTCGAGCCGAATCTCGTCCAGACCTCGGAGGGGGTGCCGGCACTCGTCCACGCGGGGCCGTTCGGTAATCTCGCTCACGGGACGGCGAGTCGCCTCTCGATAGAACTCGCCTTGGCGACCGCCGACTACGCGGTCGTCGAGGCCGGGTTCGCCACCGAGCTCGGAGCCGAGAAGTTCGTCGACATCGTCACGCCCACCCTCGGGGTCGACGTCGACGCGGCGGTGATCGTGGTAACTCAGCGGAGCCTGCGTTTCCAGGGGGGGGCGAGCGACGAGGCCGCTCTGCACCCCGCCCGGCCCGCCCTGGCG
>DAIDCO010000093.1 GCA_027309555.1 bacterium
CCCTCCCTCGGATGCCCTATCGACGACCGCCCCCCTTCCGACGGCCCCCTGGGACGAAGGGCCGGTCGACCTCGCTCCACCCGCCGGGGCGCCCCCACCTTCGTCTTCCGAAGCCGAGTCGACGTTTCGCGAGCTCGATGGTATCCAGGAAGAGCTCTCAACGCGCCGGGGCCGGGGTCCGAGCACCCGGCCTTAGCCGCGACGAGGGCGCGGCGGGTCCGAGGGCGAGTTGCCTCGTAGGGGTACGTGGTCGAAGCAACGGTCGACACTCCGGGACGAAGTCCATTCGGCTCGGAGGCGCGTCCGCTTTACGGTGCGACGTAGGTCCGACAGGAGCGACCGGTTAAGATCCCGTGTGTTCCGGCCAGCCCATTGCGCTTCCAACTCGAAACCCTCGGGTGTAGGAGGGCGGACCCGCCCCCGCGAGCCAACGGGATCCGTTCGAGCACAAGCGCGAGCGCACTACGGTCGTCGGTGTCAACCCGGGCGGAGACGTGGAATCTCATAACCGTCGGTCCGGGGGAAGCGGCCGAGGAGCGTGGGGTTTCCGCCGTCGGGAGGCGTCTCCTGTTTTGTGCTTGCGTGGCAAGCGAACTGGTCCGGAGCGTCGGCGTAGGCCCAAGAGAGCCCCTTCCATGCGAATGCGCGGGAGGGGCAGGCCCAACTCGTCGGGAGGGCGGCCGTGTCGCGCGGCCGGGGCTTGCGCCTTGGGACCTAAGTTCCCTTCAGTTGCCGGGGGCTCCGTCTAGTCCTTCACCACGGTGGAGAAGCTGTACTTGGCGGCCTCGGCGTGCGTCATGAGGTGTTCCGTGATCTCGGTGGTCCTGAGGGTCTGGTATCCGCAGACCAGGCACCGGTAGAGCATCAGTTCGCTTGGGCGACCCCCGACAGATCCGGTCAAAGACGATCCGGCCATGGCCTAGTCAGTGAGGCTTGGTCGAAATAGGTTTCCGTCACCGAGAAAGGGGAGATAGAGGCGCTTTCACCCCCTCTTCGAGGCGGCGCCCGGCCGAGGCTCTCCGCGCCACTCGTCCCGTGCACCTTCGTTATCCCGTTCGGTCTCCTCGGGCGGTCGGAAGGTTCCGTGAGACGAAAAGTGATGACCCGGCCGGGATCCCGGGGACTTGCTCCGCCCGACCCGAGCCCGGAAGCGCGAGCGGCGGAGTTCCCGCCGATCATCCCCGAGCTTCCGCTCGTCGAGGTCGATGTTGACGCCGGTCCATCCCTCCACTGGATCCGGGACGTCACGGACCGGTGGAACCTGCGCGTCCGCATGGACGTCTGCCGGCCGATGGGCGCCGACTCCTCCGACCTGCTCCAGGTGGTCGAACTGATCGGAGATCCGGGGGATCTCGGCGCGGCCGAACGCTTCCTCCGACGGCGGTCCGATCTCCGGGCGCTCACGGTCATGTCGCCGTCGCCCTCTCGCCGGTTCGTTCGCGCGGTCACGGCGTTGCCCGAGCCGTGCCGACGCGTCTTCGAAATCGGCGCTATCTGCGGTACCTGCCGGTTCTCCTCCTCCTCGCGGACGGGCGATCGGGAACGCTGGACCCTCGTTGTACCGAGAACCCCTGCCGCGCTGCGCGCCGCTGCGCGCGCCCCCACCGGCTCCAAGGGTTCCCCCTCGCCGATCCTCCGGATGCGCCGGTTCGTGCCAGCGCGGACCCTGACCCCGCGGCAGACGACGGCGCTCGAAACCGCCTACCGCCTCGGCTTCTACGCCTTCCCGAGGCGGACCAACCTGAGGGAGATCTCCCGCATCCTTGGGGTGAGCCGCTCGACCACCGCCGAGCTACTCCGCCGGGCCGAGAACAAGATGCTCGCTCATCAGATCGGCGACGGCTGACCGGGCTCGCGGGGCGCGGTCCGAGCTCCCCGCAATCGTACGGGTCCGCTCAGGCCTGAGGCGAGGTCCGCTTCCGTCCGAAAGTCGTGAGAGCCGCTCGGTTCTCTCCGCTACCTCGCAGCGGTTCCGCGAGGTCTTGTTCCAGCGAGAGCCCATCGACCAGGGAGAGCTCGAGGCCCCGTCGAACCGATTCCCGGGCGTGTCGTACCGCGCGCGGAGGGAAGCCCGCGATCCGCTCGGCGATGGCGAACGCCTCCGCTCGCAGTCGCGTGAGGGGAACGATGCGATTGATGAGCCCGATCTCGTAGGCGCGGGACGCCGAGATCGGCTCTCCCGTCAGAATCATCTCGAGCGCCAGGTTCGGTGCGATCGCCCGTGGAAGCCGTTGGGTCCCCCCCTGACCGGGGATAATGCCCCAGCGTACCTCTGGTAGTCCGAAGACCGCGTTCGGGCTCGCAAGGCGCACGTCGCATGCGAGGGCCAGTTCGAGGCCCAGCCCGAGACAAAAGCCGTTGATGGCAGCGACGACCGGCTTCCCCGGATCAAAGTTGCGGGTGAGACCGCCAAGCCCGGGTTCCCGTGTCCAACGGGCGCGGCGCTCGCCCGGGTGGCGCTCGGAATAGAAGTCGGCGAGCCGTTTCAGGTCGATTCCGGCAGAAAATGCCTTCTCGCCGACCCCGCTGAGGACGGCCACGCGAAGGCGCTCGTCCTCCCGGAGCCGTTTCCAGGCCACGACGAGCTCCTCGTGGCTCTCGGGGTCGATCGCATTGAGGGCCTCGGGTCGATCCAGGGTCACGAGGAGGACCGAGCCCCGCGCGCGCACTCGTATCGGCACGACCCCGGCGACGGGCCGTGGGTTCAAGTGATTATCTCCGGTGCCATGCCTCGGTGTGCCGATCTTGCGGGGGAGCGGCGAGGTCTCCCCGAGCCCCGCACCGGTGAGGTCTCACCGGGCCCCCGGGAGGAATTGACCGTGGGTGCGTACGACCCCATTGCGATCCTGATGGAGGAGCACGAGCAGTTCCGCGAACGGCTCGGACGCTTCGCCGCGCAGATGCAAGCGCTCGCGTCGCCCCCGCGAGTTCCTTCGCCGGTCGTCCGCCAGATCGCGGAGTTCGGCCACTTCCTCGCCCGGGATGTGGACGGCTGGCACGGCCGGAAGGAAGAGGAGGCGCTCTTTCCGGCTCTCGGAAGCTACCTTCCCGTCGATGCGGGGCCGATCGGAGTGATGCTCTCGGAGCATGGGCTCCTCCGGGAACACCAACGGTCGATCGAGCGAAGCGCGGAGCGACTCGCGAAGGACCCCGAAGCGATCGACGCGCTCGCGACGGCCGAGTCGGCCGAACACGCTATCCGAGCCCTCCTGACGGATCACATCGAGAAAGAGGACCACGTGCTCTTTCCGATGGCCCGTAGCTTACTATCGGAGCGGGAGCTCGACGAAGTGGCGGAGCTCTGCCAGGCGATCGATGCCCGTCGGGCGTCCGACACTCCGCCATAGGGCACGGACCGCGCCCGAGTACCGATCCACGGGAACGTCCATCCCTTACCGGTTAGGGAGAACGACCATCCCCTCGGCTCCCGATGGCGACTCGAGGAATCCGTGTCGGCCCGCGCCCGAGCTACCGTCGCCTCCAACCC
>DAIDCO010000094.1 GCA_027309555.1 bacterium
TCCGGGGGATGCGGATGCGGCAGCGGAGGTGGCGGCCCATCCTTTGGGATGGCGTTCGACCGCCCGCGCAACGGCGACCGCGTGGTCTCGGTCGGTGGGTTCTCGGTCATCGTGGACGACCTGAGCGCCGAGATGCTGAACGGCGCGAAGATCGACTACGTGCAGGACCTGAACGCCTCGGGCTTCAAGATCGTCGCTCCCGGCGCACCGATGTCCGAAGAAGGGCACGGTTCGGAAGGCGGGGGCTGCGGTTGCGGCTCGGGCGGGTGCGGCTGCGGGTGAAACCGCGACACCGTGTCCAACCCATTCCTCCCGGTTCTTCGCTCCGGCCGAGGCGGAATCCGACGGGCGCGAGGAACCGGACGGTCCCTCGAGTCCAGCGGGCAACCCATCCGAAACGAGTGACTCCCGTTGGGTCCTGACCTCTCGCCGGAAATACTCCTCGGAACTGCCCCGATGTGTTGCGCCGTCTGGCGCGAGCCCAACGTGGCGACCGCCCGAGTCACTAGTTGGGCGCCCGTGGGTCCAGCGCGATAAGGCTCCTCAGCCACCGCACTTTCGACGAAGGTAGGAGGGAGATCTTCCCGAAGGCAGGGTGGCCCGCGCTTCCCCGATAGGTGTAGCTCCTCGGTGTGGACCATTCGCAGCAACGCTCTCTCCACCTGGCCGACCACCGCGTACGGTTTCCGGGAAGACACCCAGGGCACCCCGCAAGGCTCGGGTAATGCGGGAAGGGTCGATCGCGGAAGTGGGGATCCGCGACCTCGAGCTGAAGCGATGACTTGGGTAAGCTTGGGGAGGACTGCGAGACCATCCCTAGCCCGAAGGAGTCGGGCGGGCCTCGGGACTGGACGCGGGATCGATCCTCGTGCCCGAGTCGACCCTCCGGTTCAGTGGATGGACCAGCACCGAACGCACGGTTAGGGTGCGGGTTCTGCTTTTCTGATGGAGGTTAGGTAGGGACCCTGCTAGCAGCGGAGCTCCCCTCTCAGCGGCGCCGCAGGACCGCCGCCCTCAACTGTGGGGGCATGCTCGAAATGCGGGTGTCGGCGGGTGGCCAGCGCAAAGCCGTTCTCGCGAGGGGACTCGCCTCCACCGCAGTTGTCAAGCGTATGCGAGCTTGGGAAGGGATTCGGCCAGCGGGTAGCGCGGGCCCGATCGCGACGATCTCACCGCACGAGGCCGACGGTTCGTCTGCCGTTCCCCGTTCCTTTTCAGGGCCCGCGGGTTCACCCAGGGTCGTGAAGCGGGTGGGAGGGTTCGACACGCCGCAATCCCGGCCCCTCATGTTCCATCGGTTGGCCCCCTACTATGACGACCTGGTGGGGGGGAAGGACTACCGTTTGGAATCCCGCGCTCTCGAATCACTCGCTCGGCGACTCGGCCGCTCTCGAGGACGGGCGTGGCTGGATGTGGCCTGTGGTACCGGAAGTCACTTGAGCTTCCTCCGTCGTCAATACGCGGTCACCGGCATCGACGTAAGTCGCGAGATGCTCCGGGTGGCGCGCCGTCGCCTTCCCGGAATCCGCTTGATACTCGGAGACATGCGGAGTTTTCGTCTGGACGAGACATTCGACGTCGTGAGCTGCCTCTTCAGTGCTATTGGCCACCTGACGGCCGAACGGGAACTGGCAGCTACGTTTGCGAATTTCGCTCGCCACCTGAAGCCGGGCGGTGTCGCTATCGTTGAGCCATGGATCGATCCCGCGGACTTCCGTTCAGGATACGTTCACCTGCTCACTCACCAGAGTCCCTCGGTCACAGTCGCCCGCATGGCATCCTCTTCGCGCCGAGGAAGACTCTCGGCGGTCCATTACCACTACCTCATCGGAAAGACCGGGGGGCGAGTCGAGCATTTCGAAGAGGTGGACATCGGCCTCCTCGTACCTCGAGATCGGTTGGTGAAACTCATGGACGGTGCAGGACTGACCGCTCGCTTCCTGAGGCCTGGACTTACTTCCGGTCGGGGTCTGCTGATCGGGCTCAAGGACCCCACGTAGGCATAGACGGTCGAGTCTCCCGACCGGCTCGGACGAACCGGCCCGAGCTCACCCGTAGGCGGCATTCTCCATCCGCGGCCCGCCCCATTGGGCTGCGCTCGATGGGACGAGATCGGCTTCGGATGGGACGATCCCCCTGCCCTGCAGGGCCGGAACACTCACCGCCTCGATGAGGCAATCTGTCGCCTCACCCATGACTGGCCCGAACTAGACTGCCGGCTCAGTCGGGGGGATCTCGCACCCGCCCCGGGGACTCTTCGAAGAGCGGAGCTTGGGGGAGTCCCACGAGCGAACCGGGGTTCGGAGCGTTCGACCCTTGGGCTCGAGATTGGGTGGGTCCTGCTCGGACGGTGTTATGGGCCCGGACGGATTTGAACCGTCGACCGACCGGTTATGAGCCGGTCGCTCTGAACCGGACTAAGCTACGGGCCCGTGACCGGGCGGAGTGAGGCGCCGCCGAGCGGAATTGGGGGCCGACGGATCGGTTCCGTCGACCTTTCGAACCGCTGACCTTTCGGTTAACAGCCGATCGCTCTACCACTGAGCTACGGCGGCACCGAGGCGGCCGAGCCGGCATCGCGCTAATAGCCTTTCCGGCCTGGGGATATCCGTCCGGCATGTTCGGTGGCCTGGGCCTTGAGGCGCTGGATGACCGCGGACATTCGGTCGAGCGACTCGTTTAGGTCGGTCCAGAACTCGACCGCCTTGTCGGTGACTACCGCCCCGTCCGCGGAGGGCTGGATGACCCCTTCGCGCTCGAGAAGGTGGAGCGAGTACCGCGTCTTGTGGATCGGGAGTTGGAGCGCCTCGCTGAGGCGGATGATCCCGATCGGTGGGCTCTTCGCGAGCTTCTCGAGGATCTCGACGTTCCGGGCCAGCAGTTCGAGCTCCTCCTCGATGCGGTCGACGAGCTGAGCTCCTTCGGAAGAGGGCGGAGCACCAATTTCCTCCTCTCGCGGACTCTCCTTGCCGAACGGCATGTTCCGCCACCGGACTCGAGCACGCCTACATCAACATTGTCGAGCCCCTCGGAGCGGCGCCGCCCCCCACTTCCGTAGGGCAAACGACGGCATTCGGGTGGTCCGGCCGGTGTAGCCGCACGTCTTTCGATGGCACTCGTGGACCTACCGCCCTGAGCCCCTCGATGGCCGGGCGGAGTCGACCGTGGCCGAGCGCCCCTCCGCGTGATGGAGTCGCTTCGGGCCACCCCGCTCTCCGACTTCCCGAGGAGCGCGCGGCCCGGCACCCGCCGCTGTGAACGGCTTTCGTGGTGGGACCGGGGGTACCGGGTCTCTGACGATACGGGAGCAGGGCATCGAACCGAGCCCGAGTGGAACCCGAACACCGTGCGGGGACCGACGCAGCAGGGACCGGACCCACGATCTCAATACCGGCCTTGGGACATAATTAGGGGACCGGCCGTGCGAGGGCCGAGAGGTCCTCCGGCGTCGGTTTGATGACCCTCACC
>DAIDCO010000095.1 GCA_027309555.1 bacterium
GTCGTGGGGCCTTCGATTTCGGCCCCCCGCCTCCATCTCCACCCCCGGAGGGGCCGGGCCATCGAAGCCCGGAAAGGGCTCGACACGGGGCGCGAAAGGGTGGTGAGCCACCATCTCACCGGTACTCCATCCGCCCGCGGCGAGAAGAATCCTTACCCCCGCGGACCTCCCGGACCGCCCTCGTCGGGCCGCACGGAGCGCCGCAAGGAAAGGAACGGGGGCGGGGCGCGGACGAGACGGCCGGAGCGGACCGAAGAGGGAGGGCGATCCACGCGCGGGTGTCGGCACCGCCCGGTCCAGCGAACGGTTCGACTCGAGCGAACGGGAACTCCGCCCGTCAGCGATGCACATAAGTCGAAGGGGCGTGGGGGGGAGAGAACGGGCCCGGCCCGGGCCGAGGCCACCCTTGGCGCCGATGATTCGCGTAAAGCGAGTGTACGAGCCACCGTCCCCGACCGACGGGAAGCGAGTCCTGATCGACCGACTCTGGCCTCGGGGGCTCACGAAGCTCGAAGCTCGGGTGGACCGTTGGGAACGTGACCTCGCGCCGAGCCACGAGCTACGGAAGTGGTTCTCCCACGACCCCGCGAGGTTCCTCGAGTTCCGGGAGCGCTATCGCCGAGAGCTCCGCGCCCACCGGGACGCCCTTGCGGACCTCGCTGCGGGGACCGAGCGGGAGACCGTGACCCTCGTGTTCGCCGCGAAGGACGCCGAACACTCGAACGCCGCCGTGCTCCAGGAGCTTCTCGTAGAGCTGCGGAACGGAGGTCGACCGGACGCCGGGCGGCTGCGGCCGGCCTGAGGGGCGCTCACGACGGCCGGCCGGAGGTCCGGTTCAGCGGGAGCTCCACAGTCGCTGGACCCGAAGCCGCTCCCCCGCACGGTACCGGCGGCCGTGCGCGAGCACCCCGAAGCTTTCGGCCCGAAGGAGCCCCGTCATGCGCGCGACCCCCCAGGGAAGCGGGGCCGCTCCTCCGTCCGAGCGCCGGAAGAGGTAGACCGAGTCCATCCGATGGTCGACCGCCACGTCCTCGCGGAGAACGACCTCCTCGCGCTGGCGGAGATCCCGGCCGACCAGGCGGGAGAGCAGGTGGAGCCCGTGCTGGTGGAACACCGTGACCGCCGAGACGAGCTGACCCGGGAGGACGAGTACCGGGGTCTCCGAGAGGATCCCGACGGCCCCCCGCTTCAGGACGTTCACGGTCACTCCCTCGAACAGCAACCGGCCCCGGGCCGCGAGCGCGGCCTTCGTCACGTCCTTTCTCCCGACCGACGAGCCTCCGATCGTCACGAGGAGGTCGGCGCTCCGTTGGGCTCTACCGAGGGCCCGTGCCACCCGGATCGGATCGTCCGGGAGCGGGGGGAGGAGCTCGGTCGCGCAACCGGGGAGGAGACCGGCGACCAGCGGCCCGAGATACTCCGGCGTTCCCCGCGCCGCGGGCGGACCGGGCGGCACGAGCTCGTCGCCGACCGGCAGGACCGTGGCCCGCAGCCGAAGGACCGGCACCGTACGGACACCGAGAGCGAGGAGGATCCCGAGGTCCACGGGGCGGATCAACTGCCCCGGCTCGAGGACCACGTCCCCCCGTCGGATCGATTCGCCGGGGGCGAGTATGTCCTCTCCCGGTGCGGGCACGTGGGCGGTGACCAAGCGGTCGGCGGAGTGCCGGGTGGCCTCCGTTCGGACCACGGCGTTCGCGCCCGGCGGGAGCGGCGCCCCGGTGGTCACGTACATCGCTTCTCCGGACCCGAGCGTCCGCCGCGGACGGAGCTCCGAGGGAAACGAGGCACCCCGGATCCGGTAGGGCCCCTCGGATCCCCGGCCGACTACCCGCACCGCGTAGCCGTCCATTGCCGAGAGCGCCACCCGCGGAAGGGACGCCGGAGCGCGGAGCAGGGCCCCGGCGCGCCGTCCGAGGGATCGCGTCGGCGGAAGCGAGAGGACCCGCAGGCGGCGGAAGCGGGCCCGGTCGATCCGTCGCTCCGCCTCCGCGAGCGGGATCAGCATGGGGGGTGCGGCAGTCGACCGTGCGGCGTCGGCGTACCTCCGGGCTCGCGGAGGGCCGGCCTCCCGAAAGCCCTTCCCGAGAGGCGGGGACCTCCCGCGGCCGGGAGCGCACGCGACCGCGAGGCGGTCCCCACCTACTTCTCGAAAGTGCTTACCGGCACGGACGACCGCTCTCGGGCCGCGCTAGGCTCTCGTGGACCGACACGAAACGAAAGCCTCGGCCCGACGACCCCGAGCTTCGCGACGGACTACGGGAGGTCCCGGAAGACCTTGTGGAGCAGTTTCGAGAGTCGGTCCGCCGGGATGACCCCCACTTCCGTCCGAACGAGGGCGCCGTCCCGGAAGAACAGCAGCGAAGGGATCGACCGGACCCCGAACCGTGCTACGAGCGTCGGCTCGTGGTCGGCGTGCACCTTGCCGAACCCGATCGTCTCTCCCCATTCCTGCGCCGCCTCGGCAAAGACGGGGGCGAACGCACGGCACGGACCGCACCAGGGAGCCCAGACGTCGACCACCGCCCGAGGGTGCCCCTTCAGGTACCGCTCAAGGTTGATCGTCGTGAGTCGCTCGGGGGGCGTCTTTGGCCTCCGCGCCGGCTCGACGGGCGGCGGGGGAGCCTCCACGAGGGGCGACCCGGGGGCCGTCCCGAGGACCCGATTCCACCAATTCGGCATGTCGCAGCTCCGTCCGCAGTCCGTACGGCTTGCGGTGCAGGAGACGGGAGTACATGGGGCTCCCGTGACATCCTCCCCCGAACAAGTTCGGGGGCTTCCTCGGCGCGGTGTAGCACCCTCTTCATCCGCCGACCCTACAAGAGGGTGTCGTGCCCCCCTCCCCGAAGGGAGGGGGGTTGCGGATGCTCTTCGCATCCTGGGTGTTCCCGTCTCCGGCTTGGGTGCTACACCGCGCCGGGCGGTTCTCGCTTCATCGACCCGGCTCGCCCCCGAAGGGGTGGAGGCCGCAGTTTCTACGAGCGTGGATTCCCCGGTGCCCCCGGGTACGGTGGAGCCATGCTCGCGCGGTATTTCAGGCTCGCTAACTCCCCTACAAGTAGGGGTGCTTGCGCTCGCCGGCATCGTCAATCTGGGCCGACGGCCGCTGTCGGAAACTCCCGGCCGCCCCGGGGAGTTCTCGACCCCCGCCACCACGCTCGCCCGTACCCGTGCGGAGACGCGACGAAGGGCGGAGCGTCGGAGGGCGGGATCGTGGGCGGCCGCTCGAACCGCGCTCCGCCCGAGTACCAGCCGAACTTCCGATCGGGCTCGGTCGTCCGGAG
>DAIDCO010000096.1 GCA_027309555.1 bacterium
GCCTTCGAGATTGGTGCTGACGCGCAACACCCGCAGCGGTTTCGGGCGCGCAGTGAGCGCGAGCGCGGCACGCCAAGCGACGCGCCCGTCGATCACGCCGGATTGCGGCAATCCGAGCGCCGTCGCGAGCGCGGAGCTCGCCCGACTCTTCCCGGACCAGACGGGGGGCTCGTCGACCCTTCTCCTCCTCTACGGTCCGAACCTCACGGACGCGAACGCCCAGCGCGTCGTGATGAACCTCACGACCGCCCTCGCGGGCGACCGTTCGCTCGCGGATGTGGCCGGCGTCACGAGCGTCTACACGCTGTACGCGGGCTACCTCGCGGGCGAGGCCCGGCTCGCCGGCAGCGTCGTGGGAGCGGCCCTCGCGGGGCCGGTTCCGCTCCCCTCGGCGATCAACGTCTCGGCAACCCTCTTCTGGGGACCGCCCGCGCTCTTTCTCGCCGACTTCGACGCGCTCGTCGCCAACGGCACGAACCCCGCCCAGGCGGCCTTTCCCGCCTTCGAGGCCGCCAATGGGTCGCTCGCGTCGCTCCCGAACGAGCAGCGGGTCCTCGCGGCCTTCTTTCCCGAGTTCAACGTCACCCGGACCTGTTGGACGAACCTCGCGACGCTCGACGCGTGCACGGACGACGCCGCACGCGCCTCGGGGGCCCCGCTCGTACCTGTACTGTTCCCCGCGAACCAGACCGGGCTACCCCTCGCCGTACTCGCCGGGCTCGGCGTCGGGAACGCGACCTACTGGCCGAGCGTGCGGACCTTCGCCGCCGAGCTTCTCTCCGCGTCGTCCGGGATTCCGGCACCGTTCCTCGCCACGGTCTGGGAGGCGTTCCCGACGGCAGCGGTCGCTCCGACGGCCGCGGCCGCGTGGGCGAACCGGACCGTGGCCGCCGCGACGCTCGCGGCGGAACCGCTACCGGTGCCCCTCGGGATCTATCGCTCGTTCGTCAATGCCGCCGGTACCGCGTCGATCGTGAGCGTCACGTTCTCGGTAGCCGACGACGCCGTGAACTCGAGCGGCGGCCAGCCGGTCTACGCGGACCTCGGGCGGATCGATACGCTCGCCTCCGAGGTCGTCGCGGCCCACGACCCGACCCGCACGATCGAGTACGTCCAGACCGGCCCGAGCGCGCTCGACCTCCTTACGCAGACGTCCGTGAACTCGTCCCTCATGCTCGTCCTGCCGATCACCGTCGGGCTCTTGCTCGCGATCGCGATGATCTACTTCCGCTCCCCGATCACGCCCCTCGTCACCTTCGCCGCCCTCGGGATCGCCCTCGTCCTCGGCCTCGGCGCGACCGTCCTGGTCGGCACGCTCGTCGGCCACGTCGACACGACCGCGATCACGCTCGAGGAGGTCTTTGTGCTCGGGGTGGGGACGGACTACTCGATCTTCCTCACGGCCCGCTACCGCGAGGAGCTTCTCCAGGGACGGTCGTCGGAAGAGGCGATCGTCAGCTCGGTCTCCTGGGCGGGCCAGTCGGTCGCGACCAGCGGGTCGACCGCGATCATCGCCACGCTCGCCCTCGCGTTCAGTGGGGTGGCGCTCCTGAGCCAGTGGGGCTCGGTGCTTTCCCTCGCGATCCTGATCGCGGTCCTGATCTCGCTCACGGTGATCCCGGCCGCCCTACGACTCCTCGGGCCCCGCATCTTCTGGCCGATGACCGGCGAGCGGTTCTCCCGCCATGCGGTGCAGGTCGGCCGACGGCTGCGCTCGGAGTCCACGTACTTCTATCGGGTCGGACGCGCGACCCAGCGCCGGCCGCTCCTGGTCGTCGGGATCGTCCTCCTCGTCTCGGTCCCGCTCGTCGCGGTCGCGCTGAGCGCGCCCTTGTCGTACGACTTCTACGCGCAGCTCCCGACGAACCAGCCCGCGACCCAGGGTCTCGGGATCCTCGGCAACGAGTTCGGCCCGGGGTTTGCCGTTCCCTCCTTCGCGCTCGTGACGTTCGCTTCGCCGCTCGTCGTCGCGAACCTCACGAACGCCACCGAGTTCGTCGACCTGGCCGCGCTCACCGCTTCGGCGAGCACTACGGCGGGGATCGCCAGCGTGACGTCCCCGATCGGAGCGTACGGAGCGCCGCTCGGGACCTGGCTCAACCTCTCTCGCCTCCCCCTACCCGCGCAGACGAACCTCCTCGGGACCCTGGGCGGGTTCGTGGGGACGGACAACCGCACCGTGCTCTTGGACCTCGTGCCGAGCGCGACCGGCCTATCGGAGTCGGCGGTAACGGCCGTCCAGGGGGTGAGCAGCGCGTTCTCGAGCTACGCGTCGGGCCACCCCGAGATCCTCGCCGTGCACTACGGCGGCGGCGCACCGGTGATCGCCGACCTGGCGAGCCAGACCGCGACCGCGACCGAGTTCCTGATCGTTGCGGTCACGCTCGGGCTGATCGCGGTGCTCCTCATCGTTCTGCGCTCCTGGATCATCGCGCTCATGGCCGTCGCGACGATCGGACTCTCCATCAGCTGGGCCTGGGCGGTCACTGACCTCGTCTTCCAGAAACTGCTCGGCTTCCCGCTCTTCTTCTATGTGCGGACCCTGCTGATCATGCTCGTGCTCGGTCTCGGCATCGACTACAACATCTTCGTCCTCACGCGCGTTCGGGAGGAGCGACTGCGCGGCCGCTCCTCCGGGGAGTCAGCGGTCGAGGCGGTCGCCCGCACCGGGGGGATCATCACGGCCGCCGCGGTCATCCTCGCTACGGCGTTCGCGGCGCTCCTTGTGGGATCGTTCACCCTGATCCGGGCGATCGGCTTCTCGGTCGCCGTCGCGGTGATCCTCGATGCGATGGTCGTCCGCACCTACCTCGTACCGGCCACGCTCCGCGACGATCTCATGGGCGACCTGGCGCAGGAGGCTCTCATCCGCCCCCGCGCGATCGTGGTTCCCGTCACCAGCGACACGCTCGACTTGCCCGTCTGGGATGCCACGACGGCCCAGGGCAAAGGGATCGCGCCTTTCTGGGGCGGAATGCAGATGCAATGGGTGGCGGAGGCGCAAAACCTCCCTGAGTCGGAGCCGGCCTTGCGGCAACTCCATCTGCAAATGCACGAATTGGGCGGCACGCTGCTCGTGTCGGCCATCTTGCAACAGGACGCGAAGGGCTTGGAGGCATGGCTGCGTCTGGCCTTTGCTCGGGCGTTGGCGTGGTATGAGGAC
>DAIDCO010000097.1 GCA_027309555.1 bacterium
GCCACCGCCGGACTGAAGGTAGACGCGCACCGCGGTCCCGGGCTTCTGGGCCTTGATGAGTTCCCGGACCTGGTCCTGCGCTTCTTTCGTTACTTCCAACTGAATCGGACTATCGCTCATGCGGTGGGCCCTCCTTGACGACCCGAGGATAGAACGAAGGCCGCCCTATAAAGCTCCGCTGGCCGAAGGGTGAGCGGACTAGGCCGAGAAGGACTTCCCGCACGAGCAGGTCTCGGTCGCGTTCGGGTTGTAGATCTTGAACCCCGACGCCTCGAGCCCCATGAGGAAGTCGACCTTGACGCCGTTCAGGAGCGGTGCGCTCGCCCGGTCGACGACCACGACGAGTCCCCGGTCTTGGAAGGCGACCTCGTCTCCCGTCTCCTGCCGGTCGAACGTCATCCCGTAGGTGAGTCCGGAGCAACCACCGCCCTGGACGTAGAGCCGGAGCGCCGCGCCCGGCTTCCCCTGCTTCTCCATGATCTTGAGCACCTGCTCCCGCGCCGTGGGAGTGACCTCGATCGCGACCATCACGTGCCCCGGAACGATTTCAGTCCCTGGATAGGAGAAAAGGCTTACTCTCGGCCGGACCGCGAGGGTCGGCGCCGGCTCGCGGAGCGTTATCTACCGCGCGGGCGTGCACGGGCCCGATGTGCCGGTTGTTTGGGCTGATCTCGACGCGGAACGACCCCGCCGCACCCTGGCTGCTCGATCGCGACCGTTCTCTTCTCGCCCAATCGAACGTGTCGGCCGAGACCGCCCAACGGGACGGATGGGGGATCGGCTGGTTCGTGAATGGGGGCCGCGCTCGCGTCGAGAAGGGCGTGGGGGGGGCGTTCGAAGCAGGGGATCGGGAGCGATTCACTGCCGCTGCGCGGACGGCCGCGGGGTCGCTTGTCATCGGCCACCTCCGTCACGCGAGTAATCCCCTGCACCTTACGCGCGAACGGCTCATCGCGCTCGAGAACTCCCAGCCGTTCGAGAACCACACGAGCCTCTTCGCCCATAACGGATCGATTCCGTTCCCGACCGAGACCCGGCCCATGCTCGGGGTCCACGAAGGAAAGGTACGGGGCGTCAACGACAGCGAGGTCCTTTTCTGGCTGCTCGTACGCAATACCGAGGAGGTCCGCGACCCGCTCGTCGGCTACCTGCGCACGGTCGAGGACCTCGTACGGGTCTGGCAGGGACTGAAGCGGCCGGCCATTCCCCCTTTCTCTGGACTCAACGTGCTGTTCTCCCGCGGGCCGGACGAGCTATGGGCGTTCTGCCTGTGGGCCGGCGATCACGGGAGCGGCCTCATCGACACCTCCCGTCGCTACTACGAGATGACCTACCGCGCGACACCGCACCAGGTCGTGGTCGGCAGCGAGCCGTTCGACGAGGAGCACGGGGTCTGGCACTCGCTGCCGAGCGGTTCGTACCTTCGGGCCGAGCGAGCCGACGAGCGGCTCGACCTTACTATCGGGAGGCTCCCGTTCCCGAGCGCGCTCGACCTCGGGCCGCCGCCGGCCTAGAGCGGCCCGCGACGCCCCCCCGCTTCGAGGCCGCGCGTGACGAGCGAGATGCTCTCCGGGCCGGACCTGGGGGGCGGGTTCCTCCACCAACTCTCGATCGACGCCGAGGGCGAGGCGACGACGTTCACCTTTCACGCCCAGGACGGGGGTTCCGACGCGGGGGGACCGTCGAAGGGGCCCCTCGACGTGTTCGGTTTCGCCGTCACGGCCGCTCCCTGCATGTTCGGGGGCCCCCGGTGCTGGCACCGACGGTTCCTGCTGGGCCGGCTCGACGCCCCGCGGGTCCGGCAAGCGTACAACCGGTTTCGTTTCGTCCTCGAAGCGATGCTCGCGCAGGCGTACGAGGACGGGCCCGTGCCGGTCGAAGCGGGGCTACGCGAGATCGTTCGGCGGCTCGCCGAGCCCCTCGAAGCGGAAGGGGTGGAGTGGTACATCGGTGGGTCGGCGGCGGCATGGCTGCAGGGGGCGAAGCTGCGACCTCGTGACCTCGACCTCGGGACCACACGCGCCGGGGTCGACCGCGTCGCCGGACTGCTCGCGGAGTATCTCATCGAGCCCTTGGCACCGACCGATTGGCCCCGACCGGGGATCGTCCGCGGGGCGCGGGCGTTCGTCGGAACCTTGCGGGAGGGGCTTCGGGTCGAGTGGGCGGTGCCGCTCGAGTCCCGGGCTCCGCTCCCCCTCGAGGAATGGAGCGGCCGCGCCGGGGTCGCCCGGCTGTCGACGGCGGAGGTCGAGGGGCGTCCCGTGCGGGTCACCCGGATGGAGTACTCGCTTGTCCGCTCGGCCGAGAAGGGCAACGTCGCGCACCGCTCGGTGATCGCCGAGGCGATCCGACGGATCGGCCCGGACCGGGAGCTGCTTCGCATCCTCCTCGACCGATCGCCGCTTGCGCCCGCCGATCGCTCGGCCCTTCTCGCCGAAGTGGGAGGCTGATCCTTCGCGCTTGCCTTCCCCGAATCCTGCCGCTGCGCGTCGAGCCCTAGCTTCATAGCCCCCGGTCCCGAGCCGGGCGCAATGTTGGCGCCCCCGACGGTCCTCGCGCCGGAGCACCTGACCCCGCATGACCTCGTCACCTACTTCCGCTGCCCGCACGAGCTGGAACTGGCCCGCGGACTTCACGCGCGCGCGGTCGGAAAGATCCCTCCTCCCGTCCGGACCCCCTTGGACGTTGTGCCCCTGCGTCACTCGCCGATGTTCAGTCCCCCTACCGTCCACGTGCTGGTGAACGAAGGGCGGCTCGACCTGACCGACCAAGACCTCCTGGTTTACGAAGACAACGGCGAGGACGACCTCCCGGTCCTCTTTCCGCCGGAGCGGGTACGCCTCGACCCCCGGTTCACGAACGGTCACTCCACGCTCGTAGACGCCGAGCTCGGGATCGCCGGTCGGCCGGACCTCATCATCCGGCAGGGCGACGGGCGATTCGTTCCCCTCGAGTACAAGGAGACCCACCTCTTCGTCGGCTACCACGAGGCCCACGGCCGCCTCTTCGATACCGTACAGGCGATCGCGGAGTGTCGGCTTGTCCACACCGTCTTCGGCCAACGGCCTCCGTATGGGCTCGTACTCTACGGAGACGCGCGCGGCGGGGGTGAGCGGGAGGGGTGGG
>DAIDCO010000098.1 GCA_027309555.1 bacterium
CCGGGGGTGGTGGCGGGCCCGCTCTTCGAAGGGACTGTGTATCTCGCCAATCTCACGTTCTCGGGGGCCGGCGGACCCTGGCAGATTCCGGCATCCGACCTCGCGGTCGTGGAGCAATATCTCCAGCGAATCGCCGGGCCCGTCGCGGCGTACGCGTCCCAGTATGGCCCCGCACGGCTAGCGGTCGGAGCGACGCTCCCCTCCGTCCCGGTATCGGTCGCGAACGCTCAGTACTCCGACCGCGACCTCCAGGGGTGGATCGACAGCCTCGTCCGGTCCGCTGCCCTCCCTCCCAACTCGGCGGTGGTCGTCCTCAACCCGGAGGGGCTCGTCAACACCGATGCCCGCGAGAGCGGCGGGGTCGGAGTCCTCGGCTATCACGGGTTGGCATCGGTCCCCTACGCCTTCGTCAACTCCCTCGGGACCGGCTTCACCCCAGACGACACGAGAGATCTCTACGCGGAGGCCGTCAGCCACGAGCTTGCCGAGATGACGGTCGACCCTCGCGCCGACAGTAGCAACCCCGAGGTGTGCGACGGCTGCGGCACGAATTGCCAAGGAGCATCGGCGTACCGCGCCTACTTCGATGGGAGAGGCGCGTACCTTGGCACGGAGGCCGCGTTCCCGCCCCCGTACTCCTACGCGTTCTTCCTGAGCGCGGTCGCGCGGCCAGCCTCCGCGACCGCGTGTCCCGCGCCTCCTTCGGCCTGCGCGTATCCTCCGCCCTAGCGGAACCGCGCGCCGCGCCGGCGAGTTCACCCTCGCTGGGTCTTCGTGAACGTCTGGAAACCCGTGGTCCCGAGGACGGATCCGCACCATCCGCAGTAGACTACGGTCACTCCCTTCACCGAAAGCTGGCTTCCCGTGTTCTCCCACAGGATGTCCTTCTTAGGGTCGATCGTCTGGTGGCAATGGGGACAGACCGGCGACCGGGCGCTGGGGACCGGAACGGACATCGGGACTCCCTGAATGCGTTCCCCTCTTCAACCTGGCCTCGGAGCCGCGAGCCCCCCCCGGCCGGCTCCGGCGGGATCGAGAAGCGGCCGACCCTCCTCGTGGGGGGCGTGCGGTGCGTCCTGGAAGGAGCCGCCGCGCAGCGAAGAGGAACTCGTTCGGGGCCAGGGACGGTCCGTGGACGACCGGCAGTTTCCGGACCCGCGGCATCTCGAGCGGGTCCGGGGGTCGGTCTCTCCTTCTTTGTGCGGGTACCGGCCTTCGCGCCGCGCGGGAGCCTGCCGGGCGCCCGGAACGCGGGGGAGCACCGCCCGAAGGCTACAGTTCCCGTCCCGAGAGCAGCACGTCGGACGGTACGACGAGTTCGCGGCCCGAGGTGCCTTCCGAGACGCGCTTTCGGGCGTTCCTTCGGAGACGGAGGAAGGCCGCCCCCACAAGGAGGGCGAGCAGGAACATTCCGCCCCACAGGAGCATCGGCCCGCCGGGCACGATCCCAAGGAGCAGGGTCCCGACGACCGGGGCGACGACCCGGGAGGCGTTCGTCGCGGCGTTGAACGCCCCGAAGTACGCTCCTCTCCGCTCGACCCCGGCGAACCGGGCGACCAGCGACTGTTCGGTCGGGCTCACGATGTCCTCGCCCACCGTCAGCACGGCCATCGAGAGAAGATAGAGGGGGAACGCGTGCGCGAGGTCGAAGAGGAGGAACGCCGTGCCGTAGGAGACGGTGCCCGCGGCCATCCAGGCGAGGTACTCTCGGTGCCGCTCGACCAGCCGGCCGATCGGGAGCTGCAGGAGCACGACGAGGACGCCGTTGAGCGAGTAGATCAACCCGAACTCCGAGAACGAGACCGACCGCACCGACCCGAGGAAGAGCGCGAGGGGGGTACCGAACTGGTTCATCAGGATCGCGAGCCCGATGAGGGCGCCGAGGAGTCCGACGAACGCCCGGTCGCGGAACGGCGCGGTGATGTTGCCGAGCGGCGAGCCGGAGGCCGACCGTGCGCCCGAGAACGTCTCTCGCAGCAAGAGGAGGAGAATCGTCCCCTCGATCGCGGAGGTAACGGCGGCGAACAGGAACAGGGTCGGTAGCCCTGCGACATCGGCGAGGAGGCCCCCGACCGCCGGCGAGATCGCGAACCCCGTGTTCGTGAAGACGCGCTGCACGGCGAATGCGGTGACCGCGAGATCGGGACGCGTGACGTCCCCGATCATCGCGCTCTGCGCCGGCCGGGTAAGGCCGTTGAAGAGCGAATTGAGCGCCCAGAGACCCATCACCAAGGGAACCCCTTGGTCGAGGTAGACCCAGAGGAGGAGCAGTACGGCCGCGCTCGCAAAGCTGGGGTACACGGCGAACCGCCGACGTCCGTACCGGTCCGAGAGGTACCCGCCTCCCAGGAACGCGAGCGTGCTGACGGGGACGATCGCGGCGACCAGCGCGCCGATGGTGAGGAACGAGAGGTGGTAGAGGTCGGCGAAGACGAGCGGCAGGAAGACGAACGTCGCGGCTCGACCGACACTGCGCACCAGCCCGGCACTACCGAGCAGGTAGACCCTGCGGTCGAGCCGGAGCGCGGCGAACCGGTGCCCGGCTCCCGGAGCCGACCGTGCCGGTTCGGGAGGTTCCTGCATAGGAGGTCGAACTACTCCGAGGACCGTTCAGTTCCGTGGCGTGGTGGTCCCTTCGGCGATTCGGACGGACACCCCTCTCGACACGTCGATGGGCCCGATGCGTGGATGGAGAGGGCCCTCTCGGGGCGGTTCGAGGAGGGTCGCTTCGGGGCATCGAGCTCGGTCCGAGGCTCGAATCTCAACGGGGGAGCCGACCTGCAACGCCACTCCCCGAACCACGACGCGAGGGTCCGTGGATCGAGAGCGGCTACCGACGGGGCGCACTTAACGGAAGCCCACGGCGCGTTCCCTCCTCCGCCGGCGCGCGTCCGACCGCGTTCCTCGGGCCCGGCCGATGGTCGACGGGGTCCGAGAGCCCGACACGAACCTCGCTCAGGGACCGGTGCTATACTGGCCGCC
>DAIDCO010000099.1 GCA_027309555.1 bacterium
CACACCTTCGAGGGTTGGCGGAGGGGGAACGAGACCCTGCGCCGACTATGCGCAATTACTTAGGGCGCTCCGTTTAGTACGGTTCGTCGGAGTGGCAAACTCTACATCTACCATCTGCTTCGATGTGTACGGTCAAGGAGGCTCGGCGTCGGCGGATACTGCCACCGTGATCGGCATATGGACCTACCGCCCGGTGAACGGAAGCTGTTACCTGAGACGCGACCGCAGGGGCGCTTCGTGAACGAGCAGCCAACGTCGCCTTCCCTTCGTTCGCTAGTAGTGGTCGCCCTCGTCGTCTCGGCCGGAGTCGGAGGAGTCCTCGCTTGGTACACAACCCACCCTCCCCCGACCTCGTACCCGGGTGATGGGCCATCGCTGTACCTCGCCCTTCAGGAGGTCGATCGAGTCGTGCAGAACACGACCGGGGGTCCTTGGCAGCTGTTCTCGTACGACGGGTTCGCCGCGCAGACGTCGTTCTATCCCGGTGCCGTGGGATTCGCAGGCGCGACCAACCTTTCCTATCGGTACTGCGGAGCACAGTTCAACGGCCTGACGATCTGGAATGGCTCGGACATGCCGATCTTCACGGGCTCCGTTGCTTCGGGCACAGCTCCGTTCTGGCAATTCGAATTCTATGCAAACGCGAGCCAAGGTGTGCTCGTGGCCACCGATACGTTGGGAGTGGTCCGAGCGTACTCCCCGATCTACCCGTCGAATCCCTGCTGGCAGTACGCGGGCGGGCCGTCGGCGAGCTTTTACGAGACATGGCTCGAACCTTTGCCCACGGACAGTTCAGCCCAGGCGCGGCTCGCGTATGGCGTCGGCGCAGGGCAGTTCGTGGCCGAGAACTCTCCTATCGTCGAGGAGTTCGCGGACGGCTTCTCCCCTCTCTCCGAGACCAATCACGGTCCGGGAGGCGGAATCGAGTACTCTCAGTGCGGGCTTGTTGGGGCCGCGGGCCAGCTTCCTGCGTTCGACGTAGGGTTCCTGTCCGACGGCACGGTGCAAGGCTACGCGAGCATGTCGCTCAGTTGCACGGCCATTAAGCAGCTCGGTCCCCCAACGACGGGCTGGCCATATCGGATAGGGTTTCAGCCGAATACCTCCTCCATTCTGCCCGCCCCCGTAGGCTGGAACACCTCAACCCTGCCTTTCCAAGTCGAGTTCCCGCCGAACGGATCCGTCACGTCCACGGACTATGACGCATGGGGGTTGACTTCTTGGATGACGCGCCTCGCGCTCACGAATGGTTCCGGGGGATCTCTCCCGACGAGCTACCCATCGTGCCAGAGCTGGGTTCCGTCCACCGCGAACTGCAGTGCCGGGTCGTCTGGATGGTACGCGCTGCTGCTCTCGGCGTATGGCATGTGGCTCGATAGCTACCCTTCTCGGGCGAACGGTTCCGCGTGGGCGATTCCAAACGTTCCCCTTGTGAGCGGGGAAGAGTTGGTGCTTGTCTATCCCGCTGCATGGGACGCGTCCATCGGGACTCTTACAGTGACGGGGGTGGCATCGATACCAACTGTAAGCGGGTCGGTCCCGGTTTGATCCCCTGCCTATGCGTGGGGGACTGCCCGGATAGGGCAGCCAACTGACCTACAGTTCCGATCGAAAGCCTTCCGCCGCCATTCCATTCATGCGAGCCCGTCGGAGTGATTGCCCCATTCGCTTGGCTCGCGGGTCCTCCCACCTCGCTCCGCTTGGGGCCCGCCGCGTCCAACGGAGTTAAGCGCGAGTCACCTTCGCCGTGGGTGAAGGGAGAAACACGATTCCATGACGGTCCAGGCGTACGTGTTTGTGACGACAACGAACCCGGGTCCACGAGCGGCGTGTCAGGCCATCCGCAAGATTCCGGGTGTGGTCCGGGCCGACGCACTTTTCGGTGGTCCGGCGGTGGTCGCAATCGTGGAAGGGCGCGATTTGGCCCGGATGGATATAGTGATCGACGCGATCGTGGAGCTTCCGATGGTCACGGACACCGAGACACACGTCGTACGACCCATCGCGGATGCGTAACCACGTCCTGAGGGGTCTATCCTGACCGTCAAGGCGCGGGTCCCTCCCACTCGCTCCGCTCGCCGATTGAGACCACGTTGCCAAAGTGACTGGTCGCGACCGCGGTTCTGACCCACGAGGTGGGGCCACGGGTGAGTCACGAGCGGTCGCGGGGGTTCGAGCGCGCCGCGGCGAACGCGTTGCTGCTCCCGACCGCGGCAAGTGCGTCCGCGTGAGTGGGAAGGGCCATGGCGGTGAACTCTCGAACTCCGTCCCTGATGCGTGACGCGGGCGCGATCACGGGTGTGATCGGGCTGCTCCTCGTGTCGCGGCGGGCGGGGAGGCCCTCGCTGCCTACAACGCGTGCGGGGCGGACCCGGCGCGCCTTCCGGGCGCGTCCGCGTTCAACGTTGGCGCGTTCCTCGAGACCCTCGCGGCGGGGATCGCGCTGGCCGTGGGGGGGACGTGGATGCTCGCGGGTGGGTTTGGTGTTTCGCGGGTCCGTTCGCAATAGCGTGTGTTCCGCACGGTCCAGCCCTACCACCGCGTGGTGCCTTGAGGGTACGAGAACGCGACGATCTTGCAAGCTGCGCATTGCCATCCCTGAAAGCGAAGGCCGGTTTCACCGAACGGAGCCTGGCGGAGGACATCGCGGGCGCCGTAGTTCACCAACGTCTCGGTCGACTCCAGTTCGCTTTGGCTCAGAGTGGTGCGAGTTGGCGGTCCGCCAACCCAACCGATCCTTGCGCCGCGGAGGCCTGCCTTCGCGTAGAGCACAACCGACCCGCCGTTCATGGGCTTGCCACACGTGGGGCAGTTCATCGAAGACGCGGGCTCGCCCACCTTCGGGCCCCCCACGCCGCGACTGGCCTTACGGCTTGCGCAGGTCCCTACCACTCGCTCCGCTCGCCGTGGTCTGGCGCTGCATCGACGCTTACTGGCGGCCGGATAGGTGGGACGGCGCGGCCGGTTCGCCCTCCCAC
>DAIDCO010000009.1:0-17721 GCA_027309555.1 bacterium
GGTCGTCCCTGACCGAGGGAAGACAGATCGTTCCCGATCGGCGCGGCCGCTCGTCGCTCCCCGCGGCTGCGAGGCGCGGTAGCGGAGCCCGGCAGCCCCGAGGAACGGCTCGATTCTCCCTCAGAAAGGTGAGATATCATTAAATAGAACCGCATTTCTACCAAATTTGCATACCGGGGCAACTCGGAGGCGCGAACCATGATGAGCGGGCAGACACCGATTCTGGTGCTGAGAGAAGGGACCAAGCGAGAGAAGGGGCGCGGAGCGCTCTCGAACAATATCCAGGCCGCAAAGGCGATCGCCGACGCCGTGCGTTCGACGCTCGGCCCGCGCGGGCTCGACAAGATGCTCGTCGATTCGATGGGCGATGTCGTCGTGACGAACGACGGGGTCACGATCCTCAAGGAGATGGACGTCGAGCACCCGGCCGCGAAGATGCTGGTCGAGGTCGCGAAGACCCAGGACCAGGAAGCCGGGGACGGGACGACCACCGCGGTCGTGCTCGCCGGCGAGCTGCTGAAGCGGGCCGAGTCGCTGATCGAGCAGAACATCCACCCCACGATCATCTCCCAGGGCTACCGCCTCGCGGCGCAGAAGGCCCTCGAGGTCCTCCAGCAGGTGAGCCAGCCGGTCTCGATCGCCGACCACGACCTCCTGAGCCGCATCGCGACGACGTCGATGGGCTCGAAATCGGTCTCGTTCAACCGGGATCAGCTCGGCGAGATCGCGGTGAAGGCCGTGACCGCCGTGGCCGAGAAGAAGGGGGCGGGCTACTACGTGGACCTCGACAATATCCAGCTCATCAAGAAGCAGGGGGGCGCGATGACCGATACCTCGCTCATCGAGGGGGTCATCGTCGACAAGGAGAAGGTCCACTCGGGGATGCCGTCGCGCGTCGAGAACCCGAAGATCGCCCTGCTCGATGCCGCGCTCGAGATCAAGAAGACCGAGATCGACGCGAAGATCGAGATCAACGAGCCGTCGCAGCTGAACGCCTTCCTCCAGGAGGAGGAGAACATGCTGCGCCGGATGGTCGAGCAAGTGAAGAAGTCCGGCGCGAACGTCGTTCTCTGCCAGAAGGGGATCGATGACCTGGCGCAGCACTTCCTCGCGAAGGAAGGGATCTACGCCGTCCGTCGCGTCAAGAAATCCGACATGGAGAAGCTGGCGAAGGCGACCGGGGCGAACATCGTCTCGAAGGTCAGCGAGCTCGCGAGCGAGGACGTCGGCCATGCCGGGCTCGTCGAGGAGCGCAAGATCGGGGAGGATGCCCTGACCTTCGTGACCGGCGCCAAGAAGGCGAAGGCCGTATCGATCCTGATCCGCGGCGGCACCGAGCACGTGCTGGACGAGATCGAGCGTTCGCTCGATGACGCCCTCAACGTGGTCGCGGTCGCGGTCGAGGACGGACGGTACGTCTACGGCGGCGGCGCGACGGCCGAAGAGCTCGCGATGCACCTGCGCGACTACGCCGCCAAGGTCGGTGGCCGCGAGCAGATCGCCTTCGAGAGCTTCGCCGAGGCGCTCGAGACGATCCCCCGCACACTGGCCGAGAACGCCGGGCTCGACCCGATCGACATCCTGATCGAGCTGCGGAAGGCCCACAAGGGCAACCAGCAGCGCGCGGGCGTCAACGTTCTCGCGGGCAAGGTCAGCGACATGGGCGAGCTCCACGTGATCGAGCCGATCCGTGTCGGACGCCAGGCGATCGAGAGCGCGACCGACGCCGCGGTGATGATCTTGCGGATCGACGACGTCATTGCGTCCAAGTCGAGTCCCGCGCCCTCCGGCGGTCCGGGCGGTCCCGGCGGTGGAATGGGCGGGATGGGTGGCATGGGCGGAATGGGCGGCGGCGACTTCGGCGAGGACTGAACGCCCCCTCCCGGCTCGAACCAACCTCTTCTCGACCTTCGGGGCCGCGGCCCCGAAGGTCCCGTTCGTTTTTCCGCAGGGTTTAGGTAGCCGAGCGGGCTGGCGCGCCCGACGATGGCGAAGCCGACCCGGTTGTTCTTCGTCGCCGACCTCCACGGCTCGGCGGTCTGCTTCCGCAAGTTCGTGAACGCCGCGAAGGTCTACCGGGCCGAGGTGCTGCTCGTGGGCGGCGACATCGCGGCGAAGACGATGACCCCGATCTTTGAAGAGGCGGGAGGCTGGTCGGCCTCGGTCGAGGGCGAGGTCCGCACGGGGCGATCGGCTGAGGAGCTGGCCCGGCTCGAGGATTGGCTGCGGGACTCCGCGACCGTACCGTATCGGACGTCGCGGTCGGACTGGGCGGAGCTCATCGCCGACCGTTCCCGGGCCGACGCGGTGTTCCTCCGCCTCGAGCTCGAGGAGCTTCGTCGCTGGCTCGACTGGGCGAAGGGCCGGCTCGCAGGGACCGAGACCCGGCTCCTACTCGGCCTGGGGAACGACGATTTCACGCCGATGGAGGAGGTGATCGCGGCCGACGACTTCGCGGAACTGACCGACCGCGAGATCGTCCGGGTCGACGATCACCACGAGCTCCTTACCCTGCCCTACTCGAACGTGACTCCCTGGCGAACGAACCGGGAGCTTTCCGAGGAGGAGATCGCGCGCCGGATCGACGCCGACGCCGCCCGCCTCGAGGAGCCGTCCCAGTCGATCTTCAACCTCCATGTTCCGCCGCACAACACGCCCCTCGACCTCGCCCCCCGGCTCGACGCGAACCTGACGAAGATGATGACTCCCGGCGGAGAGCCGGACATGATCCACGTGGGCTCGACCGCGGTCCGGATCGCGCTCGAGCGACACCGGCCGCTCCTCGCCCTGCACGGCCACATTCACGAGTCGAAGGGGTCGGTGGCGATAGGCCCCACGACCGCGCTCAATCCTGGAAGCGCCTACACCGAGGGTACGCTCCTCGGCGCGGTCGTCGACCTCGTGAAGGGGGGAATCCGGGCGACGATGATGACGAGCGGCTGAGCGGCGCTACGAAACCGCGGCGGTCGAGTCGACGGAGGGCGTCGAGTCGACCTCCTGCCACCACGGGCCCCCGAACCGTGCGAAGCGACGCTTCGGGGCGAGCGAACCGACGAGCGCCGTGAGGCGACCGAGACGCTCCTCGATCCGGGCCCGGGCCTCCGGCGGCAACGCCGCGAGCACCGGCGAACGGGCGACCATCCCGAGGTTGAGCGCGACCGTTCGGTGGAACCCCCAATCGCTCCCGAGGAGCCGGGCGATCTCGGCCGGGGAGATCTGGTCGGGGGCCTCGCCGAGCGCGTGGTCGTGGACCAGCGCAAGGAGGTCCTGGACATCCTTGCGTTCCGGGCCGATAACGACCTCGTGCTTTCCGAACGGCGCGAGCACCCGATCGAGAACGAGCGCACTGTCGGTGCGCGGGACCCGCTGGATGAACTGGCCCTTGGCGAGGAACAGGTGGGCCGGGGAAAGCGTCCAACCGTTCGCCGACGCGCGTCCGACATCGTCGCGAAGGTCGAACCGGTGACAGAACTCGAACTCGTCGGCGACGATGTCGAGCGTCCCGAGGACGACCTCGGGACCCTCCTGCCGGACGACCATGTGCCAGCGAAGCCGTCGGCCGCCGCTGATCGAGTTGAAGATCTGGTCACCGCGAGTCTCGAAGAAGGTGAGCGCGCTGCCTTCCCGATGGTGGACCTGTTTCAGGAACTGCTGGAACGTACGGACATCGTGGAGGCGCACCGCGAGGTCGAGGTCGTGAAGCTCGTGGCGGAGCCCATCGCTTCCGGGCCGGTTGCTGAGGGGGCACCGAAGGCGATGGGCGACCCCCCCGAACACCGCGAGCGCGATCGGCGGCTCCCACCGACGGGCCGCTCCCGCGAGGGCCACGGCTCTCGCCACGATGGGATCGGAGAGATCGATCGACCCCGGCAGGCCGAGCTCCTGACGGACCGCGTCGACCGGCACGCGGTACTCGAGCGGCAGGTCAACCGACACTCGCTCGTCCCGGAGCGGGTCGATGACCAGCTCGACGCGCTGTCCCACCTGCCCCCCAGAACGCCCGCGCTAGAAAACGGGGGCGGTGTGGCTCAGTCCGGGGGCAGCTCCTTCGCGATCAGGTCGACCGGGATCCCTCGCCGACGCTGGATCGCGTAGGAGACCCAGTACAGGACGAATCCTCCGACGAAGATCATCGGCAAGAAGAGCAGCGCTTGGTAGCTGTAGGAACTGACCTCGAGGAATGTGGCGGTCGACGAGGCATAGCTGACATACCAAGAGGCGACGAACGAGGCCCCGCCGATGAGCGTGAGCAAGGGGACCGGCCCGATGCGCGTCCGCACCAACCGCGGGGCCTGGGCGAACAGCTTCGGCCGCAGGAACGGGAAGAGCGCCCCCCCGAGGCAGACGATCCCGACCGCGAACCAGAAGCCGAAGTTCGAGTAGGACAGGTAGTTGAACAGCGTGGTGTAGACCGCGGCGTACATCGAAACGAACGCGAAGAACGCGAGGGAGAGGACCGCCACCCACGGCACCCCGCGGCGGCTCACCCGCGCGAGGGCGCTCGGGAAGACCCGGTCGAAGGACCAGGCGAAGAGGTTCCGCGTGGGGACGATGAAATAGATCAGCGAGAACCCGAAGAACGTCAGCATCACTCCGAACGAAAGGAACGCAGCGAGATACGGAGAGAACCCTCCCGAGGGCAGGATGTACGCGGCGAGGACCAGCGGGGAAGGGAGCACGGGAACGATGCTGCAGCCCGCGTAGCAGGCCCCGCTCAGCCCCACGATAAAGTCCCGTCCGAACGTCATGTACGTCGTGGCGTACAGCCCCGCGATAAGGGCGGCGAAGATCAAGGGCGCCCCGAAGATCGCGAGCCCCTGGGTCCGGGTGGGATTCCCCCGGATCTCCCCGGCGAAGTACGAGCTGTTCGCATAGCCGACGAAGCTCAGCATCGTGTAGACGATGCCGAGGAACGTGCCCGAGGTTGTGATCGAGTCGCCGCTCGCGCCCGCGGAGGCGATAGAGGCGTAGGAGTTGCCGGGATTCGCGGCGTTCCAGTGACTCGCGAAGGTCGCCTGGCTCGTCATCAGCAGCAGGACCATCATGATCACGTAGATCACCGCGGTCACGGCGAAGATCGCGACCGTCGTGCGGAAGACCCACTTGGTCGGCAAGAGGCTGATGAGAATCACGAGCAGGAGGAAGACCGCCGAGACCACGAACATACTCGATTGGGACGCGAGGATCGTCGAGACGTACCAGTTGAAGCTGATCGCGCTGCCTCCGGCGATCGCGAAGCTCGAGAGGAGCATCGGAAGTCCGTAGGCGGTGATGTAGAAGGAGAACAGTCCGGCCCAGGTGATGAATACGGCCGAGAAGACGAGGTTCGTGGCGAGCCCGATGCTGGGATGGAAGATGCGGCCCATGAAGACGTAGTCTCCCCCCGAGCGCGGCATGGCGCTCGAGAGCATCCAGTAGACGAACCCAACGCCGATGTTGATCAGCACCCCGATGCCGACGGTCGTCACGAGGTTGGCGTTCGGGTATCCGGCCGACGCGAACACGATCCAGAAGAAGTTGACGATGATTCCCATCGCGACGAGGTTCGAAAACAGCGCGCTGGTCGGGCCCACCGTGCGGACGAGCCCCGAGGCCTTACGGACGTAGACGTCCTGCCGCACCGTCATCTCTTTCGGCAGGTTCACGACGCTTCCCGGAGTCTCCGCACCCAACGCAGCCGGCAACTCGCTTTCCCCCACAACCGCCCGGACGACATCGCCGAGCGACAGCTTAGCACGGCGAGGGGCCCCCGGTATTAAAATGATGTGTTGGCGAGATTCACTGTAGTATCCCGAAAAGACTTCCTCTCGAAGTTCTGGGCGACTCGGTCGAACATTTCCAACCTGGAACCGGAGAATCGTCACCTTGGTACTGATAACGCCCGGCGGGAGAGAAGAGAGCTTCGAATGCATCTCCGTGAGCCTGGTCGAGGCCCGGGCGGTCGCCGACGGACTGTGAGAAGGCACGCGATTCAGTTTCAGCCAGACTGGAAGGCAATCACTTAAGTTACAGAGGGGAGTTTCGGCACCATCTCGTACCAGGTACCCCTCGTGCGGATCGTAGACAACGCTCAGATAGTGTCCAGCGGACGACTCGGGGCTTCTACCGACGCCGTGTGGATTCGGTGTCGAATGTCTCGGGCCACCGACTCACCCAAGGCGGTCAAGATGTAGACGTTCAGACGGTAGGGCTGCCCCTGGACATGTCGACGGCCCACCTCGACAACCTTTGCCGCTTGGAGACGCGACAAGACTTTGGTGAGGGTCCCCTGTCGGATTCCGAGGTCCTCACTCATCCCCTTCTGGGTGTACCCGAGACGACCCACTTCGTCGTTGTTCAGCCTGCCGAGCGAAGCGAGATGGACTATCACCCTCCCGGCTAAATCAGCTTCTCTAGAAACCTTCGGCGCTGTCGAGCGGGTAACGACGGGGTCAGAGATAGGAGCTTGGACGGCCGGAGACTGAGAGGGGTTGTGCCTAGTCGTGACGGACACTCGATTCGGGCCTAACCTCCGCCGGGGTCGACCCCGAAGAAGCGCGTGGGCGATCCAGCCCACGATTGCGCCTCCGATGCCAACCAACGTCAGTTCAAGCCAAATCAAGCAAGCCTCCGGGTCGCACCGACGGACCGGAGAGCCGTGGGAGTACGTCAGCGCTTCCGGTCACGTGGGACCGCATCGCGAATGGGGCTCCTCGCCCGAGCTCAGGGGTTCGGTCCTCTTTTCTGTGATTCGGGCTCTCGAGTCAGCTCCTCTATCCACTGTTCTCCCTGTTGCCGTCGGGATCGTTGGTAAAGCGAGCTGGCGCCCCATACCGCGCCCAACCCCACGGACACTGTGCCGGCAATGACAATGTCAGTGACCCACGCGGGTAATCCAGAGCCACCCGTCGCGGAGGGGCCAACTTGAATCGTGAGCGTACTGGTGGAGCGGTCGTTTCGGCTGTCGAGAATCGTCAAGACGACAGTGAACTGCCCCGAGGAATTGTAGGTGTGACGGGGATTCTGAAGGATCGATGTCTCTCCATCGCCAAAGCTCCAATCATAGTGGTATGGCGAAATGCCGCCCTGAGCTTGTCCGACGAAATTGACCGTTAACGGAGGTGCGCCTACGCTCGTGGTAGATCCGGCCAAGGCCTCCAGCTTGATCGAGAGGTTAAGTGTCGAGCGCGCAGCTGCCCCGAGAGCATCTACGACGGCGACTACTACCGTGAAGGGGCCGTTTGTGGTATAGATGTGTGTGATGTTGGACAAGTTCCCACCCGTCCCTCCGTCGCCAAAGACCCAAGAGAACGTGTAAGGTGGCGTTCCGCCCGCAGCTACCGTGGTGAAATTCACCGGTTGACCTAGGTTAGCCGGGTTCGGAGTGGCTTGAAGGGATAGGAGGGCGAGAGGAAGGTAGATGTGGACGCGCAACGAAGTGTTCGCCGCGTGTCCTGCACTATCGTTCACCCAGAGCCGCGCGACGTAGGTACCCTCAGTGCCGTAAACATGAGTAGGATTCACCGCGCTACTTGAGCTGCCGTCCCCAAATCTCCAGCTGTAAGAATATGACCCCACACCGCCCATGAAGGAAGCGGTGAATGACACGTTAGCGCCCGGCAGAGGAGTCGGGGGGGTCGCCCGAACCGCGAGTCCCGCGATGGGAGGATCGTTCCCCCACATCCAGGTGGTGCCGACTCCCCCGATTCCACCAAAGACAACGACTCCGGAGTCGGCCGGGTCATATGCGATACTTCCCTCGTAGCGGGCCTGCGGCGAACGGCTCGCTGAAACATTGCGCCAAGTTCCGTTCTGGAAAAGCCATGTGTCATTCAATGGTTGACCCTTGTAGCCGGATCCGCCAAACAGAAGTACGCCTCCGCTCGAGTTATCGTAGACCGCCGAGGAAATGAAACGGGCCGGCGGGGGAGTCCCGGCGGAGGCGGTTATGTTACTCCAGATTCCTCCGGAGAACTTCCAGGTGTAGCCACCAAAGGCATCGCACCCACTGCAACCTACCCGGCTTCCGAATGATAGGACGTATCCGTCGTACGCGTCGTATGCGACGGCTCCTACTGGGGGTCCGGAGATGGATCGAGTGCAGTTGGTGGAAGGAGCACAGAAGGGGGTCCAAACACCACCTGAATACTTCCAAGTAGCCGCGCCATCTGTTAGAACCACGTAGGAATCGGTCGCGTCGTAGACCAGATTATTGAGGGCGCTGGGGCCGGGGATAAGTCCGCTCCAGCCCCCAGCGGGTGCTTCCACAACAGCCGCGATCTTGCTCCACTTGCCGTGGGAGAAGGACCATGTATCGTTACACATGGCGCTTGCGTTTGGGTTCGCCCCAGGGCAACCCCACGCTAGGACATAACCGTCCGCCGCGTCATAGGTCATGACCATTCCGGGTTGAGTCGGTGGCGGGGTTCCGGCAGTTGAAGTGATGTTGGTCCAAACTCCGTTAGCGAAGGTCCAAGTGTCGTTCATCGTCGCATTCCACTGGCCTCCGAAAAGAAGGTCGTAATGATCCATCCCGTCGTACGTCATTGATGCCAAGTACCGAGAGGAAGGAGCTGTGGGGGGCGACAGGTTAGTCCAGTAAGCCGCACCTGATGTCGCACCGTCCGAGGATGATGTTCCGTTCGGACCACTGGTGGCGACTCCGGAAACGCCCTTTGGAATGGTCAGATCTGGCGTATACGATACGATAGCAAGGGCGGAGGGAAACGCGCCGACCTCGGTTGGAGGAACGGACGCCAAGCTTTGGACAGCGTTCAGTCCCAGGAATATGACCAAGGCGATAACGACGGTCCGCCAGCCTTTTGCATGAGGATCGCGGAGGTGGTGGCTTCGGATCATGCTTCAGGTGTTTCTATGCACGGCACGGAGTAAAAAGTTGAGGCGGATTTACGACTGGATTACTCCATTCAGGGAGTTACTCCCCCCCCACCCGAGTGACCGGATCTCGAATGGGATGAGCCGAAACCAGGCGCTAGAGTCCCCACTTGGGCCCCGACTCCAAACGGAGGGAGTGCCAGTGTTGTCCCCGTGGGTCTCCTCGCAAGGGAGACCAGGATCGTTTTGGTCGGATACGACGATACACACCGGGCGCCCCTACAGGCGCACGCCCCTCGCTTGGGGGAGGTTATCAACCGGCTGCCCCTGTCTTCGTCATCGTCGGCGCCGAACTGTACGTGACCGTGAGTATGTCTCCAGGGCCCAGTCGGAACTGCCCTGAAGTGGCACCCGTTGCGATGCCGTCGAGTGTAATGGCGCTCACGCTACCTCCCGTAACGAAGACGAGCTCCCAGCATCCGTCGAGATTTCGGTAAGCGAATGGAGACGTGCCGACAGTAATTGACACGGTGTAAACGGTGCCGCCGTTGTTGTCGCGCCCTTGAAGGGATCCGCTCGCTCCTAGTGGGTAGGTCGCGGTGGTTTGGGGTCCAGAGCCTTCGTAAGTGATCGATCCGATGAAGGTCGACGTGCTCTGATACGTCATTACGCAGTTCACAAATTTACAGTCGTGGAACCGTATGTTAGCGACGTAGGCCGAATTCGAGGCACCATTGTTGTCATCAATAAAAGGCCCCCCTGAGCCGGCGACCGCCGGCGAACTTGCCCCCGAGTCGAATACGCAGTCGAAGAATGAGACGTCTCTCAAAATTCCGTTCGCGCTGGCCGTTCCGTTACCCTGAAGTTCAAGCACCTGTCCCGAAGAGCCGTTGTTCTTGACATGGACCTGTTCGAAGAGGAGGTTCTCGCAGATTCCGTAGTAGCTCGCGTTCTCAGGTCCTCCGTGGCAGAACAGGATCGAATGGTCCCCGCTTGGGTAGGTCGAGCCATCGATGTAGATACGTCGGCACGTGACGTTGCTGTTGGTAATGAGGAGCCCAGTGCCACTAGATGCGTTGGCGAAGGAATGCAAGTATAGATCCTCGAGCAAAATATGCCCGTACTGGTTCTCAGCGCCAGTCTGGGCGCTGGAGATTGTCGAGATGGCCACGAAGAAGGGTGCCTGACCTCCGTAGACCTCGAAGCCGGAAATCACTAGATGGTGCGCCGTTGTAGGCGCATTCAGCGAGTTGTCACCTATGCCTGCCGCAAAGCCATTCAGATTTACGATCGTCCCGTAACCAATCCAGCGAATCCACGAGTGCATTACGCCGGACGAGTCTGTGGCCATGTGAATCGTATAGCTCCCCTTGAACGTGAGCGTCGCGCCGGGGTCGCCAAGGACTGTGATGTGATCACTGGGCGTGTAGATAGTTGCCCCGATGTTATAGCTACCTGGGATGAGCTTTACCGTCCCCCCACCAGAACTAGCGATTGCATTCAGGGCTTCTTGGATTCCGGTGGTGAGTGTGCCCGTCGTATCCGGCCCGAAGTCGGCTCCATTATTGGGTAGCGTACCATGGCCAATCGCGATTCCGATTGGCGAAACGGTCACAAAGGGTGCACCGGCCAATCCAGCCCAAGTCATTTGCCGAGTCGCCGCTCGAAGCCGAGAACCTACATGAGTCTTCACTTAGCGCAAGACGAGGGCTCGACGGTGAGTAGATTCCGCCGCAAGTGGAGTTGAAGCACGACGTCGAATCAAATCGCGGCTCAAGGCGACAAAACGACCGCCGAATCAATTGAACGACAGGTGGGCGAATCCGAGACGCATTCGTTCCCGTCGAATGGTTGAAATCTAAGGGGGAGCTCGGGACCGCCGATGCGGTGGGACACCCGGCTGATCCACGAGGGGCAGGAGCCGGACCCGCTCACCGGATCGGTCAACCCGCCGGTCTATCTCACGTCGACCTACGCACAGTCCTCCCCCGGAACGGCGAAGGGGTTCGTTTATTCCCGGACCGGGAATCCCACCCGCGCCGCACTTGAACGAGTGCTGGGAAAGCTCGAAGGAGGAGCCGGCGCGCTCGCGTTCGCCTCCGGCCTCTCCGCCGCTTCCGCCCTCTTCATGGCGTATCCTTCCGGGAGCCGCATCGTCGCGGGGGACGACCTCTATGCCGGGACCCGGCGCCTCCTTGACGTGGCCCGCACCCACGGGGTGCGCGTGGACCTGATCGACACCTCGGAGCTCGCGAACGTCCGGCGGGCATTCTCCGAACCACGGAAGGTCGACCTCCTGTACCTCGAAACTCCGACCAATCCCCTTCTCAAGGTCACCGACCTGAAGAGCGCCGTGGCGCTCGCCCGAGCCCACCGGACTCGGGTCGCGGTCGACAACACGTTCGCCTCGCCGGTCCTCCAGCGGCCCCTCGGTCTCGGCGCAGACATCGTGCTCCACTCCACGACGAAGTACCTGGGTGGGCACAGCGACCTCATCGGAGGCGCGCTCGTGTTCCGAACCCGTGCGATGCTCGAAAAGTACCGTTGGTATCAGAACACCCAAGGCGGCATTCCGGGCCCCCTCGACTGCTTCCTCGTGCTCCGCGGGATCCACACGCTCGGCCTGCGCGTCCGGGCGCACTGCGCGAACGCGCGGCGGGTCGCTGCCTTCCTCGACCGCCATCCGAAGGTCGCACGGACCCTCTATCCGGGACTCCCGGAACATCCGGGCCACTCGGTCGCGCGGCGGCAGATGGACGACTACGGCGGCATGGTCTCGGCAGAGTTCCGAGGCGGTCTGCCTGCCGCCCGTCGGATCGTACGCCGCCTGAAGATCTTCACGCTCGCGGAGAGCCTCGGAGGCGTCGAATCCCTTGTGAATCATCCGGCGCTCATGACCCACCGCTCGGTCCCCATCGAGGTCCGGGAGGCGCAGGGGATCACGGGGGGCCTCCTTCGATTCTCGGTCGGGGTCGAAGACGCCGACGACCTCGTCGAGGACCTTCGGCAGGCGCTCGCCTAGCCACCGCGGCATGTCCAAATACGGCGGCGCGCTCCCGGGGGCATGCCGTTCTGGGACGACCGCCCCGAGGCCTGGCACGAGATCCTACCGGGCGTGAAGCGCCGCATCCTGACCCACGGCCACGGCGTGATGATGGTCCTCTACCACATCGCGCCGGGCTCTACGTTCCCGATGCACACTCACCCTCACGTCCAGGCGGGCACGTTCCTCGAGGGAGGAGGCCGGTTCCGGGTGGGCCCCGACGTCTACTCGATGACGAAGGGCTCGTCGTACTCGATCGCGGGAGGGGTCCCGCACGAACTCGTCACGCAGGCCGGCGGACCGAGCGTCGTGCTCGACGTCTTCGTCCCCGAGCGGGCGGACTTCCAAAAAGAGGCGCTGACTCCGGACCGGCCCTAGCGACCGACCCGGGAGGGCCGACCTACCCGACCGAGCGCAGAAGGCCGCCGTCGACGGGAAGGAGCGCTCCGCTCACGTAGCTCGACATCTCGCTGCCGAGGAAGACGATCGCCCGGGCGAGCTCTTCGGGCGAGCCGATCCGGCCGAGCGGGATTTCCCGTTCGAGGGCGGCGCGCTCCGCTTCGGGGGAGGTTCCCTTGCGCCGCGCCGCGTCCCGGAGGACCTCGTCGACCCGGTCCGTGGCGATGTATCCCGGCAGGATCCCATTGACTCGGATCTTTTTCGGGCCCAGCTCCCGAGCGAGCGTACGTACGAGGCCGGCCACCGCGATCCGGCAGACGCTCGACGTCGCGATCGTGGGGATCGGTTCTCGGATCGCAACGGAAGTGAGGAAGACCATCCGGCCTCCCTTTCCGCCCACGAGCATGGCCTCGGCCGCCCGTCGGGCGAGGTACGCCGGGCTTACGACGAGGAGACGCGCCGCCTCGTCCCAGTCGGCGAACCCCTGTTCGAGGAACAGGCCGGGCCGCGGGGAGCCGGTGACGTACACGAGCGTGTCGAGGCCGCCGAGATGCCCGACCGTCTCCTCGAGCAATCGGTCGAGGTCGCCTTTCTCTCGGAGGTCGGCGGCGACCCCGTGGACCTCTCCCAGGGGTGCGAGGGCGTCGGTGGCGCGGCGAAGGCGGTCGGCGTTCGAGGAGTTGACGACGACGCGTGCCCCCTCCACGAGGAACGCCCGCGCAGCTCCGAATCCGATCCCTTGGCTCCCGGCGGTCACGAGAACGCGCGCGCTGCCGAGACCCGCCTCGAGCACCATGCGTCGCTCCGCCCTACGTTTCGAGGGCGAGGACCCGGGCCATCGCCCCGCTCGCGCCCGCGATCTTGAGCGGCGCGGCGATGAGCGTGTAGACCTTGCCCTCCTCAAGCGCGTCAAGGTGGTCGAGCGCCTCTAGAATCCAGACACCGCGCCCGAGCAGCACCTTGTGCGCCTCGAATTTCGCATTGGAGAACGGGTCGATCCCGAGGGTGTCGATACCGACCCCGCGGACCCCCTTCCCCGCGATCCACTCGGCGGCCTCGGGGGAGATCCCGGGAAACTCGTAGAGATACCGTCGACTCGGTGCTCGTCCGTGGCTCCAGCCGGTCTCGAGGAGCACGATCTCGGGGGCGACGGCTTCGGGCCAGTGGCGCTTCACCGTGTCGAGCCCGATCAGGGGACCGGCGAGATCGCGGCGAAGGTCGAGGACCACCGCGCGCCCGACGAGCCGTTCGGGGGGGATCCGGTCGACCGTCAGGCCGTCTTCGAGAAAGTGGTAGGGGGCGTCCATGTGGGTCCCCGTGTGGGTCAGGCAGCTGACCCGTTCGATCGCGTAACCGTCCCGGGCGACGACGCCGACCGGCTCGAAGACGGGCAGCGGAGAGGTCGGCCAGACCGGCATGTGCGTCGAAAGGGTGGCGGTCAGGTCGTGGACCCGAAAGGGGGCGGTCACAGGTCGGGCTAGCGAATCGGGGTACAAAAAGGCGGGAGCCACGGCTCTACAAGCCAGCCGACGGATCCGCGTGGCGCTCGAGGAACCGACGGAGCCGCCCAAGCCCGTCGTCCAGGAGGTCGACCGGGCTCGTGTAGGAGATGCGCACGTGCCTCTCTCCGCGGGGGCCGAACGAGATGCCGGGAACGAGCGCGAGATGCTCTTCCTCGAGCAGGCGGAGCGAGAACTCGGTCGAAGAGAGGGGGAGGGAGTAGCGCGGGAAGACGTAGAACGCCCCTTCGGGCCGGACGAACGAGAGGCCCGGCATTTTCGCGAGGCCGGCGAGCAGATGGTCGCGACGCGCGCGGAACGCTTCTCGGAATCGGAGCTCGTCCGCGGCCGAGTTCTCGAGGGCCCAAAGACAGGCCTTCTGGATGAAAGGAGGCAGGCACGTCAGAGTATGTTCCATCACCTTCACGAGACGCGACCGGATCTCGGGCGGGGCGACCGCGAAGCCGGCCCGCCAGCCGGTCATCGCGTACACCTTCGAGAAGCTCCCGATCGTGATGACCGGAACGTCCCCGCCGGCGAGGCTCGCGGGTGCGAGGTGGGCCCCCTCGTACACGAGGGACTCGTACGTCTCATCGCTCACGACCGTGAGGCGGTGCGCGCGAGCGACCTCGAGGGCCGCGGCGACCTCCGCCCGTCGGAGCACTCGGCCGGTCGGATTCCCGGGAGAGACGAGGATCAGCATCTTGGTGCGCGGCGTGATCGCCGCTTCGAGGGCCTCGGGGTCGAGCACGAACCCTTCGCTCAACGGGGCGTACACGGGCCGCGCCCCGGCGAGGCGCACCGGCTGCTCGAACAGGTAGGTCGGGTCGGGCAGCAGCACCTCGTCGCCCGGGCCGACCGTCGCGAGCAGGCTCGCGTAGATGGCGAACTTCGCCGGAAGGACTACGACGTCCGACTCCGAGGCCGGGATCGCGTGACGCGCGGAGAGCCGAGCCGCGATCGCCGACCGAAGTTCGGGCATCCCCTGGGCCGAGCCGTAGTGGGTCAGCCCTTCGTTCATCGCCCGGTAGGCAGCTTCGCGGATCCCGGCGGGCGTATCGAAGTCGGGCTCCCCGATATGGAGACCTAGCACCTCCTCACCGCGCCGGCGCAGCTCGAAGATCCGATCGATGAGCGAAAGGATCGGAGACTCGCCAATGTCGTCCACGAGCATAGCGGACGCAAACGGTCCCGAGTTTAAGGGCGCGATGCCCCCTCGGAGTGGGGCGGGGGCGACCGGTTCGCCGACTACCCGAAGGGGCGGCCGCCGGCCATCGCCTCTCCGACCTTTCGGATCGCCCGGGAGCGATGGGAGATGCGGTTCTTCGCTTCGACGGGGGCCTCGGCGAACGTGCGGACCCAGCCGACCGGGACGAAGATCGGGTCGTAGCCGAAACCGTTCCGGCCCGCGGGTCGGCGAGCGATACTCCCCCGGACCTCGCCGGCGAACATTGCGCGTCGACGTCCCTCCTGGAGCCCTGCGACGGTCCGGAAGTACGCCCCGCGCGGGCGCGCGCGCAGCAGCTCGAAGATCGGTCCGAACTTCCAGATCTTGAGGAAGTGGGCAGAGTAGACGCCGGGAAACCCTCGCAGGGACGGAATGAACAGCCCGGAGTCTTCCACGAGGACCCGGCCCCGGAGGTCCCGCACGGCGTCGAGCTTCGCGGCCACGACCTCCTCGAGGGTGGAGGCCTGCGGCTCGGGCAGCTCCCGCCGCTTCCAGCGGACTCGGACCCCGTAGGGGTGGAGCACCGCCGCGACCTCGCGGGCCTTGCCCGGATTGGTGCTGACGAACGTGAGGTCGGTCACGAGCCCCTACCAGGGGTACTCGTTGTAGGCGATGATCTCGTCCGGACTCTTTCGCCCTTCGCCCGGAGCCTTGGCGCCAGCGCCCCCGTTCACGGGGAACCCGATAGGGATCACCGCGATGGGGTGGATCCCCTCGGGGACGTGCAGCACGGCACGGACCTTGTCCTCGTGGAACTCGATGATCCAGTTCGTCCCGAGACCCTCCGCCACCGCCGCGAGCTGGAGGAGGTTGATTGCGACCGCCACATCGAGCGGATAGGCCGATATGTACCCCCCGATCGTGACCGGGATATCCTCCTCGACGGCGAACGCGACGATGACCGCCGGGGCCTCGGCGATCAGCTTGCCCCGATTCGACGCTTGGGCGAGAAGTCGTTTCCGTTCGTCGTCCTGCACGACCACGAACCGCCAAGGCTGTAGGTTGCGCTGGCTGGGAGCGAGCCGAGCGGCCGAGAGGACGGTCTTGAGGAGCTCGGGCGGAACCGGTCGGGGTTGATACTGTAGGCAGGGGCGGAACGAGCGGATCGCCTCAAGGACGTCCATGCAGATCCGACCGAAGAGAGGCGAAATCAAGGAGCAGGACGAAGTCCCACTCGCGTCCGAAGGCGAACCATTCACCGTTGCGAGGGCCCTCATCAATAAAAGGGTTTTCGGCCCGGCCGGTGGACCGAGGGAGCGTGGACTTTCGCCTTAGGTCCGAGCCGCCTTCCCTCCGGTCCGTCGGGACCCCGACCCGCGACCCTCCATCGCTGGCGCCGCTCCCACCCAGGAGGGGCCCTCGAGGGGGACAATGGGCGTCGGCGCGCCCTCCATCCGCGGGACAGAGGCCAACGCGAGTCGACCGTAGGTTTTTCTTTACCCGGGGAACTATCCGGTGCGAACGATGGCGACCCCTCCCCCGTCCGACATCGATCTCGCCGACCTAACCCGGGGCGCGTGGTCGACGTTCGTCTGGGGAGCGTCCCGCGCCGTCACGAAGCGCGTGCTGTACGCGCTGGCTCGGGCGAACGATCCCCACCTCTACTGGGTCGACGTACGCTCCGCAGCGGACCCCGTCGAGGACCCGGACCCCGCCCTCGCCGGCTGGGTGCCCGAAAATCATCTCCTGGTCACGCGTCGTCCTGAGGAGGCACGACCGCAAGCGACCATGGATCCGCCCGCCCTTTGGTCGATCGTCCGTTCGGATGAGCCCGAACGGGTGCTAGCCCAGCTCTCCGACTTCCTGCGCCTTCCTCCGATCGCGCAGGAGATCATCGCGCGGACGAGCGCCGGTGGCGGGCGGCACGTGGTAGCGGTCGCCAATGTCGACCGGGTCCGAGCGTACTACCCCACTTCGCCCGAGGCGACCCGGCCGGTGCTCGACCCGTTCCTTGCGGCCTCGATCCTTCCCTTCTTAGGTTCGATCGGAACCCCGAGCGACGCGCGATGGGCCTTCGACTTCGTCTTCGAAGTGCGGGCGACGGACCTCCGCTCCTGGGAAGCCGGCTGGCTCGTTTGCGAGAAGGCTCACGCGGGCACGTCCTTCCGTACGTCGCACGCCATCCCCCTCCGCTCGCTTCCGGAGGTCGCGGAAGTGCTGTACGGCGACGATCCGATCCCGTGAGCTTCCGAACCCCGTCCTCGAGACGGTAGGGACCGCTTCGAAGGACGAGCGGGATCCGAGCCGGGCGGTACGCTCGTCGCTGTTAGGCTACCGTGAGCGTGCCGTACATCACGTCCCGGGCCATCGTCCCTTCGGGCCCGCAGAGCACCGCGCATCCCCAGTTGAAGGTCCCCGTCATGGCAAAGATGACCGAGAAGGTCACAATCGTGGGGTCGTTCGAGGCGCTGGCGGGCGGGATCGGGACGTTGAGGTGATAGGCGCCGCTCGAAATCGTGAAGGTGTGCGCGATGTCGCTCATCGCGACCGAGCGGACCGCCGCGGAGTGACCCCCCGCGGCGATCGTCGCGACGCCGCCGACGGTCCCGACGACGAGGGCGTCGGAAGCCGCGGGGATCTGGGCGATCGACGGGTCGTAGTTCGTGATGCAGAAGACGACCGTGACCCCGGCCGGTACGGTGAGCATGGTCGCACTGTAATCGAAGGCGCCCGTCGCCGAGTCGAAGGCGATGGAGAGATTGCGATAAACGGTGGGATTCGTGGCGGGGCCCGGGCCC
>DAIDCO010000009.1:17731-48014 GCA_027309555.1 bacterium
CCCGGCCGCGAGGCGGCCGTGGGAGCGCTCACCGTCGGATAGGCGATCGCGAGGGCGCCGATGACCACGATCAGCACGGCGATGACTCCGGCCACCAGATTGAACCAGGATGCGTCGCGCATGTGTGCGGCCCGGCGCGCCGGGTCGAAATACCCATTCGTCCGCTCCTGAATGAACTGCCCGTCAACTCAAGTTGACGGGCCGGCCCTCCGCGCAGCCCCCCGGGGGCGGCCTTCGGAACCGGATCCCGGCCCGGCGTCCGGCAATGAATCTAGCCCCTGCCTCGACCGCCGTGGCATCGGAGCCAGTCCCGCTTCGATTCGGGTAGACGAGGTTCACTGCGTGTTTTCGGCTGGGACGCCTCAGTGGCCCGATGTTTCTGGGCGAACTCTTCAGAAGAGAAGTCACGCGTCTAGAGGCTCGAGAAATGCGGAATCCGGTCGGTCCGTCCGGTGGTTCGGTGATGCTCGTGGGCAGCCGTGCCTCGAGCTTCCACGGGTCGGGGGCCGCCTGGATTGCGCTGCGCCCAATCTTCCCGACGGGGCAGAGAGCACCTTCGGTTCCCCAGGGGGGAATGACCTCGATAGGCGGATCCCCTTGCGAGAAGTCTCGGGATCTTCTCAAGAATCGAAGGTCGGTAGCGGGCATCGACCCGAACCGACCCACCTGCGCGGCACCGGTTCCGTTGGGGCCATACAGTTAAATATGGCTGACAGGGCTCGGAGAGAGGCGCTGACAGTCGTCCGACAAACGGGCGGTCGTCGGCGACGGACGTCACAACTCGGGAGCCGGCAGGGGGAGACGCTCAATGCATCTCAAGCGGATCAAGCTGCGGAACTTCAAGTCGTTCGCCGGCGCGACCGAGCTGCCGTTCCAACCCGGATTCACGGGAGTGGCCGGCCCGAACGGGATGGGCAAGTCGAACATCTCCGACGCCATCCTGTTCGTCCTCGGTCCGACCAGTTCGAAAGCCCTTCGGGCGGAACGCCTGACGCATCTGTTCTTCAATGGAGGCTCCTCGAAGAAGGCGGCGACCGAATGCGAGGTCTCCCTGGTCTTCGACAACTCCGATAAGCTCCTCCCTTCCGACGCCGCCGAAGTCGAAGTGACGCGGTACGTCAAGCTCGCCCCGAGCGACCCCGACGGGTACTACTCGTACTTCTACGTCAACGGCAAGCGCACCACGCAGACCGAGATCGACGGTCTCCTTTCGCACGCTCGCCTCTCGGGCGACGGGTACAACCTCGTCCAGCAGGGCGATGTGAACAAGGTCGTCACGATGGGCCCGGTGCCCCGCCGCGGGCTCCTCGAGCGCCTAGCGGGGATCAGCCAGTACGACGAGGACCTCGAACGGGCCGCGGTGAAGCGCCAGGACCTCGACCAGAACCTCGACCGCATCGGAACTCTCCTCACGGATATCAAGAGCCGTCTCGCTTCGTTGGAGAGCCAGCGGCTCCAGGCGATCCAGTACAAGCAGCTGCAGGACGACAGGCGCCGTTCCGAGGCACGCCTCGCTCGTGCGGGCCATCGCCTCGCGGAGCAGGAGCTCGCGACCTGTCGAAAGCAGGTCGATGCGGTGCGTGCGGAGATCGACCGCCTCGACCACGAGCGCGGCGCCCTCGCCGCACGCCAGGAAGAGCTCTCCCGGGAGATCGACGACATCGACCGAAAGATCGCGGAGGCGGGCGGCGCGGCCGCGGTGAAGTTCAAGCAAGACCTCGACGAGAAGAAGATGGCCTTCGCACGGCTCGACCAAAGCAAGAGCCACCTTCTCGAAGCGCTCGAGGGGGTAGAGGCCCAGGTCGCGGAGTTCGCAAGGTCGATCGCCCAGGACGAGGCCCAAAAGAAGTCCCTCGACTCCCAGGAAAAGAAGCTCGCGGCCGAGCTGGCCCAGCTCGCCAAACGCTCGGAAGAGCTCGGAGCGGAGATCCAAGGCGCGACGGGCGCCCCCGGGAAGTCCCAGGAGAAGCTCGCCGGCGCCCGCAAGGTCCAGCTCGAGCTCGAACGACAGCTCGATGCGAAGCAGAAGGCGTGGCAGGCCGCCGTACAGGCCCGCGAGGCGGCGAACGCGGCGCTCCAGGCTGCGGAGCGGTCCCAAGCCCAGGCGGAGGAGGACCTCCGTGAACGAGAAGTAGAAGTCAAGGACCTCGAGCTCCGCGCACGCGAGTCGAACCCCGCGAAGTCCGCCGGGGGCGGGACGACCGGAGAGCTCCAGAAGGAGCTCTTCGCGCTCAAGTCGAAGGAGAAGAGCCTGAGCGCCGAAGTCGACCGCCTCGCTCAGGAGGTCCTCGAGCTCAACCGTCGCTACCTCGGCCTCGATGCTCGGCTCAAGGCGCGCGCCGAATCGGGTGGGCGACCCAACCAGCTCGCGGCCGTGGACTTCTTACTCTCCCAACGGAACCTCGGGAAGATCTCGGGGATCCGCGGTACGGTAGAGGAACTCGCCGAGTACGACCCGAAGCACAAGGTGGCGCTCCAGGTCGCCGGTGGGAACCGCTTCCAGGCGCTCGTGGTCGAGAGCGACCGGGTCGCCGAGGAGTGCATTCAGTTGCTGCGCCAGGAAAAGCGCGGCCGGGCCACCTTCCTACCGCTCAACAAGATGCTCCCCGGGCGAGCGCACGGGAAGTCGCTCGTCGTAGCGAAGGCGAGCGGCGCCACGGGCTTCGCGCTCGATCTTGTCCGGTTCGACGAGACGCTCCGACCAGCGTTCTGGTACGTCTTCGGCGAGACGGTCGTCATGGACGACCTCTCCCACGCCCGGGCCCAGATGGGCGGGGTACGGCTCGTCACGCTGACGGGCGACCTCATCGAGGCGACGGGAGCGATCTCGGGCGGGTATCTCGACCCGTCGAATCAGGGGCGAGGCGCGGACAGCGCGATCGAGCTGAAGCGGCTCGGAGAGGAGCTCCGGGAGAAGAGCGGCGCGGAGACCGCGGCCCGTACGGAGCTCGCGAAGGGCGCCGAGCGGATCCGGGCCCTCGCCGAGGAGCTCTCGAAGCGCTCGATCCAGGACCAGGCCCACCACTCGACGCTCGAGGTCGTCGCGAAGGACCTCGGCGCGGCGCGCGAGCGCCTCGCCGCGGCCCGCGACCGCATCAAGTCGGCGGTGGCCGAGCAGAAGCAGGCCACGTCGGCCCTATCGGAGTCCGAAGCCGATCTCACCCGAGATGCCGGCGAGGTCGCGGACCTCAAGGCCCGCATCCAGAAGGCCCAGGAACAGTACCTGAGCCAACTTCCCGACACGATCTCGAGCCGCCTACGAGGCCTCCAGGAGGCATCGGAGAAGTCCGCGAACGAGCGGGTGCGGGTGAACGGGGAGCTCGAATCCGTCCGCGCCTCCCTCCAGGCGCTGCGCACGAGCCTCGACGGCCGCCGCACGGAGCTGGAGAAGGCCCGGAAGGACGCAGGGGTCAAGGCGAAGGAGATCGCCGAGACCGAACGGCTCCTCCGCGACGCCCGCGAGGCCCTCGATGCCCTCAAGACGGTCGAGTCCCAGCAGAGCGAGGCCTCGAAGGGACTCTCCGAAAAGAAGCGGCGCTTCGACACCGAGCGGCTCGACGTCACCGGGAAGCTGGGCCAGGTCCTCGCGAATCTCGAGACCCGCCGATCGATGCTCACCCAGGAAGAGACCCGATCGGCGCAAGCCGAGCAGCACCTCCACGAACTGGAGGAGGCGCTCCGCGAGTTCCCCGAGCCCGAACCGGACGAGAAGCCGGTGGGCGTCGAGGAGCTCAAGAAGAAGATCGCCGCCCTCGCGCAGGAGCTCGCCGCGCTCGGGGACGTCAACCAGCGCGCGGTCGAGGAGTACGACCAAGAGAAGGCGCGCCTCGATGAATTCCAGTCGGAGGTCGAGCGGCTCACCGCCGAGAAGAACGAACTGATCGGACTCGTCGCGGAGATCGAGAAGAAGAAGCGCGAGAAGATCACGGAGGTCGTGGGCCAGGTCAACTCAAACTTCCGCGAGATCTACGGCGAACTCTCGGCCGGCGGCGAAGGCGAGATCGCCCTCGAGAACCCGGACGACCCGCTCGCGGGGGGGCTCCTCATCAAGGCCCGACCGATCGGCAAGACCGTCGCGCGCCTCGAGCAGCTCTCGGGCGGGGAGAAGTCCCTCGCGAGCCTCGCGTTCATCTTCGCGATGCAGCGCTACGATCCGAGCCCGCTCTATGTCTTCGACGAGGTCGACATGTCCCTCGACGGCCTCAATGCCGAGTATGTCGGCCGGATGCTCCGGCGCAACGCCGAACGGGCCCAGTTCATCGTCATCTCGCTCCGCAAGGTGACGCTCAAGTTCGCCCACCACCTCTTTGGGGTCACGATGCGGGGCGACGGCTGCTCGCATGTCGTGGGGATCCACCTCGACGACATCCACGACGTCGAGAGCCGCGAGAACGCGCGGGCCCCGGAGGGCGAGGCCCCGGTGCTGGAGGCGCGATGACGATCTCGGAGGGCGAGGCCGTTGGGCTCGCTACGCCGAACGCGGTCCCCCGGGAGGCCGCGGAGAAGGTCCTGCACTACCTCGTATTCCACCGCTCGCTGCTCGGCGAGTCCGAGGACGCGTCGGTGCTCCTCGAGCGGTACCTCGCGCTCGTCGAGAACCTCAAGGAAGGGGTCCACGTCGTCATTGCCGACCCGTTCCAGAAGGCGATGGCGCTCCTCTTCGAGCTCGTGATGGAGGAGGAGTTCGACCCGTGGGAGATCGACCTCGTGAAGTTCACCCAGTCGTATCTCGAACGGGTCGAGAAGGACGGCGCGGTGAACTTCGCGATCGCCGGACGCCTCCTCTACATGGCCTGGAGCATCCTGTACCTCCAATCGGAGGCGCTTCTCAAGCTCCGGGACACCCCCGATAGCGCGACCGACGGCGGCGAAGGGCTCGGGGTGACGGACGAGGGGTACCTGCCGCTCCTCGAAACCCCGGAGGCGGTCGACGTGACCTCGACCGTGCTCGGCTCCGCCGACCCGCCGCCGCTGCTCGGGATGGTACGCCACCCCGAGACCCGTCCCGTCTCGCTCCTCGAACTCGTCCGGGCCTTCGGCGAGGCCGAAGCGGACGCCCGCCGCTCGATCCGGATCCAGGAGCTTCGTGAGCGTCTCCGGGACGAGCAGCGGGCCCCCCCCGAGGTGCTGGTCCACGGGGACATCCCCGAGCAGGACCTCGAGGACACCTGGACGGCCGCCCTCCGCCACCCGGTCGGTGCACCCTTCCCCTTCCTCGCCCTGTGGAACCCCCTCCAGGGACGGGACCGTCTCGTCGCGGTCTTCCTCTCCGCATTGTTCCTCGCCCGGGAGCGCTCGATCGAGCTCCGCCAGGAGGTCCTCGGCGAGTCCCCGATCCTGGTCGTCCGCACCGCCGAGGCGCGTTCTCTATTGCCCGAGGTGTCCTGAACATGCCCTCGAAGCTCGACCGCCTCGTTTTCCAGGTCGAAGCCGTCCTCTTCGCGAGCGGCAAGCCAATGAGCGTGAAGGAGCTCACCGCCGCGCTGGGGCTCGACGACTTCCGGCCGGTCCAACGGGCCGTCCGAACGCTCGAACAGACCTACGCCCACCGCCAGTCCGCCCTCGAGGTCCGGCGGGTCGGGGACCGCTACGCGCTCCAGCTGCAGGAAGGCTTCGTGCCGAGCGTGCACGCGGTCACCCCGGTCGAGATGGCGCCGCGGACGCTCAAAGCGCTCACGCTGATCGCCTACCACCAGCCGATCCTCCAGAGCGTGCTCGTGCGGATGATCGGCGACATCGCCTACGAGGAGGTCCAGCATCTGCGGGGCCTCGGTCTCGTCCACACCGAGCCGAAGGGGTCGACGCTCGAGCTGGCCACCACGCGTCGCTTCGCCGAGTACTTCGGGATCGCTTCCAGCCGACCGGAGGAGATCCGCCGCTATCTCGAGCAGAAGCTCGGGGTCGCGCCGGCGCCGCTACCGGCCGCCCCCGAGGACGCTCCCGTCGGCACCGCCGCCGCGGACGCGACCCCGGCCTCGGGCGAACCCCCCGAGGGGGATGTGGCGACCCCGAACGAAGCCCGCGCGAGCGTGCTCGCCGAACCCCCGAACTCCTCGTCGCCACCTTAGAGCGACCCGCACTGCGGGCAGCGAACGGGCTCCGCCGGGCGAGCGGCCCCGCAGTACGGACAGGGGAACGTAGCTCCCGGCCGCGCGACTCCCGAGCTCGCGGGCCCGTACGGAGCCCCGGCCGTTCCCTGGGCGCCGAACGGCACGCGCACCGGTTCTATGGCGCGCTTCGGCCGCGCCACGAGGAGCACGAGGCCGAGCGCGACCGCGACGCCGATCCCGAAGATGAGGAGCACGGCCGTCCATGGGACCCCGCCGACGGAGGTCGCCGGAGGGGGGAGCGAAGGCGTGGGTCCCGTGTAGACGAACTGGCGGATGGCCGGGGTCTCCTCCGCCGCCAAGAACTCGGGGGCCGAGATTCCCCCCCAGCCCGTGGTCGGATCCCAACCGGCCGCGGCGGAGAACTCGTAGTTGGCACCCGCCGTCACGTCGAGATAGGGGTCGGTGGTCGCGTTCGGGTACGCCGCGAAGTAGCTCGCGATCCGGTAGATCGAGGGGTTGAGGTAGCCGAACGACGTCCAGCTACCGGGCGACCGGGCGTTCTCGACCGCGAGCACGTCCGCGAGCAGTCCGGCGAAGATCGGGGCGGCCACGCTCGTCCCGCCGAGCAGGCTGAGGTAGACGGTCCCCGTCGAGTTCGCGAAAGTGGCCGCGAGGGTGTCGTTCGCCGGGAACGCGACGTCGGGCTCCGCGCGGCCGAGTGCGCTCGCGCCCTCGAGGATCGTCGCGTTCACGATCGCCCACTGGGCCGCGGAGTGGAACTGCCAGTTCGGCTCGGGGAACACGGTACTGATCCCTCCCTCGGTACCCGCGAACCTCCCCGGTCCTGCGGTCGTGTCCCACCAGGCCGACATCGATCGGATCCCCGAGATCGTAGGGTCGTAGGAGAGGTTCACCGACTGGCCGTTGGTGTACCCCGTCGGCGCCCCGTCGAGCGAGAGGCTGACGCCGCCGACCGACGTGGCGCCCGAAGAGTTGAACGCCGCGCTGGCGGGCCACGTCGGCCAGGGACCGTCCCCTCGGTGGGTCAGGTAATCCGGAGCGTTCCCCTGGTCTCCGCTCGAAATGACGACCGTGACGCCGGTCGCCGCCGCGACCCCGAGCTCCGTGTTCCAGAACGACTCGTTGAGGTCGGGGAGGCCGAACGAGCCCGAGACCACCCCGAGATGCGCGGGCGAGTAGTTGTACGCAAGCGCCTCGGAGAGGCTCTGGGCGAAGTCGTAGGCGAGGACGACGTCCGAGGTGTTCGCGGCGAGCAGGGAGCCCGAGAAGTAGAAGTTGTATATCGACGCGCCGGGCGCCAGGCTCCCCGCCATTTCGAGGTCGAGGGAGTTCTCATACTCGTCGGCCGACGAGTCGGAAAGCGACCCGAACGACCCGGGGAGCGGCGGCGTCATGGAGCCGATCGTCACGGGCACCCCTCGGAGCGTGGGCTTCGGCCACGTCGGCGGGAACGTGAGATTGAAGTAGGAATCGACCACCGCGGGGTCCCAGGGCGGCAGGTCCTGGCCCGAGCTCAGATTGTACCCGCTCGCGAGGAGGGTCGCGACCGCGACCCGCGAGGGGAACGTGGCGTTCGGAACGCTTCCGCCGGGAAACAGCGAAGTCGCTCCGTAGGCCTGGGTGTAGTCCGAGCCGACGAACCAATCGCTCCCCGTCTGATTGTTCTGGACGAACAAGGAGTTCCCCCGAGTCCCGTCGGCCGACGGCAGCGACGCGCCGACCGCAAGATCGGTCGCAATCCCGTTCGCCGCGGTGGAACTTAGGCCGTCGACCGCACTGACCACTCCCCGGAGCCCGGCCGCGAGTTCGACCGACCCGGTCGCGGTGAAGAGCGGGCGACCGCCCGCGGTGCCATACTCGACGAGGGCGACTCCGAGCAGCGACGCGACGCGGGCTGCGGGGAACGTCGCTTCGACCGCGGATCGGTCGGGGGAAACGGTGACGGAGCTTCCGCCCGCGGAGCGGAGCGTCGCGGTGACTTCGGCGACCGTGGCCGGGGTCGGCGAGAACTCTCGGAGGTATTGCGCGTAGGTGAGGAAGTGATGGAAGAGAGGTGAGGTGGGGTCGTCGACCGCGGAGAGGAACGTCGCGAGGGCGGCCGCCCGGGGAGAATCGAGCGTGAACGTCAGGGACACGGGATAGTTCGCGGGGAGGGGCCGGAGATGCGCCGTGGGGGGCGGTACGAGGGCGTCGGTGACCACGGAGGAGGGTGCGGAGGCCGCTGCGGACGCGACCAGGGCAGGGCCCGGCGACCGCGCGAGCGCGAACGCTCCGAACGATGCGAGCACGACCAGGACGACGCCGGCCACGGCGGCGACGCGGTGCGGGAGACCCATCGACCGCATACAGGCGGTCGCAGCCTAATGAACTGAATGGGGCCGCGCGTCGCGCCAACCCTTTAGTCCGAGCCGTTGTCCCCGGTCGGATGGCCGCCCAAGCGCCGAGCGCGGGGGAGAAGTGCGTCTTCTGCGACATCGTGAACCAGCGGTCCCCCGCCTGGGTCGTCTTCGAGGACGCGAGCACGATGGCGTTCCTCGACATCTTTCCGTTCACCCGCGGCCACCTGCTCGTGATCCCGAAACGACACGGCGCTCGCCTCACCGACCTGCCGTTCGAGGATCAGATGGCGCTGATCCGCAGCCTGGACGAGGTCTGCCGCCGCGTCGAGCGGCTCACGTCCGACTACAACGTCGCTCTCAACGCCGGGGCGAAGGCCGGCCAGATCGTCTTTCACGTGCACTTCCACGTCATCCCGCGCTACGGCGAATCGAACCCGTTCCGTGCCACCTCGCGGGCGCCGCTCACGGAACCCGAGGCGCGCGCCCTGATCGCCGAACTCTCGGCGCCGTGAGGGACAATGCCCGAGGAGCCCCGCCAGCCCGTGGTCGCGGGGCAGTTCTACCCGGCGGACGGCTCGGCGCTCGCCCACGAGATCGAGCGATGCTTTGAGGACCCACGGGGGCCGGGGCAGCTGCCGTCCCCCCAGCGCTCCCGCGGGCGCACGGTTCGCGCGGCCGTGGTGCCGCACGCCGGATACGTCTACTCGGGCGCGATCGCTGCCCAAGCCTACTACCGCATCGCGCTCGAGCACCCGCCCGAAGCGGTGCTCGTCCTCGGGGTCGACCACTACGGAAAGAGCTCGGGCGCGAGCCTATCGGACCGCGACTGGATGACCCCGCTCGGCCCCACGGCCGTCGACCACGCGCTCGTTCGGGCGCTCGCGCGCGATCCCGTGATCGTCGAGGAGTCCGCCCATGCGCGGGAGCACTCGATCGAAGTGCAGCTGCCGTTCCTCGAGTACGTGCTTCCGAAGCCGAAGTTCGTCGCGCTGGAAGTCGGGTCGGGCCCGTTCGAATTCCTCGAGGAGGTTGCCGGGGTCGTGCGCCGGGCGATCGCCGGCCGGGACGTCCTCCTGCTCGCGTCCACGGACTTCTCCCACTACGTGCCGGCCCGGACCGCCGAACGCCTCGACCGCCTCGCGATCGATGCGATCCTCGCTCGCGACGCGCGTCGGCTCTACGACACCGTGCTCGCGCACGACATCTCGATGTGCGGAGTCGCGCCGACGACCGTGCTGCTCGCGGCGACCCGCGCGGAGCCGCTCGTGCCGCGACTGCTGCGCTGGGGCCACTCGGGGGAGGCCGAGGCGATGCGTGCGGTCGTCGGCTACGCTGCCCTCGTTCTCGAAACGGGGGAGGGCGGCGCGCCCGCCCTTAAATAGCGCAGGAGACTCGGCGCGCCCGGCCCCGATGATCCTATCGGACTCGAAGATCCGCGCCGCCATGGCCGAAGGCCGGATCGTCATCCGCCCGTTCGACGCGGAGTGCCTCGGGACGAACTCCTACGACGTCCACCTGGGGCCGTATCTCTCGGTGTACCGTGGACCCGCGCTCGACGCCCGGCGGGCGAACCCGGTCGAGGAGTTTCGGATCCCGAAGGGCGGCTTTGTACTGGTCCCGGGCCAGCTCTACCTCGGCGTGACCGAGGAGTACACCGAGACCCACGGCTTTGTCCCGTTCCTCGAGGGGAAATCGAGCGTGGGCCGGCTCGGCATCGACATCCACTCGACCGCGGGGAAGGGCGACGAGGGGTTCTGCAACTACTGGACCCTCGAGATGAGCGTGAAGCTCCCCGTGCGCATCTATGCCGGCATGCCGGTCGGCCAGTTGATCTATTTCGAGATCTCGGGGACGGTCGCGCGCAGCTACTCGGCGAAGCGATCCGCGAAGTATCGGCGGGTGAGCGCGCACCCCACGCCCTCGCGGATGCATCTCAACTTTCGTCGGGCGCGGGCGAAGCCCCCAAGCCGTCCGGCCCGTCGGCGTCGTTGAGCGGAAGCGATGGCTTCCCTGCTGCGGGCGCGGGTCCGTCGTCTCTCGCTCCCGATTCGCACCCGTCGACTCGCCCTCACGCTCCCTTCCGCCCGCCACGTCCCCGCGCTCGTCGCGCTCCTTTCGGACCCTCGGGTCGCCCGCTGGACGCTGCGGATCCCCGAGCGATACACCGAGGCCGACGCTCGCGCCCACGTCCGGCGGGCTCAACGCAACTTTTGCGCGGGCCGCGCACTGTCGCTTCAGATCGTGCGACGTCGGGGGGGAACGGTCGTCGGCGGGATCGGGCTAGCGGACCTTGACGCGGAGCACGCTCGGGCCGAGGTGGGTTACTGGCTCGGCCGTCGCTACCGGGGTCTCGGGTTCGCGGGGGAAGCGCTCGGGGCGATCACCACGCTCGGCTTCCGGACGCTCGGGCTTCACCGCATCGAGGCGGGAGTGCTCCCCGGGAACCGGGCCTCGGTCCGCGTGCTGGACCGCGCGGGATTCCGCTTCGAGGGGACCCTGCGCGAGTACGTGCGGAAGGACGGACGATGGCGCTCAACGTGGCTCTTTGCGCGCCTCGCGACCGACGCCCGCCCTGCGCGGGTCCGGCCGCCCTACCGCTCGGCCCGGGGACGCGGGGGGTCGTCCGCGCCCGCCGGGTCCGGCCCCGCGCGACGTACGAGATAGAACGCGGGTCGCCCCGGGCGGGCCCGGTCGCGTCGGTTCATCGGGTCGAGAGCGGCGGACTCCGATTCCCGGAGGACGGCGACCGAAGCGAACCCAAAGCGTCGGGCCAGGTAGCCTTCGGCCGATCGCAGCGTCTCGATCTCGTCCACCGCCGGTCCCGCTTCCGGCGGTTCGGTCCGAAGGAGCGGCCCGACGCGCTGGAGGTACTTCGCGACCTCCGCGCGATGGGCATCGACCTCGGGATGAGCGGTCCCCCGCTCGATGATCTCGCGAACGGACGGACGCTCGCCCCGGTCGACCGCCTCGCGCAGCCACCGCTCGACCTGGCGCTTCCACGGCTCCGCCACGTAGAAAACCAGCTCCGCGGGGGTCGGGTCGCCCCGGTCGATCATCGGGCGCAGGACCCCTCGAAGGTCCTCTTCCACCCGATCGAGAAACGCCTCGCGGGCTTCGGCGATCTCCGAAAGGGGGAACGCGTCGGGGGTGGGAAGCGGCTCGACCGCGACCAGGCCGGGGAATCGGCCCTCTCCGAGCTCCTCGGCGAGGTGCGGGGCCACCGGCGCGAGCAGGCACGTCCAAGCCCGACCGACCCGGTCGGTCGCCGCCCCCGGCACCCCCCCACGAGCGTAGTACCGACGCAGGAGGCTCGGGATCGTGACACACGTGATCTCGGCGGCCTCGCGAAGGTCGCTCGACGCGTAGGCAGCATGCAGTTCCCCCACGAGCCGGTGCAGGCGGGAGTACAGCCAGGCGTCCAATTCGGGCCGGCCCTCCCCCTCGCCCCGGCTCTCACGGACAAGGCGCTCGACGTCCCCGAGACGCTGGGCCGCGGCATCGACCAGACCGGAGTCCCACTCGATGTCCTGGGAAGGGGACGCGGCGATCAGATAGAAGAGGCGGAGCGGGTCCGGGCCCCACTCGGTGAGCGCGCTCTCGATCGACGGGATCCGGCCCCCCTTACCTCCGATCTCCTTCTTCGAGATCTTGTCCCCGGTCGGGCCGGTGACCCAGTGGTGCACGAAGATCCCCCGGGGGAAGAGAGTCGGCGACAGCAGCCGGGCGTGCGTGTACAGGAACGCGGGGAAATGGACGCGTTTGTGCTCCTTGCCGCCGATGTTGAGGTCGAGCGGATACCAGAACTCGAACTCGGCCCGGACCTCCTCGAGGAGACGCGGCTCGACGGACGGTTCTCCCGGTCCCCGGCCCCGGAAGACGTACTCGAAGAACGCGTCCGAGAGCTGCTCGACCTGGAGGCGTCCCGAGGAGACGAAGCGTCGGACGATGTAGTACGCCATGTAGAGCGTCGAGTCCGCGATCGGCTCGATCGTCCATTCCGGCTCGATGGGAAAAGGGGTGCCGAGCCAGCGGCCGCGCCGAGTGCACGGTCGGTCCGAGAACCACTCGAGGATCCCCCCGAGTTCCCGGGCGTACTCCGGGGGCGCGGTGACGAGACGGGTCGCGGCGGCGATCGTCGCGGTCTTCCACTCCGGGTCCCCGTAGTGGAGGAACCACTGGTTCGGAACGCGACGGATGATCACTTCGTGGCCGTTGCGGCAGATCACCGGGATCGAGAACTCCTGGAGATCGAAGCTGTGACCGGCCGCTTTGAGCTCGCGCGCGACCTGCTCGCGCGCGTCCCGGGCGGGGACGCCCGCGAGTGAGGGGACCGTCATCCGGCCACGGACGAACTCGAGCCGGTAGAGCCGGTCCGTGGCCTCGGCGAGGTGCGCGCGGTCTTCGATCCCGTGAGTGCCCGTGGCCCGGAGGGCGCGCTCGGCCGGTGTACCGTTTCCCGCGAGCAGCGCCTGCTCAGAGCTCGAGAGCGTCGAGGGGTCGGCGACCTCGAGCAGGAGCGGCAGCGGACCGAGGGCGTCGCGCACTTCGGGAGAGAGTTCGGCGAGCGCGGCCGCATCGGCCGGTGCGTGGGCCGGCACGCTCATCACGACGCCGGTTCCGAGCTCCGGGTCGACCAGCGCGCTCTCGAGGATCGGGACCGCCACCTCCCGCAGGGGCACTCGGGTGCGACGGGAGAGGAGTTCTCCCGCAGGGACCTCGTGACCCAAGTGGCCGCCGTGCTGCTCCACGAGCGCCTCCGCGCCGCGGCGAGCGACGAGGTAGGCGGTCGCGTCGTGATGCCAGACGACCAGGCGCTCGCCCGGGGCGAGCCAAAGGTTCGTCACGCCGTACACGGTTTCGGGCCGCAGCGTCGCAGCGAGTAGCACCCGGCCGTCGTCCAGGGGGAAGGGCACGGTCGTGAACCGCACGACCTCGGCCGTCCCCCCCGACGAGAGATCGGTCTCGGACGGGTCGACCGCGACCGGGCCGCACACGGGGCAGACCGAAGCATAGTACGTCCCCTCGACGAGCGCGCCGGCCCGCTCGAGCGCGCGAAATTGCCACCGGATGAAGGCCCGGTAGTCCTCGTCGATCGTCGTGAGGTAGGTCGCCTCGTCGACGAGAACACCAATCGAGCGGAGCACGCGGCGGTAGGACTCGCCGAGGAATCGGGCCGCCGCCTCCGGCTCCGCGAGGCGCGCCCACTCCTCGGACGGAACGTGCTCGGCTTCGAGCTGGCGGAGGGTCGTCGGGTCCCGGTCCTTCACCTTCTGCGACCAGGTCACCGCGGGGAGGCCCGAGGCGTGGATCCCGAACGGGAAGAGCACCTCCTCTCCGCGCATCCGATGATAGCGGTGGAGCGCGTCCGCGTAGGCGAATCCGCGAAGGTGCCCGACGTGGAGGAACCCACTCGCCCCGGGGTAGGCGACCAGCGCGAAGAACTTCCCGTGACCGGCCACCCGCCGACCGGTCCCGATCCCCGCTCGGGCCCACGCTTCCTGCCAGTGCCGGGCTCGGGCCGGATCCATGCGGGGCCTTCGACGCGGCCACGGTATTTAGCGCGAGTGCGCCATCGGAGGGAAGGGGGCGGAAACGCCATGAGCTCGCACGACGACCGTCGGGGTGCGATGCGCATCATCGAGGTCTTCCACTCGATCCAGGGAGAGGGACCTCTCACGGGGGTGCGGACCACCTTCGTGCGGACGGCGCGTTGCAACCTGCGCTGCGCGTGGTGCGACACTCCGTACTCGTTCGGTCCGGGTCGCCCGCGGACCGTCGGCTCGCTCGTGCGCGAGGTCGCGCGGAACCGCACGCGCCACGTCTGCCTCACGGGAGGCGAGCCCCTGCTCCAGGCGGAGTCGCGCGAGCTCCTCCGGACGCTCTCCGACCGGGGGGTCACGACGGTCGTCGAGACCGGGGGTTCCCTCGACGTCGCCCCGTACCTCGGGATCCCGCACGTTATCCTGAGCGTCGACGTGAAGTGCCCGTCCTCCCGGATGGAAGGGCGCAATCGTTGGTCGAACCTACCCCTCCTCCGGGGCGAGGACGTGCTCAAGTTCGTGATCGCCGACCGTGCGGACTATCTGTACGCGAAGCGGGTCCTCCGAAGCTACTCCGGACCGGCGACCGTGGTCGTGCAACCGGTCTGGGGAACGGATGCCGGACGCCTCGCCGACTGGGTGCTGAAGGATCGGCTCGACGTGCGCATGATGCTCCAGGAGCACAAGGTCCTCTGGGGGGACACGCCCGGCCGGTAGGCACGCCACCGGGGCCGCGCCGCGATCGGCCTCGGGACGGAAGGCTAAAGAGGGCGCGGACTTCGTTCGCCCTCTCGGGCCATGGCGGAGCATCCACCGTTCTCGGCCGGCTCGGTCCCGGGCATCGATGGGGTCTTCGGCAAGGCGAAGGGGATGGTCTTCCCCCGCGTCGTCCTCGTCGGACACGGCGTGCTCGAGGAGCTCGCGCAGACCTGCCGCCAGTTCGACTTTCCGCGGCAGGGGGCCGTGATCACCGGGCCGAAGACCGCCGAGCTCGCGGGGAACCGCGCGACCCAGATCCTGAACGACGGCGGCTTCGACGCGGCCACCGTGATCGCCCGGGAAGCGACCGGGGCCGAGGTCTCGCGCGTGGAAGGGATCGTGCGCGAGAGCGGAGCCCGGTTCCTCGTGGGGGTCGGAGGCGGCAGCAAGATCGACATCACCAAGGTCGTTGCCGCTCGGCGGAACATCCCGTTCGTGAGCCTCCCGACCTCCGCGGCGCACGACGGGATCAGCTCCCCGCGCGCCTCCCTGCATGGAGCCGACTCGATCACCAGCACGGAGGCGGCGGTTCCGATCGGCGTGATCGCCGACACCCAGCTCATCGTCCAGGCGCCGTTCCGGCTCCTCGCCTCCGGCTGCGCCGATGTGATCTCGAACTGCACCGCCGTGCTCGACTGGCGTCTCGCGGTCCGGCTGCGCAACGAGGAGTACTCGAGCACGGCCGCGACGCTGAGCGAGTACGCCGCGCAAGAGATCATCGACCACGCGGAGGCGATCAAGCCGAATCTGGAGGAGTCGGTCTGGATCGCGATCCGTCCGATCCTCGTGGCGGGGATCGCGATGAGCGTCGCGGGATCCTCTCGGCCCTGCTCGGGCAGCGAGCACCTGTTCAGCCACGCCCTCGATCGGATCTCCGAGCGGCCGAGCCTGCACGGCGAGCAGTGCGGAGTCGGCGCCGTAATGATGATGTACCTCCACGGCGGCGACTGGCGTCGCTTGAAGAACGCCCTGCTCGCCATCGGCGCCCCGACGACCGCCCGCGAGCTCGGCGTCTCGAAGGACGAAGTAACGCGGGCGTTGGCGATGGCGCACTCAATCCGTCCGGAGCGCTATACGATCCTCGGCGACAACGGGCTCACCCGCGATGCCGCCGAACGACTCGCGCGGGTGACCGGGGTGGTGGAATAAGCTCCATGGCCGAGATCACGCTGCTGGCGACGACCGAGGCGCACGAGGGGTACGAGTTCGTCTACCAAGGAGGGGGACCGGTCTGCCGGACCTGCCCGTACCGGCACGCCTGCCTGACCTTGGACCCCGGCCGGAAGTACACGGTCACGAAGGTCCGCGCGATCGCCCACCCCTGCGCGCTCCAGGAGGCCGAGGCGAACGTCGTCGAGGTCAAGGCCGCCCCACGGCCGCTCGTCGTCGACCCCCAAAGCGCGATCGTCGGGAGCACGGTCGAGGTCGGACGGTACCCGTGCCGCCGTCTCGACTGCCCGAACTGGTGGGCCTGCGCCGGGCCGGCGCTTCCCGCGAAGCAGCGCTTCCGGGTCACGGCGGTCGCGCCCGGTCTTGCGGAGTGCCGGATCGGCCGAACGTTGAAACGGGTCGACGCGATCTAGGCCGGCATGCGGGGCTGTGGGGTAGCTACGGGCGCGAGGAACGCGCCTCCGTCCGCTCTACTGGTCCATCCTTCGGGCTTTGGGAGCCCGGGACCCCGATTCAAATTCGGGCAGCCCCATGATCACTTCGCCTGGGTGTGATGGTACCCCACGAGCTCTTTCCAGATCCGGCCGAGCGAGACCGCGAGGCGCGGCGCGAGCGGGTAGCCGAAGAAGAGGATCGTCGGGACGGTGAGCGGCCGGCGGACGCCGACCCCGTCGAGGACCGCCCGCATCGTGCGGTGGTATTCGTGGAACTCGGTCTCCCCGGTGACGAAGACCAGATTGATGATCGCGTTCGCGACGACCGGGGTCAGCGTCGCCCGCACCCCGCCCTGGGTCGCGTCGAGCAGGTCGAGCATCCAGGCGATGTCGTGCTTCGCGCTGGCGCCGGGGCGGTTCCAGATCGTGTTCGAGCTGCGCAGCGCTCCGTGCGTCCAGTTCACGTGGTAGCCCGTGAGGACGCTCCGGTCCATCGCCATGCGCCGCCGGGCCGTGACGGCCATGATGAAGGTGGTGTGGTCGGCGATCGTAAGCGACCTCAGGGCCGGAAGCCACGGGCCGAACGTCTCCTTGCGCACGCTGGCGCAGCTCGCGATCACTGGTCGTAAGCCCTCTCGGAACTGGTCGCTCTCCCCGGTGTCGAAGTAGCGGACCGGGCCCATCTCGCTCTGCTCGGGAGGCGTGTCGGTGAACGGGACGTACCGGTTCGCGTGGAAGACGACCCGGGGGTCGGCGAAGACCTCCCGGACCCGTTCGACCTTGCCCGGGAGGAGGACGTCGTCGTCGTCAAGAAAGACGACCACGTCGCCCGTCGCGAGCTCGATCCCCTCCGCCATTTTGCCCCCCTGGTAGGGCTCGCGGGTCACGTGGACCCGGGCCCCCATCTGGGCCAGCTCGCGGTCGAGCTCCGCATCGCGACGGAACTTGACCACCAGGACCTCCTCCGGGAGCTGGCCGACGGCGGAGGCGACCGCGCGTTTCAGGAACTCGACCCGCGTGTGGGCCGCGACGACCACGCTGACCCGGGGCCGGACCGACGGACCGTCACCGTCGGGACTCGTAGGCTGCTCCGTCGTCCGGCCGGAGGGCCGAGCACCGCCAACGTCCTCGACGTTCCGCGGCGCCGGCATCGCACGACCGTGACCGGGCGGAGCCAGGTGCGGGTTCAATATGGGTTGTTCGGTGCGGTCGGCCCCGTCTCTTACGGTCGCGGCGGCTCGGTCGGGAGTATCGACTCGTACAGTTCGAGGTGCCGGTCGACCATCTTGGCGGCCGTGTAGTCGCGAACGGCGGAGCGCGCCGACCGCCGCATCTCCTCGGCCCGTCCGGCGAGCTCCTCGAGCCGCTCGGCCATCTCGGCCTCGGACGCTACGACGAACCCGGCGCCCGTGGACGCGAGTTCCCGCGCCGCCCCCGCCTCGAACGCCACGAACGGGAGCCCGGCGGCCATCGCCTCGAGCAGGCTCACGCCGAACCCCTCGAACTGGCTCCCCTGTACGTACGCGTCCGCCGCCGCGAGCGCGCGCAGCACTTCCTTCCGCGGTCGGGGGCCCAAGAACCGGACCGAAGCACCGAGCTCCCGCGCGAGGGCCTCGCAATGCCTCCGGTCGTAGGGAGTCCCCGGGAGGTCCACTCCCACCACCACGAGCCCCCACGCGCCGCGGGTCCGCGCGACGGCGCGCACGAGACGGTCGACCCGCTTGTTGTCGTAAAGACCCCCGACGTAGACCGCGACCCGGGGCGTCGAGAGTCCCCAACTCTCCCGGGCCTGTTCGGTGCCCTCCGGCCGCACGGCGAACTCTCCGAGGTCGATGCCGTTCGGGATCGTGCGGATGCGCGACGAAGGGTAGCGCCACCGTGTCACCTGTTCTCGCTCCGCGCCGGTCAGGGCAATGTACCGGTCGAACGCCCGCAACCGACCGGGAAAGTACCGATCGTAGTACAACGACCGTACGAGACCCGGTCGCATCCAGTAGTGATAGAACCCGTGAGGAGTGATCACCTGGGGCCATCGGAACGATCGCGCGAAGGGAAAGTAGTAGTCGGCGCACCAGATCCGGTTCCCGTGCAGGTGGAACACATCGGCCCGGAGCTGTCGGAGCTCGCGAAGATAGCCCTTCGGGACGCGGAAGCCGGCCAGATGGCGCATTCCGATGCGGACGACCGAAACGCCGGCGATCTCCTCGCGCGCGGGACAGCCGGGCTCTTCCTGCGTGACGAGGGTCACTTCGTGCCCTCGGGCGGCCACTCCCTCGGCCAAGAGCTGCACGACCCGGGTGCTGCCCCCCAGGGCGGGAAGGTAGCGAAGGACCGCTAGGACGAGCCGCACTCCTCCGCCTCCCGGTCCTATCCGATCGTCGGGGCTAAAGCCTTTGGCGCGCAGGACCGGCCGCGCGGGGCGGCCCGGTCGGCCCGGCGGCAGAAACGATTTAGGCGGGGGTCGGCTGATTCGTGCCGAACGCCTTGGCGAAGCTGCTCGTGACGGGAGCCGCGGGGTTCCTCGGATCGCATCTCGTGGACAGCCTCCTCGCGGAGGGAGAGGAGGTCGAGGGAGTCGACAACCTCAGCACTGGTCGGCTCGTCAACCTCGCCCGCGCGAGGTCCAACCCTCGCTTCCGACTCCGCCGCGGCGACCTCGTCCGGGTGCGCGCGCTTCCGCGCGCCGACCGCTACTTCCACCTGGCGAGCCCCGCGTCCCCCCCCGCGTACCAGCGCGATCCAGTGGGCACGCTCCAGGTCAATGGAGCTGGGACGCATCGCGTGCTCGAGGCTGCGCGCCGCGCGGACGCGCGGGTGCTCATCGCCTCCACGAGCGAAGCGTATGGCGACCCGGAGGTCCACCCCCAGGGCGAACAGTACTGGGGCCACGTGAACCCGGTCGGCCTTCGCAGTTGCTACGACGAAGGGAAGCGATATGCCGAGGCGCTGGGAGCGGCCTACCGACGGCAGTACGGCCTCGACGTACGGATCGCTCGGATCTTCAACACGTACGGACCGCGGATGGACCCGAACGACGGGCGCGTGATCTCGAACTTCCTCGTCCAGGGCCTGCGCCGGGCCCCGTTCACGCTCTACGGCCGGGGAACCCAGACGCGGTCGTTCTGCTACGTGGACGACCTCGTGGACGGGCTCCGTCGGTTGATGCGGACCCGAGGGCACGTCCCGACCCCGATGAATCTCGGGAATCCGCGCGAGTTCACGATCCGCCGTACCGCCGAACTGGTCGCCCGGGCCCTCGGGGTTCCCCTGCGATTCGAGTTCCGGCCCCTCCCCGAGGACGACCCGCGGCAGCGATGCCCCGACATTCGCCGGGCGCGCCGGTACCTTCGATGGAGCCCTCGGGTACCGCTCGAGGAAGGACTCCGGCGGACCGCCGACTACTTCCGGGGGCTCGGGATCACAGCGACCCCTCCCGCCCACGGCGGAAGTCGGAGCCGGCCGGGGGCGCCGGGAGCTCACCAGGTCCTGACCCCTCGGAGCCCCACCGCGCACCCGCGCCGCTAGCGACCCCCCCGGCGACCCGTGGGCCGGCCCCGGATTCCTGCGAAGGGCGGCACGGAACGCTAATGCAGGCGGAGCTTCCTGGCGCCCCCGCGATGGCCGAGCCGACGGAGAGCCCCATTCGCCCGGAGTCCCCGCCGGCGCCGACGCGACTCCTCGCTGCCAGCCTCGTGTGCGAGAACTGCGGCCGCTCGACCCCCCACCGGGTGCTCCGCTGGGACCGCACGAGCTTCGCGCGCGGAAACGCAGCCTCGGGGGTCGCCCGTTGCCGGGAATGTCACCTCACCCACCGCTTCGAGAGCGTGTCGCCGGCCGAGGCAGAGGTCGACCGCATCGTCTCGCGCGGGCCGGTCTCCTCCCGAGAGCGGGTCCGCCTGCCCGCCGCGGCGATGCTCGAGGTCGATACCGACCTGCCCGCATCCGACCCGCCGTTGCTCGTCCACCGTATCGACCTGCGCTCGGGCGCCCCGGTTCGCCGCGCGCCGGCGAGGGCGGTGCGCACCGTCTGGGTCACGCCGCACCTCGACCCGTCGGTCCCCGTCTCCATCCTGGAGGGGGGCCGCACGCGGCCGGCCCGTTGGACGGCCCCGCCCGAGGTCGCGATCGGAGTGGGCGAGGAAGTGGAGGTCGACGGCGCCTCGGTCCGGGTGATCGCGATCCGTGCTCGGGGTCAAACCTGGCGCCATCTCGGCGACCGATTCCGCGCCGATGAGGTGCAGCGGCTCTACGGCCGGCGGATCGCGAGCCCGCCCGCGGGCAGGAGCGACTGGAGGAGGGGCCGCGAGATCCCGAGGTCCCGGACGAGCTCGGCCTCCCGCTCCGACCGTTCCCGCTCCGGTCCCGGGGTGAGACGGACCCGCTCGGTTCCCCGACGACGGACGGCCTCGGGGGGCGCGACCGTCCACAAGGTCTCGCCCTGGTAATCGACCGTCCCGAGCGCTAGCTCGGTCGGGAGGTCGCGGAGAACGTTCTTGGTGCCGTGGATAACCCACGCGCCCCGGGCGACGAACTCGCCGCTCGCCGCGGACTTTGAGACCTGGTCGTGCGTCACCCAGAACGCAGAGGCGGAAGCGAGGCCGGCCCGCCATGCTTTCGAGAACGCGACCGCCCACTGGCCCGCCTCGCGATACGTCAACTCCGTCAAGGGCGGCTCGCCCGACGCCGGGTGCTTCACGACGACGCTCGCCGCCCCGTGGAGGTCGGCGTGGACATACACGTCCCCCTCCCGGAGATGGCGCTTGACGATCAGGTCGTTGGAAGCTGCGTCGCGGCCCCCGACTACGATCGCGCCCTCCGAACTGACGAACCAGCGGTAGCGCTCGAACCAGTGGGTCTTCCGTCGGGGGGCCTCGCCCGGCCCGGCCCGCCTGCCGCGATCGGTCGCGGGGGCGGCGGGCGCGCCGATCCGGCGCTCGGTCGCTTCGAGCGCCGTCCGGGCTCCCGCGAGCTTCCCTTGCACCCGCTTCGACTCTTCGAAGAGCGCCTGCGCGGACTCGCGCGGAGAGCGGCCCAACAGGAGCGGGACGACCGTGCCTCCGAGGTCGACCTCGACGTGGCGGGCCCCTTCGTCCACGGGCGTCGGGTGGGCGAGCGCCGTCTCGGCCTCGGGATAGTGCGCGTAGATCGCCTCGGCCTGGCCCTGGAGCCGTTCGACGCTCTGCGAGAGCTCGGAGACCGCGCGACGCTGCTGCTCGAGCAGCCGTTCCAGCTCTCGACGGACCCGGGAGCTCTCGAGCTCCTCCGCGGAGGGCGGCGCGGCCACGAGCGAGGCGAAGTATTCGTGGGCGGCCTCGGAGAACGTCCCTCGCACGCCTTCCTCGACCTCCTCCGCAGCGCGCCAGCGGTGCGACGGATACGGCGTCGCGTCCACGGCGACCCCGGAACGGGAGTACAGGTAGCCCTTCGGCCGTTCCCCCACTTCGCGAAGGAGGGCCCCGAGCTCCGCGTGGAATCGATCGGCCGTGCCGGGGGCGTCGGACGCGGCCGCCGATTCCGGATTCCAGCCACCCCGGGCGATCAGTTCCTCGGCGATCGGGCCGCCGAGGGAGAGCCGCGCGGCGAGAGTGCTTGCGAGATCGGTGCGCGATCGGGTGAGCTCCTCTTCGATCCCGGCCCGACCGAGAGTCCAGGGGTCGACCCGGGACGGCGGGCGGGCATACTCCGCCCCCACCCGGACCGATCGGTGCGCCCACTGCCGGGGAGTGGCGACCGCCGCGATCTTCCCCTCGCGGGCGACAACGAGGTTGCCCGTGCCGAACATCTCGAACGCGAGCAGGAGCTCGGAAGGTTCCTCGGAGCGCCCGAAAGAGAGCTCGAGGAACCGCTCGCCGCCCGGTTCGGCGACGCCGCGAAGGACCGCCCCGGTGAGCAAGCGCCGCAACTCCCGGGCGAACGGGGTGAGTTCGGTCGTGTGCCCGGGGGCCTCGGGGAGCAGCGCGGCGTAGCGACCGGGGACGAGCACCAGTTCCCGTCGACCCTCGCGGGGCACCCGGAACACGATCGACCAGCCGCCCCGCTCCCGGTCGAACGCCTTGTCGACCCGGGCCTTCTCGAGGGTCCGCAGCTCGCGGACGACAGCGAGCGTGTCGAGGGCGGTAAAGCGGTCCTTCGGCGTGGGCGTCGCGGTCATGGAAGAGCATCGCCCGGCGGGCGCGCCGGCCGACCCGCCGCCACTGCTTAAGCATTGGTCGCGTTCCCGCGCGCCGTGGCCGCCGCCGCCCCCACGGACGCCCCTTCCTGGCGCCGCCGCGCCCGCGACTTCGCCGAGCGGAGGGTCCAACCGCTCGCCGGACAGATCGACCGGGAGGACCGGGTCCCCGAGGCGCTCGTTCGGGAGATGGCCCAGGAGCGTTTCCTCGGGGTCGGTCTCCCCGAGGAGTGGGACGGCGCCGGAGGGGATACCCGCTCGACCGTCGCCGTGCTCGAGGAGCTCTCCCGGGCGAGCGCCGCGGTCGGGGTGCTGGTCGCGGTCCATCTCGCCGTCTGCGCGGTCCCGATCCTCGTCGAGGGGACCTCCGCCCAGAAGGAGCGGTTCCTCCGGCCGCTCGCCCGCGGCGACGTCGTCGGTGCCTTCGGGCTGACCGAGCCGGGGGCGGGCTCGGACACCGCGCGCCTCGCGACGCGGTACTCGCGGGAGGGGTCGGGGTTCCTCCTTCGCGGCACCAAGATGTTCACCTCGAACGCCGCGAGCGCCGGGGTGATCCTCGTCTTCGCCACCCGGGACCCCTCGCTCGGAAGTCACGGGATCTCCGCGTTCATCGTCCCGCCGGGCACCCCGGGATTCTCCGTGGCCCAGCGGCTCGACAAGCTCGGGCTGCGGGGCAGTGAAACGACCGAGCTCGTGCTCGACGGGGTGCAGCTCCCTCCGGAGTCGCTCCTCGGCGCCGAGGGGAAAGGCCTGCACGTCGCCCTCGGTGCCTTGAGTGGTGGGCGGGTCTGGATCGCGAGCTGCGCGCTCGGGGTCGCCCGCGCGGCCTTTGAAGAGATGCTCCGCACCGTACGGAGCCATGACGAGGAGTGGAAGCGCCCGCTCCTCGCTAGGGCGTTCGCCGAGCTCTCCGCGGCCGAGGCGCTGGTCGCCCGCGCGGCCGAACGGAAGGACGCGGGAGATCCCTACGTGGAAGCGGCATCGGTCGCGAAGCTCGTCGCGGCGCGTGCGGCCGTGTCCATCGCGTCGGCCGGCGTCGACGTGGCGGGTTCCGAAGGGGTGCGCGCGGGCGCTCCGGCCGAGCGCCTTCTGCGCGACGCCCGGGTCTTCCCGATCGTGGAGGGCACGACGGAGATCCAGGAACTGATCCTCGCTCGCGGCCTGCTCGCTAACGGGCCCGGGCCAAGCCTATAGGGCTCGCCCGGCTCCGCGGCCCGATGCCGGGGCACGCCCGCCACGCTCGGTCCTCCGTTCCGGCTCCCGCCGAGCCGACGGCGTCGGTGCCGCTCGCGGAGACCGAGATCGACCCGGAGTGGCGGCGGATCCTCGAGAAGGATGGGATCCCGAGCTTGTATCCTCCCCAGGCGATGGCGCTCGGGCCGGTGCTCGCCGGGGAGAGCGTCCTCCTTGCCTGCCCGACGGCGAGCGGAAAGTCGCTGGTCGCCTACTTCGCGCTCCTCCGGGCCGCGCGCGCGGGCCGAACCGGCCTCTACCTCGTTCCGCTCCGCGCGCTCGCCCACGAGAAGTCCGAAGAGCTCGAGAAGTTCGCCGAGCTCGGACTCAAGGTCGGCCTCTCGATCGGCGACTTCGACCTGCCCGCGGAGAAGCTCGAGAAGCTCGACGTGCTCGTCGCGACCAGCGAGAAGGCCGACAGCCTCCTCCGACGCGGGAGCCCCTGGCTCGACCGGCTCGGGGTTGTGGTGGCCGACGAGGTTCACCTCCTGCGCGACCCCGACCGCGGACCGACGCTCGAGGTCAGCCTGACCCGGCTGCGCCGGGCGTATCCGCACCTCCAGCTCGTGGCGCTCTCCGCGACGGTCGGGAACTCCGAGGAGGTCGCCGAGTGGCTCGGCGCTCGGCATATCGCGAGCGAGTTCCGGCCCGTCCCGCTCAAGAAGGGCGTCTACTACGACGGCCGGATCACGTTCACCGACCTCTCCACCCGCGAGGTTCTGGGCGCCGGCGAACCGGTCCCCCGCCTCGTGCGGACCGTCGTCCAGGAGGGAGGGCAGGCGCTCGTCTTCGTCAATAGCCGTCGCGCGAGCGAGCAGGTGGCGACCTCGCTCGTCGCCACGGTACGCCCGCTCCTCACGGCCGAGGAGCGGGACCGGGCGCGGGCCGCCGCCGCGGAGCTCGCGACGGCCTCGGACGAGGAAACCGAAGGGATCCGTCGGCTCAGTGCCTTGCTCCCGTACGGGGTGGCGTTCCACAACGCGTCACTGACGAACCCGGAGCGTCGCGTCGTGGAACGGGCGTTCCGGGAGCGGACGCTGAAGGCGCTGGTCGCCACGCCGACCCTCGCGGCGGGGATCAACCTGCCCGCGCGTCGGGTGATTGTACGGGATACCACTCGGTACAACGACACCCTCGGCGTTCAGGCGCCGATCCCCGCGCTCGAGATCCACCAGATGCTCGGCCGCGCCGGGCGCCCTCGGTACGACCCCGTCGGCGAGGCGTTGCTGATCGCTCGGCATCCGGACGACGAGGATCGGCTGCTCGACGACTACCTGTCGGCCCCGCCCGAGCCGATCGTGAGCCGACTCGCGGCCGAGCCGGCGCTGCGCATGCACGTCCTCGCCCTCGTCGCGAGCGGGGCGGTCGCGACCGAGTCGGCCCTGGAAGGATTCTTTGCGGCGACGTTCTACGGGCGGACCCTGCCGCTTCCCGAGCTCTCCGAGAAGGTCCGCGAGGTCCGCGAGTTCCTCTCCCGGCACGAGCTCCTCGAACCGGGGGGCGCGCTGCGGGCCACGCGCTTCGGACACCTCACGAGCGAGCTCTACCTCGACCCGATGAGCGCGATCGTCCTCCGCGCCGTCCTCGAGCGGGCGCCGCTCGGGGTCGCCCCGTTCCCCCTGCTCGCGGCGATCGCGGCGACCCCGGACCTCCCGCCGATGTTCCTGCGTCGGGGCGAGGAGGCCGACCTCCTCGCTCGGTATACCGACGAGGCCGAGGAGCTGCTCGTGAAACCGGAGGAGGAGCCGCTCGACCTTGATTTCGAGGTGTTCCTCGCCACCCTGAAGACCGCGACGGTGCTCGAGTCCTGGGCAAACGAGGTCCCGCTCGTCGAGCTCACGGACCGGTACGGGATCGGCGCCGGGGACGTGCGCGCCAAGGTGGAGGACGCCGACTGGTTGCTGTTTGGCTGCGGACGGCTGGCGAGCCTGTTCCAGCGCCGGCTCGGGCGGGCGATCGACGACCTCTCGCTCCGGGTCCGCTACGGCGTGAAGGAGGAGTTGCTGGACCTCGTCCGGTTGCGGGGCGTCGGCCGGGTGCGCGCGCGATGGCTCTATCGGGCGGGCTACCCGGACCGGGAGTCGTTGCGCCAAGCGCCGATCGACCGGATCGAGCAGGCGTTGCGGTCGCGGAAGCTCGCGGAGATGGTGCTCAGTCAGGTGCGCCGTCGGAGGGAAGGAACCCCGCGGACGGAACCGGAGCCTCCCCGGGATCCTCCGCCCACGAACGCGTCCCGTCGGGCCACGGTCCGAACGCTCGAGGAGTATCCGACGGACGGCGCGTCGTGACCCATTCGTCGATCGGGGTCAGGACCCGCAGGAGCGAGCGGGTCCCACCGTTGCCACCGGGTCGGATCTCCCGCCGCACGTAGCCGGCCTGCTCGAGACGGACGATCCGACGCCACAGCGTGGTCGTCGGGAGCGGCCGGTCCCCCTGGGAGCGGGCGAGCTCCGCCTCGAGCCGCTTCACCGCTCCGACGGGTGCCGCGATCCCATGGGACGCGGCGCCGATCGCACGGACGACTCTCGATTCGATCGGGATTCCGAGGGGCGACCGAGAGCGGGGAGAGCCGAACGGCGCGGCGAGCGAAGCGCCGAGCAGACGCTGGCGCAGTAGATCGATGGCACGCCGTGACCCGCCACCCTCCTCCACCGCCCGTCGCACGATCGCCGCGACGCACTCCTCCGCGAGCGGGTGGCCGAGGGCTCGCTCGGCCCGGTCGCGGACGATCGCGCGCAGGGCCTCGGGGGAGTACGGATCGAGACGGACGAACGGGCTGATCGAGACCCCTCCCGCGAGGGCGCGATCGAGGGTCTCTAGCGCTTCCCGGCTCCCCGCGACGATCGTCCAGATCGGAGGGAGGCCGCTTTCCCCCTCCGGGAGGAACCGGTCGGGAGCGGTAAGGGCCGCGAGCACCGGTGCGAGGTCCGGCCCCCCGACCGTGAGGTCATCGAGGACGAGGACGGTCGAGCGCCCCTCACGGCGGACTCGGCGGAGGAACCCGGCGAGGATCTCGCGCACCGAGAACCCGCGGCCGTCGAACCCGTCATCGATGCGGCGCAGGAGCTCGGAGACCACGCCGTGGGTTCCTCGGGAGGCCGCCGTGCGGACCGCGGCGACGCGTGGGAGCGCTGCGCTCGCGGACCGCACTCGGTCCGCGACCTCCCTCGCAGCGCGCCGTGCGACCACGGAGGAGCCGGACCCACTCGGCCCGGCAACCCCGACGACCCAGGGAGAAGGAGCTCCGGGAAGGGGAGGGTCGAGCCGTCGGACGACCTCGCGCACCTCGACCTGACGGCCGAGAGCGACGGGAGGGAGCCATTCGGTCGCGAGAACTTCGGCGTGGGCGGTCGGCATCATGCGTAAATGTATTACTATCGATTATAAGAATACTGTTTACCGCAACGGGCGCCGGTGAAAACTGCTATCCCCCTCGGCCGTTGCCCTGGCGACATGGCCCAGGCCGAGCCTCCCCGACCTCTCTACATTCTCCTGCGCGACCTGTTGGTCGCGCTGGTCATCGGCGGGGTGCTGTTCTCGATCTTCCTCGTTTTCAATACCTATGTTCTGCGCGGGATCGCGCAGCCGATCGTGCTGTTGCTCGAGGCGGGCGCGATCATCCTGGTCGCCTTGCTGGTCGCCCGGGCGGTGGGCGGCGCGACCAACGCGCTCCTCCTGCGTCGCGGGGCGGTCTCACGCTCGCACGCCGTTCGCCTCTTCCTCCACATCCTGATCGCGGTGGGGGCGGTGCTCGCCCTCTTCAAGCTCGCCGGGGTCTCCCTCGAGTCGATCTTCCTGGGGAGCGCGCTCGCCGGCATCGTTCTCGGGCTCGCCGCGCAGACGGTGCTCGCCAACGTCTTCGCCGGACTCCTGCTCGTCCTCGCGGACCCGTTCCGTCCGGGCGATCGCGTGATGATCGTTTCGTCGAGCTACGGGGTGATCTGGCCGAGCTATCCCCACGAGATGATGTACCCCGGCGTCTCGGGGGTCATCGAGGACGTCGGGTTGATCTACACCGTGCTCCGGGACGACCAGGGGCGGACGGCGAAGGTCCCGAACTCGGTCGTGCTCGGAGCGCTCGTCTTTCGACCCACCGCCGGCGCGCCGCAGGCGCGTCGAGTACGGATGACGTTCCCGCTCGCCGTGCCGGTCACGACGGTCGAATCGGCCGTCGCGCAGCTCGCGGCCGGTCTCGCCCCGGCCTCGGGGACCGCGCCCCCTCCCCGCCTCGAGGTCGCCGATATCGGCGCCGCGACCTGGGATGGGTTGATCATCGTCTGGACCACGGCGCTCGACGAGACCGCCGCACGCGATGTGGTCCTGCGCGGGGTCCTCGCCCGGCTCGCCCCAACCGCCCGGCCCCCGTGAGCGCCGTCCCTCGGCCGACTGCTTAAATCCGCCCGAAGCTCGGCGTCGCCCGAGGCAGCCACATCATGAGCCATCGCGTGACGTTGGTCCCGGGCGACGGGATCGGCCCGGAGGTGACCGCGGCGGCCCGACGCGTCGCGGAGGCGACGGGGGTTTCGATCGAGTGGGACGTCGTCGATGCCGGCGAGAAGGCGATCGAACGGGAGGGCTCGCCCCTTCCGGTCGGGGTCCTCGAGTCGATCCGCCGCAACAAGCTCGCCCTCAAGGGGCCGATCACGACCCCGATCGGAAGCGGGTTCCGGTCCGTGAACGTGGCGCTCCGCCAGCAGCTGGACCTGTACGCGTCGGTCCGGCCGGCGCGAGCGATCGCCGGCGAGGGGACCCGGTTCCCCGAGACCGACCTCGTCGTCGTCCGCGAGGCGACCGAGGGACTTTACTCGGGCGTCGAGCACTGGGTCGACCGGGATCACTCGGCCGCCGAGACGGTCAACGTCATCACCCGCAAGGCATCGGACCGGATCGTCCGCTTCGCGTTCGAGTACGCCCGGCGCGAGCACCGCCGCCGCGTGACCGCCGTCCACAAGGCGAACATCATGAAGACGACGGGCGGTCTCTTCCAGGCCGCTTTCCGCGAGATGGCGGCGAAGTACCCGGATATTCCTTCGGACGAGCGCCTCATCGACAACATGTGCATGCAGCTCGCGAAGAAACCCGAAGAGTACGACGTGATCGTCACGACGAACCTCTTCGGGGACATCCTTTCCGACCTCTGCGCGGGACTCGCGGGCGGTCTCGGAGTCGCCCCGGGCGCGCTCTACGGGGAGGACCTCGCCGTCTTTGAGCCGGTCCACGGCTCCGCTCCCAAGTACGCGGGGCAGGACAAGGCCGATCCGGTCGCCGAGATCCTCTGCGTCGAGCTCCTGTTACGCCACGTGGGGGAGACCGAGGCAGCGAACCGGGTCTTCCGGGCCGTCTGGGAGACGATCGCCGAGAAGAAGGTCGTCACCTACGACCTCGCGCTCCCGGGCTACACCCAGCAGCCGGTCACTCCTTCCTCGTGCTCGGCGATGGCGAAGGAGATCGCCCGCAAGGTGCCGATCGTCGATCCGCACTCTCCGCTGCCGCGGCCGAAGGGCGCGGGGCACTCGGACGACCCCCACCTCGAGGCGTAGCGGCCGAGCCTCGTGCGCGTGGCCGCGCCGGAGTCCCGTTCCGCGGTTCGCGCGGCCGGCCCACTAGGGGTCTCCGACCACCTTGACGAGAACGCGCTTCGGACGGCGTCCGTCGAACTCGGCGTAGAAGACCTGCTCCCACGGGCCGAGATCGAGGTCGCCCTCGGTCACCGGAAGGACGACCTGGTGACCCAGGAGCAGGTTCTTGAGGTGGGCGTCGCCGTTCGTCTCGCCCGTTCGATGGTGTTCGTACTCCCCGGGCGGAGCGAGCCGGTCCGCCCAGGCCGAGATGTCGCGCAGGAGGCCGGACTCGTTGTCGTTGACGTACACGGCGGCCGTGATGTGCATGGAGGAGACGAGCACGAGCCCGTCGCGCACCCCGCTCCCGCGTACGATGCGGCGGACCGGCTCCGTAAGGTTCACGAACTCGCGGGGCCGGGCCGTGTTCATGACGAGGTATTCGGTTCGAGTCGTCATCGAGGTCCCGGACCTCGGCCGCCAGTTTTAAGCCCGCGGTCGGACCGTTCGATGACTAGGTAGGCTGTGAGCGCCCCCCGTGCCGTGCGGATCCCGCGGGCGCGAACCGTGCGCCCTGCCGTTCGGCGCGGCGAGCTTCCGGCCCGCGAGGTCGCGGGCCCGCTCGCCGACCGTCGCCCGAACACCGCCGGCGGCCAACGGGCGTTCCGCATCGCCGTCGCCTACGTCGTCGGACTGATCGTCCTCTACCTCGGCCTCGTCGTCTACGACCGCAGCACGTCCGCCGGAAGCTCCCCCGGTGCAGAGAGCGGGCTCGCGCTCTTCACCGTGATCGCGGCCGCGCTGGCGGTCGGGGGGGTCCTCTTCTCGCTCTCCACCGCGCCGAGGTTCATCGAGGTCCTCCCGTCCTCGATCGTGGTCGGGGGACGCTGGGGGCGTCGCGTCGAGTGGTCGCCCCGGTCGGCGCTCACGGTACAGGTGGCCCGCCGTTATCGCGCCGGGCTCCTTTCGGCGGCGCCGGTCGAATCGGTCGTGGTCCGCATCCCGGGGCG